>JAYUHM010000083.1:0-14980 GCA_043766985.1 Polaromonas sp.
ATCGCTAAAGGTGTGGTCTTATCTCGGAGCGATGCCGGATGTGGATGTGATCGTGAGGTTGCGAACCTTTGATTTATTGCCTGAAGTGGTTCGATTGCAGCACGTGGCTAAAATCCGAACCCTTGCGGTCGAGACCCCGGACCCAGACTTTCTTCGCGAACAGATCCGTCCACTTTTTGATGCGGCGGAGTTCACTGCCATTCTTGAAGACGTTCGGGTGTTATTGCTCCCGTGTCTGTCTGAATATGTTGACGGATGGCAACAGAGTCACGATGGCGAAGAAGATCCAGAAAGCCACTTTTACCTGCTCGAAACGGCTTTGACTGACTATCGAAATGTCTTGAGCACCGACCTAGAAGCGGTTGAGCTTATCGATGCTGGCTTGGCTAGGATAAAGGAAACTGTGGAGGAGTTGCGCGCGGAACTCCCAGCATCGCCAAACGAAGAGAGCGACTATTTCAAAGAGCCTTTGGTAGACCGTGCGACGGTGGAGTTGCGATCAGTTTTTGACGACGTGGACCAGTAAATGGGAAAATCTCATGCAGATTAGTCGAAACTTTTTCTCCGCCCTGTAGTCCAGCAGCCTAGGCATCGAAACCGAATTCAACACGTCACGCAGTGGCATGCCCGGCAGTTTTTGAGAGTCTTATTCCGCCATGGCCGACACTCACAGCGGCACCATTTTTTTGGGCGTAGCCGAGAAACCCACCGGCTTGGTGTGGGGGTGTGCCAGATTCCGCGCAGCTGTCCCGGTGCTGTGGCGCCCAGCCCGATGACGGCCACTTACCGCTGTGCGGAAGAGGGCAGCTACTGCCGCTCACCGCACTGATCGCGCTGCGCCAAGGCCGCGCTGCATTCCACTGTGCTTGCACTTTTGAGATCGCGGCGGACTTGGTGAATCAATTGTATTTGTCCACTATTGATTTTTGTCCAATAATCGTGGACAATATGAATAAATGGACAAAATGCTTGTTATCGCTGAAGCCGATCTGCTACCGGCCGCCTTGAGCGCGGTACGCGGCCTAGGCTTGGCTGCGACGGTGGAGCCTGTGCCCCTTGGGCTTGAGGGCTTGGCGGCAGATGCCATTGTGCGCCTGGGCCTGGGCGGTGAGGGCCAGCGCTATGTGGTGGCGGTGAGGCGGCAGTTGCGGCCAGCCAATTTGGGGCCAGCATTGCATCAGCTGGATCTGCAGGCCGAATTGTATGGTTTGCCCGGCCTGCTGGTGGCGGACTACATCGCGCCAGACCTGGCAGAAACCCTGCGCCAGCAGGGGCGTGCGTTTCTGGACACAGCGGGCAATGCCTATATCCGCCAAGCGGCGGCGTTGGTGTGGGTGACTGGCCGCAAACCCGTGGTCAAAACTGCGGCGCCGCAGCTCGGACGGGCTTTTCAGCCCACAGGCCTGCAGGTGCTGTTTGCACTGTTATGCCATCCGGAATGGATCAACCTGCCCTACCGCGAGCTGGCCACCCGCGCGGGTGTGGCGCACGGCACGGTGGGCTGGGTGATGCCGGACTTGCAGCAGCAGGGCTTTGTGACGGAGGTTAAAGGCAAGCGGGGCACGCGCCGCTTGTATGAGACAGAGCGCTTGCTGGCGCTGTGGGTGGATGCCTATGCCCGCCAGCTGCGCCCGCGCACACTGCTGGGGCGATACTACGTGGCCACGCTGGATGGCTGGCAAGACTGGCCGCTGACAGCCCACCAAGCGCAATGGGGTGGCGAGCCAGCCGCCGCATTGCTTACCCAATACCTTAAGCCTGGCGAGCTCACGCTGTATGCCGACAAGCTGCCCGGCCTGTTGGCTGGTAAATACAGGTTTGTGAAGGAGCCCGATGTGGGGCACCAAGCGGTGGTAGAGGTGCGTCGGCGCTTCTGGAATTTCCCGCAGGGTGATGGTGAAGCCTGTGTGCCGCCGGTGCTGGTGTATGCCGATTTGTTGGCGACGGGCGATGCACGTTGTATGGAGACAGCCAAGCGGCTGTATGCAGAATATGTTGTTCGACTTGTCCGCCAAGCCTGACCTGCAGCCGCTGGCTGATGTCGTGCGCCCCTTGCAGCTGGAGGCCACCAAACTGGGCGCGCCGATTTTCTTGATGGGGGCAGCCGCGCGGGATGTGATGTTGCTGCACGCGTATGGCATCAACACCCTGCGCCTGACCGAAGACATGGATTTTGGCGTGATGGTGCGCGACTGGGCCACTTTTGAGGCCTTGCGCCTGGCGCTGCTGGCGGGCGGGGCGTTTGAAGCCAGGTCCAAGGATGCGACGCACAAGCTCTGGCACCGCTCTGGCAGGCCGCTGGATATCGTGCCATTTGGTGGTGTGGAGCGGCCCAACCGCACGCTGGCCTGGCCACCGGAGGAGCAAACCGTGTTCGATTGCTTTGGCATGCAGGAAGCGATGCGCGCTGGCCATGACGTGCGCTTGCCCGGTGGGGGCAGCCTTCTGGTAGCCAGTTTGCCTGCGCTAGCGTTGCTAAAGGTCACCGCCTGGCAGGACCGCAAGTTCACCCACCCCGGGCGCGATGCGGGCGATTTGATGCTCTACCTGCGCCACTACCTGGACTGCGACAGATACGACCACGCTGCCCAGTATTACCCAGACCTTTTTGATGCGCCGGACTATGTGCATGAGGTGGCCAGTGCTCGGCTGCTCGGACGCGATCTGCGGCAGTTGCTTGATGAAACTGCTGTGGAGCGCGTATTACAAATTTTGCAGCCGGAGGCAGACGACCAGGGCCAGCGCCTGCTGGCGCAGCAATCGCGGCTGGACACCGGCTTGGCAGTGACCATGATTGCAGGCCTGTGCGAAGGCCTGCGCCAACCGCATCGTACGAAGCCTGCGGCTACAGCTTAGCTAGCCGCTCCAGCGCCAATAGCAGCGTCTCGTCCTTCTTGGCAAAGCAAAACCGCACCACACGCTGGTCAAAGCCGTTGCCGTAAAAGGCGGACAGGGGGATGGCCGCTACGCCGATTTCGGACGTTAGCCACTTGCAAAAATCCGCCTCGTTCAGGTCGGATATGTCGCTGATGTCGACACACTGAAAATAGCTGCCTTGCGTGTGCAAGGGCTTGAGGCGGGTTTTGCGGATGCCGTCTAAAAACAGGTCACGCTTGCGCTGGTAGAAGGCGGGTAGCTCCAGGTAGGGCGCGGGGTTGGCCATGTAGTTGGCCAGCGCGTGCTGCATGGGCGTGTTGACCGTGAACACGTTGAACTGGTGCACCTTGCGAAACTCGGCGGTCAGCGGCGCGGGCGCGGCTACGGTGCCCATCTTCCAGCCCGTCACATGGTAGGTTTTGCCAAAGCTGGAGACCACAAAAGCGCGGGCTGCCAAGCCAGGAAAACGCGCTGCGCTCTCGTGCTGCTGGCCGTCAAACACCATGTGCTCGTACACCTCGTCGCTGATGAGCAGCACGTCGGTGGGGGCGAGTATGTCTTGCAGGCGCAGCATGTCGGCGCGGCTCCACACGGTCGCGCTGGGGTTGTGCGGGCTGTTGATGAGGATGGCACGCGTTTTTGGCGTGATGGCGGCGCTGATTTTGTCAAAGTCGGGGCGGAAGGTGCCGGGCGTGAGTGGTACGCGTACTACCTTGCCGCCAGCCAGTTCAATGTTAGGTACATAGCTGTCGTAGCAGGGCTCCAGCACAATCACTTCGTCACCGGCGTGCACTACGGCCAAAATGATGGTGATGATGGCCTGCGTGGCCCCGGCGGTGATGGTGATCTCACTGGTTGGGTTGTACTGCTTGCCGTGCAGCACTAGCATTTTGGCAGCTACCGCCTCACGCAGGGTGGGGATGCCGGGCATGGGCGGGTACTGGTTGTGGCCCGCCTGCATGGCCTGCGTCACATAGCCCAGCAAGGCCGGGTCGCAGTGAAAGTCGGGAAAGCCCTGGCCCAGGTTCACGGCGCCTTTTTCGGTGGCCAGCGCCGACATGACGGTGAAGATGGTGGTGCCAACGGCGGGCAGTTTGGTTTGCAGTGCGGGGGTGCGTTCTAGGGTTTGCATGGTTATCTTGAGGTTTTAAATACAGAATTGTCGAATACAAAACTTCCGGACGCAGAGGACGCAAAAGTTACGCGAAGGACGCAAAAGGGATACCAAAAAATTTAAAAATGAGCAAATAAATTGAAAGACATATTTAGAAAAAGGAAAAATAATTTTGACTTTTTCTTGTCTTCTTTCGCGCCTTTTGCGTAACTTTTGCGTCCTCTGCGTCCGGATGTCCGTTTTAGTTCTTCACAATTCATAGTCATCCGCCTGCCCGCTCATGGCGCGGTCAATCAGTTTGCGGTTCAGGCGGTCGCTCAGCAGCTCGGCAAAGGTGTAGACAAAGTTGCGCAGGTAGGCGCTGCGTTTAAAGGCCACGCGGGCGACGTTTTTGCCAAACAAATGGCCCACGGGTTTGATCACCAGGTCATTGGATAGCTCGTCTTTGACCGCCATCTCGGCCACGATGCCCACGCCCAAGCCCGTGCGCACATAGGTTTTGATCACGTCCGAGTCAATGGCCTCCAGCGCAATGCGCGGCGACAGTTTTTTAGCTGCAAAAGCAGCGTCTATCTTGGTGCGGCCAGTAAAAGACGGGTGGTAGGTGATGATGGGCTCCAGCGCCAGATCGGCCAGCGTAACCTGGCTTACCTGCGCCAGCTTATGGTCTGCAGGTATCACCAGCACGTGCTGCCATTCATAGCAAGGCAGGGTTACCAGCTCGCTGTAGTCGGCCAGCGATTCAGTAGCTACGCCCACCTCGGCCACTTCGTCAATCAGCATTTTGGCCACCTGGTCGGGCGTACCCTGGTGCAAACTCACGTTGACTTTGGGGAAGGCATCACGCAGCCTGGATATCGGCTGGGGCAACACGTAGCGCGCCTGGGTATGGGTGGTGGCGATGCTCAGGGTGCCGCTGTCTTGCAGGCTGAACTGTTCGCCGATCTTTTTAAGGTTGCCCACCTCGCGCATGATGAGTTCAATGCTTTTCAGCACATGGGTGCCGGGCTCGGTAATGCGCTTGAGCCGCTTGCCATGGCGCGCAAAAATTTCCACGCCCAGCTCTTCCTCCAGCTCAATGATGGCCTTGGAGACGCCCGGCTGCGAAGTGTGCAGCGCCTTGGCGGCCTCCGTCAGGTTCAGGTTGCGCCGCGCGGCCTCTTGTACGAAGCGAAATTGGTGCAGGTTCATATCTAAATACAGCTAAAAACTGATTTTATTATGCCTGTGAATCTGGTTCTTATCCCGCCGCTATATCCGCCAGCAACGCTGTCACCCGTGCGTCTTCGCCAATAGCCTGGGCTACTTCAAAACTCACCTGCGGGTGCTCGGACTGCAGGGCGGTGACCAGCTCGGGCAGGTCCTCGCGCGCGTGTTTGCCCATACCCAGGAACATCGGGACGATGCGGATGGTTAATGCCTCACTTATGCCGTTGGCCCTTTGATATACGGCATGGGATGCTATTACTTCTGTAGTAACAGTGGGCAAGTCAGGCGAGCACAGCTCCAGGTAGGCGCAGCGCACGGGCGTGCTTGGGTGCTTGGCGGCAATGGCGCTGGCTACGGCCTCCAGTGGGGCGCGCCATAGCGGGTCGCGCGAGCCGTGGGCAAACAAAATAATCGCATTGGGGAAGGTCATGGCACAAGCACGGTAGGTTTAAAAGGGGTAGGTAAGTGGTAAGCGGGCTAACGCCGCAGCACCAGCCAGCTGAACGCCGCCAGCGATGCCAGTGTGTACAGCATGCCGGGTATGGCGGCTGCCAGCCAGGGCTGCCAGTTGTTCAGGTTGCCAGCGTAGCCAAACACGTTGTTCAGCAAAAAGAAGCTGATGCCGATCAACACGCCGCCAAACACGTAGCCGCTGATGGAACTGGAGCGAAAGTGCAGGTAGGCAAAGGGCAGGGCCAGTACCACCATCACCAGGCAACTGAGGGGGTAAAACACTTTGCGCCAAAATTCGATCTCGTAGCGCTGCGAGGTTTGGCCGTTGGTCTGTAGGTGGCGCATGTACTGGAACAGGTCTAGCGTGCCCATCCGCTCGGGTTTCAGCACGGCTACCGACACCATCTCGGCGCTTAATTCGGTGGGCCAGCGGTAGTTTTTTTCCACCATGTCATGCTGTATGCGCGCGCTGGGGGCGCCGGTTTTTACGTCGTCGGCATTGACCAAAAATTCGGTGCGCTTTACGCCGTGCAGCGTCCATGAGGCATCCTCGGCAAACTCGCCGCTTTCTGCAGCAATGCTGGACACCAAAAGGCCTTTGGCGCTGAACTCAAAAATTTTGATATTGCGCATGGCGCTGCGATCGGTGAGGGCGCCTACGTTGACGGCAAAATTCGTATACTGCTGGCGCTCTTTCAGCCAGGCGCCGGTTTGGCCCACGGTAATTTGCCCCATAAAGCGCGATTTAAGCAACTGCGCCGCGCGGGTTGACGCGGGGGTGAGGTAGTCGCCCACCACAAAAGTAAAGGCGGTAAATACTGCACCCAAGATCAGCAAGGTGCGCAGGGCACGCCACGGGCCCATGCCGCTGGTACGCAAAATGGTGAACTCCGAGCTTTGCGCAAAGCGCGCCATCACGGTGATCGAGCCGATCAGCACGGCAATCGGCATCACCTCGTACAAGCGGCTGGGCATCCACAGCAGGGTGTACAGCACGGCGTGGCTCAGGCGGTAGGGGTTGGCGGGGTTGCCTTTGCCCACGTCACCCAGTTCTTCTACCAGGTCAAAAAAGGAAAACAGGGCCAGGAAAGCCAGTGCCACAAAGGCCACGTTGATCAGCATTTCACGGTGAATCAGGCGGCGCAGGGTTTGCATGAGGGCGGTGTGGTGAAAATCTAAATAAAGTAAATGCTAGGCGCGGCGTGGCAATAGGTTGCGCAGCGACCAGTTGGCGTTGCGCGCGGCCAGCCACAGGCAGGTGGCGACAAACACGCCACCGTGCAGGCCGAACATAAAGTTGCCAAAGCCGATGCGCCCCGAGCTAACCCAGCCAAAGCCCGCGTTCAGCATGTTGTAGTACACCACAAAGGCCAGCAGCGCAAACACCAGGCTGTAGCCACGCCCGGCGCGCGGGTTGGTGGCCGACACTACCAAGGCCAGCAAAATCAGGTTGCATGCGGCCAACGCCAGGCCAATGCGCCAGCCCAGCTCGCCCAAATGGGGATTGGTGGGGCTCTGCAGCAACTGGTTGGTACGCAAGGTTTTGGCGGGCGCGGCGTCGGTATTGCGCGCGATGTTTTGGCCTACCTTGGTGCCGTATTCAGCAAACTCGCTGATTTTTATCGCCTCTTGGCCAACGGTTTGCTCCAGCCGTTGGCCGTTGTTCAAAATTAAAAACTGGTCTTCGCCAATGCGTTCCAGCCGGCCACTGCGGGCTGAGGTGACGGCTTGTTTGCCCTGCTCGGTCGACGAGATAAACACGTTGCGCCCAGCGCGCCCAGAGGGCACTTTGCTGCGGGCTGCGCTGGCACCAGACGCTGGGGCGCCGGACGCGGTAGCAGCGGGCGTTGCGGGCGTGGCTGCCGCAAGAGGCTCGTCGTCATCAGGGCGGGGCACCCTGGCGCCGTCCTCGCGCTCAATAAAAAACACCCGCGAACCCGAGGCGTTTTCCTGAAACTGGCCTGCGGCTACGCGGTCCAGGTCGCCGCGGGTTTCGTAGTGTTCGCGCAGCAGCTGCGTTTGCTGGTTGCTCCAGGGCCAAACAAAAAGTGCCAGCGCGGCAATGGTCAGCAAGATAGGCCAGGCAAAGCGGAACACCGGCACGGTAAAGCTGGCCAGCCCGCGCCCGGCGGTAAACCAGATGGCCATTTCCGAGTCGCGGTACATGCGGCCCAGGGTGCTGGTGACAGCAATAAACAGGCTGAGCGTCAAAATGGTGGGCAAGTGGCCCAGCGCGGCGTAGCCCATCAGCATCATCACGTCTTGCGGGTCTACGCGGCCACCGGCTGCCAAGCCCAGGGTGCGAATCAGCATCATGCTGAGCACTACGGTAAACAGCACCACTAAAGTGGCGCCAAAGCTGCGCGCAAGCTCTTTGCGGACGGAAGAATGGAATAACATTGCGCGCTAGATGAAAATGCAGGTCTTGTATGCTCAAAAGAGCCATCAGAAAGTACGTATTATGAACTTTGAACTTAAAACCTTGTCTTGGGCACAGGCTGCGGCCGCGCCCGCCTCCCTGCTGGTGGTGGTGGTCAACAAAAGCGCCAGTGCAGCGGCCAAGGCCAGCGACGGCCCGGTGGCGGCTTTGGTGGCCCAGGCCCGCAGCGCCGGTGACTGCGATGGCGCCGTGGCCAAGCTGCTGCAAGCCTACGCGCTGCCCGGCATTCACGCTACCAAGGTGATACTGGCAGGCGCTGGCGAGGGCAGCGCCCGCGAGGTGGGCAAGGCCGTAGCCGCCGCCATCGCCGCCTACAAGCCGACAACCAATGGGACGAATGGCGCGAATGACGCCAACGGCACGGCATCGGCCAACGCCAAAGCCGCTAAAGTCTCCGTGGTCATCAGCCTGGCGGGCCTGGCGCATTTGGGCGTGGATGCCCAACAGGCCGCGCTCAATGCCGCCATGCAGGCCACAGCCCAGGCCAGCTATGTCTACACCACTACCAAAAGCAAATCGCACCCACGCCGCATTGCAATGGTCACTATGGGTGTGCCCGACGCGCGCGCGCTGCAGGCCAGCTTTGCCCAGGCCGCTGCGTGCGTGCAGGGCATAGAGTTTGCCAAAGAGTGGGCCAACCGCCCCGGCAACCATGCCACGCCGGCCATGCTGGGCGACGCAGCCAAGTCGCTGGCCAAAGGCAGCACGGGCGTGCAATGCGAGGTACTAGGCCCCAAAGAAGTGGCCAAGCTGGGCATGGGCTCGTTCATGGCGGTGGCCCAAGGCTCCAGCGAGCCACTGCGTTTTATTGTGCTGCGCTACAACGGCGGCGCCAAAACGGCGGCCCCCACCGTGCTGGTCGGCAAGGGCATTACCTTTGATACCGGCGGTATCTCCATCAAACCCGCAGCCGAGATGGACGAGATGAAGTTTGACATGGGCGGCGCGGCCAGCGTGCTGGGCGTGTTCAAGGCGCTGGGCCTGCTGAAACCCAAAATCAACGTGGTGGGCCTCATTCCCAGCTGCGAAAACATGCCCGATGGCCGCGCCATCAAGCCCGGCGACGTGGTCACCAGCATGAGCGGCCAAACCATTGAAATTTTGAACACCGATGCCGAAGGCCGGTTGATTTTGTGCGACGCGCTGACCTACGCCGAGCGCTTCAAGCCCCATGCCGTGGTGGACATTGCCACGCTGACCGGTGCCTGCGTGATAGCCCTGGGCCATCTGCGCAGCGGCCTGTTCAGCGCCGATGACCCGCTGGCCCAGGCCCTGCAAAGCGCCGGTGACGCCGCGCTGGACCCGTGCTGGCGCATGCCGCTGGACGACGACTACGCCGACGCGCTGAAAAGTAATTTTGCCGATGTGGCCAACGTGGGTGGCCGCGCAGGCGGGTCGATTACCGCGGCCAAGTTTTTGCAGCGCTTTGCAGGCAAATACCCGTGGGCACATTTGGACATTGCAGGCACGGCCTGGAAAAGCGGCGCCGCCAAAGGCTCTACCGGCCGGCCGGTGCCATTATTGCTAAATTACTTGCTAAATCAGCCATCAGCCCAACAGACCATAGCACAAGCTGCTACTAAAAAAGTAGCGAAAAAGCGCTGATTTTGCATTTAAATCACCGCCCAACAGCTTTATGACCCAGCTTGCCTTCCACTTCAACGCACCCAACAAGGTAGCCTACGCCTGCAAACTTCTGCGCAAAGCCACTGGCGCGGGCGCGCGCGTGGCCGTGCTGGCCCCGCCCGAGGTGCTGGCCCGGCTAGACGCGGAGCTGTGGACCTTTAGCCCGCTGGACTTTATAGCCCACACCCGTGCGCCATGCCCCCCCGGGGTGCAGGCGCGCACCCCCGTGGTGCTGTGCGACGACGCTGACCAAGCCCAGGGCTACGGCGTGCTGGTCAACCTGACGCCCACGGTACCCCATGGCTTTGAGCGCTTTGAACGTGTGATTGAAGTGGTGAGCCTGGACGACGCCGACCGCCACGCCGCCCGCGTGCGCTGGAAGCACTACACCGAGCTGGGGTACGACATTACCCGGCACGACCTGCAGCTTGCCCCGTAAGCGGCCTACTTGCGCCTACATTGCACCCACCCATGGAAAAAAACCCGCCCAAATTTGTTCCGACACTCACCCAAGAGGTGCAGTCCGCACCACCGGCCACACCGCACGAATACGCACTGCCCGACGCCACCGCTCTGGAGATTCGTCAACGGGTGTTACAGCATGTGACAGAGCGCGTCATGCTGCAAATCCAGACGACGCTGGAGCAGCAGATACGCGAGGCGGTAGCAGGGGTGGCGTTGGCACATGCCTATGCCATTGCGCGCGACTTGGAGCCAGCCATTGAAGGCGTGGTAACCGCCGCACTGAGCCGGGCTTTGCAAGATGCATTAGCCACGGAACTACAGGATAAATCTGGCTTCAATTAAACGGTTGATCGTGAAAACCCCTAGGAATTTTGCGTCCCGAATGCGACCTTGGCGCGTTATTTGCAGTATCGTACATGCCGTTGGGTAAATTTAATACTCTCAACTTTTCTGGCGATTTTGTTATTCAATTCCTCAAAGGGGTTTATATGAAACTGAAACTTACCGTATTGGCCGCATTGGCTACCATCGCAGGCGTAGCGTCTGCACAAGACATGCAAGTGGTCAAAATTGGCCACGTAGCGCCTATTTCTGGTGCCCAAGCCGCCTACGGCAAGGACAACGAGAACGGTGCCCGCATGGCAGTTGAAGACCTCAACACCCAAAACATCTCCATCGGCGGCAAAAAGATCAAATTTGAGCTGGTTGCCGAAGACGACGCAGCCGATCCAAAGCAAGGCGCAGCAGCCGCACAAAAACTGTGCGACGCTAAAGTCAACGGCGTAGCCGGCCACCTGAACTCTGGCACCACCATTCCAGCGTCCAAAATCTACAACGACTGCGGTATCCCCCACATCACCCCGTCGGCCACCAACCCCAACCTGACCAAGCCTGGCTACAAAACCACCTTCCGCTTGCTGGCCAACGACAACGCCTTGGGCGCTGGCTTGGCTTTCTACGCAGCCGATGGCTTGAAGCTCAAGACCGTGGCCGTGATCGACGACCGTACAGCTTACGGCCAAGGCGTGGCTGAAGTGTTCAAGAACACCGCCAAAGCCAAGGGCATGACGATTGTGGACGAGCAGTTCACCACCGACAAAGCCGTTGACTTCATGGCTATTTTGACCGCTGTCAAAGCCAAAAACCCAGACGCTATCTTCTTTGGCGGCATGGACCCACAAGCTGGCCCCATGTTGCGCCAGATGGAGCAACTGGGCCTGACGAAGCAGAAGTACTTCGGCGGCGACGGCATCTGCACCAACGACCTGATCAAGCAATCCGCTGGTGCTAAAACGCTAGAGAACGTGATCTGCGCTGAAGGCGGCGCATCACTGGCCAAAATGCCAAGCGGCGACGCCTGGATGAAGCGTTACGAAGCCAAGTTCCCCAAGCAGTTCCAGGTCTACAGCCCGTACGTGTATGACGCTGTGTTCGTCTTGGTTGACGCTATGAAGCGTGCCAACAGCACCGATCCAAAAGTCTACACCGCTGAAATTGGCAAAACCAACTTCAAAGGCGTGACCACCACAGTGCAGTTTGAGCCAAACGGCGAACTGAAGAACCCATCGATGACTCTGTACACCTACAAGGGTGACAAGAAGATTGCTCTGAACTAATCAGCGCTTTGCCTGCATGAAAAAAGCCACCGCAAGGTGGCTTTTTTTTGTCCTTCTATTTTGTCTTTCTAACAGCCACTTAAGGCTTGGTTGGCACAAACGGCTCACCAGCCAGCTTGCTACCGGCTTTAACCCCTTTTTTAGCAAACCAGCCCTTGTTCATCTCCAGCACATAGCGCACCGGCTTGGTGGAGCAGTGGGGCTCTGTGGTTTGGGGCTTCATGTCTTGCAGGTTCACTACCGTGCCATCGTCGGCGACAAAAGCCGCCGTCAAAGGGAGCAAGGTGTTTTTCATCCAAAAGCACTGCTGGCTGGGCTGCTCAAATATAAATAGCATGCCCTCATGCATGGGCATGGTCTTGCGCCACATCAGCCCAATCTGCCGCTGCTCTGGCGTGAGGGCTACCTGCGCGTCTATCTGGTGCATACCCGCAGCTATTTTGATACGCTGCAGCTTGGTTTGCGGCGCACCTTCGGCGTTGGCTTGCATGTCGGTCTGCGCGTGGCTGCCCAGGCCAACGCCCATCAGGCTGGCCAAAACCAATGCTGCGCCTAAGCGGGCGGTAGCACGCAGCGCTTTCAAATGGGTAACAGGAGGGCAAGGGCGGGTGTTCATGGCATTCAGTGTAATTGCAGGCGGGGAGAGTTCCCGGCTGGCTTAAAACAGTTTTTCAAAAAATCACAAAAACATTGGCAAAGATGAAATACCCATAAAAAATGCCCGCACGAGGCGGGCATTTTTAGCTTAGCGAAAAGCGCTGGCTAATTACTTAGCAGCTGGCTTGTCAGCCATTTTGGCTTTCTTTGCTTTGCGAGCTGCTTTTTTAGCGGCTTTCTTTTCTGCTTTCATTGCAGCTTTTGCTTCAGGAGCAGCAGCTGGCTTGGCTTCCGCCTTAGCAGCAGGAGCGGCGGCGGCTGGTGCAGCAGCAGGTGCAGCGGCAGCAGGAGCTGCAGCGGCTGGCTTAGCAGCAGCAGGAGCGGCTGGAGCAGCAGGAGCTTGTGCGAAAGCACCAGCAGCGAAAAGACCAGCAACCAGAGCAGCGATGAGTTTGTTCATAATAATTCCTTGAGATAACGTTACTTCAAAAAACCATCCAAAAAAATTTGGCGGTATGGCTGTAACGGGGTGGCTTTTCAAACGGTTGACAATCCCGGTATAAAAATTTTCGAGTTAGAATTAGAGGCTGTGCTCTAGCGCTATCGATGGCCTACCCATGATAAGGCTTTTGAGTTACAAAGTCCTTCTATCTTCCTCCACGGAGACGCGCAATACCATGTACCAGCACATCAAAGTCCCTGCAGCGGGCAGCAAAATCACCGTCAACGCTGACATGTCGCTTACCGTGCCCGACGAGCCAATCATTCCGTTCATCGAAGGCGACGGCACCGGCATGGACATCACCCCGGTGATGTTGAAAGTGGTCGATGCAGCCGTGGCCAAGGCCTACGGTGGCAAAAAGAAGATCCACTGGATGGAAGTGTATGCCGGTGAAAAGTCTACCAAAGTGTATGGCCCCGACGTATGGTTGCCAGAAGAAACGCTGCAGGTCTTGCGCGAATACGTGGTGTCCATCAAAGGCCCATTGACCACGCCGGTCGGCGGCGGCATTCGCAGCCTGAACGTGGCCTTGCGCCAAGAGCTCGACTTGTATGTGTGCCTGCGCCCTGTGCAGTACTTCAAAGGCGTGCCTTCCCCCGTGAAAGCGCCCGAGAAAACCAATATGGTGATCTTCCGTGAAAACAGCGAAGACATTTACTGCGGCGTAGAGTTTGAGTCGCAAAGCGAGAAGGCTAAAAAGCTCATCAAGTTTTTGCAAGACGAGATGGGTGTCAAAAAAATCCGCTTCCCCAATACGTCTGCCATTGGCATCAAGCCAGTGTCCAGCGAAGGCACCGAGCGCCTGGTGCGCAAGGCTTTGCAGTACACCATCGACAACGACAAGTCCAGCCTGACCATCGTGCACAAGGGCAACATCATGAAGTACACCGAGGGTGGCTTCCGTGACTGGGCCTATGCACTGGCACAAAAAGAGTTTGGTGCCGAGTTGATCGACGGCGGCCCATGGTGCAAGTTCAAAAACCCGAAAACAGGCAAAGACATCATCATCAAAGACGTGATTGCCGACGCCTTCTTGCAGCAAATCTTGCTGCGCCCGGCCGAGTACAGCGTGATTGCCACACTCAACCTGAACGGCGACTACATCTCTGACGCGCTGGCAGCGCAGGTCGGCGGAATTGGCATTGCCCCTGGCGCCAACATGTCGGACACCGTGGCCTGCTTTGAGGCAACGCACGGCACAGCGCCCAAGTATGCTGGTAAAGACTACGTCAACCCGGGCTCAGAAATCCTCTCAGCCGAGATGATGCTGCGCCACATGGGCTGGACGGCCGCGGCTGATTTGATCATCAGCAGCATGGAGAAATCCATTGCCAGCAAGAAAGTCACGTACGACTTTGCCCGCCTGATGGAGGGTGCCACCCAGGTTTCCTGCTCGGGCTTTGGCCAGGTGATGATCGACCACATGTAAGCCTCCCAACCGGAGCAATAAAAGAGGGGCCTTTGGGCCCCGTTTTTATTGGCGCGCCAGCTTTAGCCGCCCAAGCAAGCCTTGAATACCTGTGCCTTGCCGTCAGTTGAGTAGGGAATTGCAACATAGGGCACCCTCAAGCCGTGCAGCGCCGTAAAATCTCGCGTAATATGTTGCGAATACGGCAATTAGAAGTTGTGTCTTTTTGCTTAAGCTAACTGGAAACGAAATTGGCAACTAAAGTACCACCGCCGCCCGCAGAACCGCGCACCAAACCCCTCATAGATGACGGCGATGGCGCAGTGGTGCTAGAGCGCAGGCCCGAAAAAATCAAACCCCCGCAGATGTACCAGGTAGTACTTCTGAATGATGACTACACGCCGATGGAGTTTGTGGTGGTGGTGCTGCAAGAGTATTTCAATCGCGACCTCGAAGCCGCGACGCAGATCATGTTGAAGATTCATCATGATGGTCGAGGCGTATGCGGCACCTATTCAAAGGATGTCGCTGCGACGAAAGTAGAGTTGGTGTTGGCCGCCGCACGTCGTGGCGGCCACCCGTTGCAATGCATTATGGAGGCCGCATGATCGCTCAAGAACTTGAAGTCAGTCTGCACATGGCGTTCGTGGAGGCGCGTCAGCAACGCCACGAA
>JAYUHM010000084.1:0-35156 GCA_043766985.1 Polaromonas sp.
AATGTTCTCTAACAACGCTCACCTTCCGCGGGTTGAAGCCTAAAAATAGCCTGAAACACAGTTTGCGTGCCTCTTCTAGCAGCAACACTGAAGAGGCTACGCCAGCCGCCACGCCCCAATCTGCCCATGCCATGCCAGTAGTGCTGAAGATATTTGAAGCAACGGGCCAGTGCACGGCCAGCACCTGCAGTAGCAGTGTGCCAACAAGTGCTGACCACAGCATGCGGTTCTTGAAAAACCCGGCGTTGAACGCAGAGCCGATTTCGCTTCGGGCATTGAATACATTGAAAAACTGGAACAATACAAAAGTGGTGAACGCCAAAGTCAAAGCGCGATCCTTTGGGCCCACTTGCAGTTCGTAGTACAGCACGCCCAACGTTCCCACCATCATCGTCACACCAAAGGCGATAATTCGCACTAATCGGGCCAAAGGCAGCACGGGCTCGCCGCGGGGGCGTGGTGGCTCATTCATGATGCCAGGGCGCGCCGAGTCTAGCGCCAGCGAAACGGCAGGCGGGCCGTCCATGATAATGGCCACCCATAGAATTTGCAGCGCTGTGAACGGTTCGGGTAATCCGAAAAATGGCGCTAAAAACATGGTCAAGATGGCCCCAATCGTGGTCGATAGCTGAAAGCGGACAAACTTCAAGATGTTGTCATACAGCGCCCGACCTTGCTTGACGGCTACCACGATGGTGGCAAAGTTATCATCCGTCAACACCATGGTGGCGGCCTCCTTGGCTACTGCCGTGCCGCTGATACCCATCGCCACACCAATGTCGGCCTGCTTGAGTGCAGGGGCGTCATTTACCCCATCGCCCGTCATGGCAACGACGTGTCCTTTGCTTTGCAGGGCGCGCACAATCTTTACCTTATGCGCTGGAGATACCCGTGCAAATACAGTTATGTCATCAATGATTTTTCCGAGTTGCGCTGCATCCATACGGTCAATATCTGCCCCCGACAATGCGCGGCCATGTAGACCCAGTTCTCCTGCAATAGCTGAGGCAGTCGTTTGGTGGTCACCCGTTATCATTTTTACTGCAATACCTGCTTGCTGGCATTCGGCGATAGCCTTGGTAGCCTCCATGCGGGGAGGATCCTGCAAACCAATCAACCCAACGAAACTCAGTTCATTGATCCAACCGGTAAGGTCGCCTTTCTCGTCAAACTGGCTTTTGGGCAAGGTGCGCGCTGCCACCAGCAATCCGCGCAATCCGCGGTGTCCCAAAGCTTCATAGGCTGCGTGCAATTGTTGTCTGCGTGCCTTAGACAGCGGTTGGTCGTTGTTTTCCAAGCGTTCGTATTTGCAATGTGCAATCAGTACATCAGGTGCACCTTTAACGAATAGCTTCACATCGTCACCGTCACTGTGGAAAGTGGCCATAAACTTATGCTTTGAGTCAAAGGGTATTTCAGCCAGGCGCGGAAGTGCGCGCTCAACGTCTTCCTTGCGCAATCCGCTCTTTGCCGCAAGCACCTGGAGCGCCGCTTCCATGGGGTCTCCAATGGCCTTGCCATCATGCACATGGCTGTCGTTGCAGGCCACAATCGGCACCATCAGCTGGGCAGTATCTACGTCGGCAGTATTGCCTTCCAATGGGGTAATGTCGCCTTGTGTGGCGTACCCGTCACCAGACGCCTGGAACTGCTGGCCCGCGCACATAAAAGTACGTACCGTCATTTGATTGAGGGTTAAGGTACCGGTCTTGTCCGAGCAAATGACGGTGGTGCACCCCAGCGTCTCTACACTGGATAAACGCTTGACAATGGCATGTTGGCGCGCCATTTGGTGCATTCCCATAGCCAGCGTGACGGTAACCACGACAGGCAGACCCTCGGGCAAAGCGGCTACCGATAGCGCAATGGCATCCATAATGATTTCCGCGAGCTTTACACCGCGCATGTACTGCAACAACGAAAGCAATGCCACCATGGCGAGTGCAATGATGCCTAGCCGCTTGGCAAGTTGGTTAAGCTGAATTTGTAACGGGGTTGGTACATCGACTGTGGTTGCCAACTCTTGAGAGAGTTGCCCCATCTCGGTATTGGCGCCAGTTGCCGTCACAACCAGCTCGGCACGCCCACGTGTGAGTAACGTGTTCATGTACGCCATGTTAAAACGATCTCCCAAGGGCGCATCCACCGCAACTACCGCATCGGCCTGTTTGCCCACTGGCATTGACTCGCCGGTAAGCGCAGACTCGTCAATTTCTGTGCCTACCGTGAGGATCAGCCTTCCATCAGCCGCTACATTGTCGCCTGCTTCCAGTAACAATATGTCTCCGGCTACTATGCCGTCCGCATTGATTTCCAGTGGCGTGCCGTTACGCCGCACACGTGCTGTTACTTGCAGCATTGACTTCAATGCCTCCAAGCTGCGCTCGGCCCGGTATTCTTGATAAAAGCCCACCAGTGCGTTGATTACCACCACCGCCAGAATAACCACAGCATCTTTGTAGCTACCTACCGCTGCAGCTAGCAGCGCCGCGCCGATCAAGATGATGATCATGAGCCCTTTGAACTGTGCTGCGAGAACCAACCATGTCGAGCGGCGCGGCACCTCCGCCAGCTGGTTGGGGCCGTCGTGGGCCAAGCGCGCTTGCGCCAGCGCATTGCTTAGGCCAAATTCGGGATTGACTGAAAAATGGGCAATAGCCGCATCCGCTGCAAGGGTGTGGGCTTTCATGTGCATCTGGTTGCTCACTACGCTATTTGTTTGCTAAGTGTTCAGATTCGTAGATGTATCGCATTCATTTTATTTATGGATTTTCATGCTGTCGGTGCGCAAGCACACAGACGCCACCGTTTGGTGCAGGCATACTTTTCCCGTGAGACTGGTTACCAATACGAGGGCACGGAAAGTGACTTTTGGGTAAGACGTGTTGGGGCATCAGTAACAAGTACCTACCGGGAGTATTTGTCCTACACATCGCCACCCACCGTCTGACAGACGGAAGTGATGTTTGCGTTTAGCCTCAGCTAGGTGCCGATGCTTCCTGATGCGTCTCGCTCATACAGCTGGCAATAGCTGTTTTTACCTACTTTATTTGAGCTGCTTGCCAGCTCTGCAAACGGAGCAATTCATGAATACTCAAGTTGGCGCAATTCCTTGCTGGAGTACGACGGCAAATAATCAACGCGCAGACAATTTTCTGATCGAAGCGTCAGTATTGCGTGAGCATATTGGTCACTGTAAGAAACCGTATGGTCGTTTGTACGGCGTGGTTTGTGCGGCGGATGCCATGCACGGCTTTGCTGTGTCGCGCTTTGTGACCACATTGGTGGTGGTTGCCACCTTGATTCTTGTCAGTTCCCTAGTGATATAGGCTATGGCGCAACCAGAGTTGCGGAACCTATTGCCAGATGCCACCCAGGCGTTGTGCAATGTACTGGACAGTACGCACGGCCCCGTGGAGCTACCAATTCGCTCAGAGATTTTTGGTCCGCAACGTTTTGCCCAGCATGGGCATAGCTTGGCGCTGACTCACCGTGCAGCATTGGTTAGCAGTCGCGCTACTACGTTTTTTCCCCGGCTAAAAAATAATATTTTAGTTCTTAACCAAGCCTATGGCTATATCGGCGAACAAGCAAGCACGGGCTACGACATCAGTCCAGCGGCTGAATGGCTACTCGATAATTTTCACTTGATCGAGGCGCAACTTAAGACGATTCATGAAGGCTTGCCGCGTAGCTACTTTCGCGGGTTACCCGTGTTGCTGGACGAACCACTTGCCGGGTTACCCCGCGTGTATGGCGTGGCATGGGCTTTCGTCGCCCACACCGATGGCGCATTTGACGAAGATCTTTTGTCCAATTTTCTAATTGCGTACCAAGAGACGACCGAGCTTAACCTGAGCGAGGTGTGGGCCTTGCCCACCACGCTACGTGTAGTGTTGATAGAGAACTTGCGCCGCTTGGCGCAGAGGGTTGCCGCAAACAAAGCGGCCCGAGAGGTAGCTAATCTGTGTTGCGACCATCTCGGAACCTACAGCGTCATAGCATTGGAAGAGTTGCTTGGCTTACTTGGTCTCAGGGGCGTGGGGCGCATGTTTTTGGCCCAAATGGCCCAGCGCTTGCTAGACACCCAAGCCACCCAGCTAGACCCGTATCGCGAGTGGGTAAGGACGAAGTTACCAGATTTGGCGGCTTTCCAAATGCAGCAGCCCGCTGACCAAGCCGCTGACAATTTGAGTATGCGCAACGCTATTACGTCGTTACGCGCCATTGGTGATGCAGACTGGCCCGATATCGTGGCCCGCACCAGCCCCATGATGCGTCTGATGCTCACTTCGCCTCTATTTGAGGCCGAAGATGCTGCAACACGGGATCAAACATTGCATGGCATTGAGTTGCTGGCTAAACGCAGCGGTAAAACGGAGCTCTCAGTAGCCCACACGCTGCTTAGTCAAATTCAAACAGCATCAAACACTGATGCTCCAACGCAGATGCCCAGCCATTGGCTAAGCGGAGCAGGTCGCCCCAGTCTTATGCGCGCATTGGGTATAAAAAATCGCATCACTTTTCAATGGCAACACTTTTTAAGACGCCTTGCTGTCCCCGCCTACCTGAGCTTGCTTGCATTGGGCACCATAGGCATCGTCACTTGGTTGTTGCAACAATACGGAACTGTAAAAAGTGGCATGCACCTATTCCCATGGTGGACGGCCCTCGGGCTGGTGGCCATCGTATTTCCAGCCTCCGAGGCCGTGCTGGCGGTCATCAATCGGTTAATCAGCGAGTCTGCAAGGCCCAGGCACCTTCCCAGGCTAGCCTTTGCCAACGGTGTTCCGTCAGACCATGGCGCGATAGTAGTTATTCCGGCGATGTTGTCTAGCACCGCAACGATCGAAGGCCTAGCGCATCGAATGCTACTGCATTACCTTGCCAACCCAGAGGGCCATGCGCAGTTTGCCATGCTTACAGATTGGCCTGATGCAGACGCCGAGACACAGCCGTCCGATGGTGATTTATTGCGGTGCGCAGAGCAACAGGTCACACAGCTCAATGTTCGCTACCCGCAAGTGCAAGGCGATGCGCCCCGCTTCATCGTACTGCACCGAAAGCGAACTTACAGCAACACCGAAGTACGTTGGATTGGGTGGGAGCGAAAACGCGGGAAATTGGAGCTTTTGGTCGCCACTATAGCGGAGGGTGTTAACACCCACTTCTGTGATTTGGGCCAAGCATCACGTGTCGCTGACAACATAAAATACATAGTCACGTTAGACAGCGATACCCAACTGCCACCTGGACGGTTGCGAGAATTGGTGGGCGTTGCTGCACACCCCGACAATCAGCCCAAGTTAGATAGCAGTGGATGCAGCGTAGTCAGCGGGTACGGTATTTTGCAGCCGCGCGTGGCTACCCCTTTGCCCGGCCCCAGAGAGTTCACTGTGTACCACTGGTTGTTTGCCGGGCAATGCGGCATTGACCCCTACAGCGCTGCCACCTCCGAGACCTACCAAGACCTGTTTGGTGAAGGTACTTTTACGGGTAAAGGTCTATTGAACGTGCAAGCGATGTATGCAGTGCTGTACAAACGCCTGCCAGATGGGCAAGTATTAAGTCATGACTTGTTGGAGGGGTCGCTGGCGCGCTGCGCTGCAGTCACTGACATCACCGTGATTGAAGATTCGCCGTTTCACGCAGATGTAGCTGCATCACGCGTTCACCGCTGGACTCGTGGCGATTGGCAGTTGCTACCTTTTCTTTTGAGTCCAAGGCGCTACCCGATGCGGTTTATCAACCGCTGGAAGATGTTCGATAACCTGCGACGCTCACTGGTTGCGCCCATGTCACTGGTTTTGTTGCTGCTGTCTTTGTCAGGTGCTTTTTTATCCCCGTGGGCCGCGCTAGGCTTGGTGGCTGCAGCATTTTCTGCAGGTCCATTGATGGGCGCCATTGCGGGGCTATCGCCCAGTCGCGACGACGTCGCAAAGAGGCACTTCTATCGCCTTGCATTGATCGACCTCCTTCGTGCCGTGTTGGGTGGCTTGTGGCATGTGGGCCAGTTAGTGCAGCAAGCGCTTATGGCGGTTGATGCCATATGGCGTGCGCTTTATAGGACTGCCATTAGCCGGCGGTATTTGTTGCAATGGACGACCGCAGCCGCCGCGCAAGCGGCGGCAAAGACGAGGTTGTCCGAGCTTGTGCGCCAGCACTGGAAAGAGCCGCTGCTGGCATTGCTTCTCTGGGTGATACTTGTAGCTATTGGCACACCCTTTCCGGCAACATCGTTGGTATTTTGCATGCTGTGGGCAGCGTCACCGGTATGGACGTGGTGGGTAAGTCGAACACAGCCAAAATGGCAGAACGCGCTATTGGCTGCAAACCATCGATCCTATCTCGAGGGGATTGCGCGTGATACTTGGCGCTTTTTTGAGCGCTGCGTGGGCGCTGAGGATAACTACCTGCCACCAGACAATTTGCAAACAACGCCGCACGATATGGTGGCGCACCGTACCTCGCCTACCAACATAGGTCTTTACCTCTTAAGCGCGGCATGCGCCAGGCAGTTTGGTTGGATCAGTATTCAGGAGTTCATCTCGCGCTTGCAAGCGACCCACACCACACTGACAAAGCTACACCGCCATCGGGGGCACTTTCTGAATTGGTACGACACCCAAACAATGGCACCGTTACTGCCAATGTACGTATCCACGGTGGACAGTGGCAATCTCAGCGGCCATTTGTTGGCAGTAGCCCAAGCATGCTTAGAGCTGGCGCATGCACCACACGACGCAAGTGCGGCAAGGCATGCAATCAAGGTTTCCAGACAACGGCTTAAGCCCATCAGTGGTGACTCAGCCCTCGCGCTTTTGCTGGCGATGGAAGATCCGGTGGCGCAGTGCCGTCAAAATGCGGTGGAGTTTGAACGGCTATTGCAAGAGGCCACTGACGCCATAGGCCATACCGTTGGTGATTCAACTAAACCAGTGTTAGATGATCAGGAAAGCTGGCTACTGGACGATCACTTGACGACACTTCGTTCAGCGCTGCGCGATGTGCAGGCAGCAAAGTTGGTCCCAATTGCTGGTGCGCCACAAGATGCCCAACTACTGACCACGCTGGCCCATGACTTCAAGAAAATGGCATGGCAAGCCGAGTTCAACTTTCTCTACCACCGCAAGCGCCGTTTGCTGCATATTGGCTATCGGGTTGCTGAGCAGCAACTGGACAATAGCTTTTATGATCTTTTGGCGTCAGAGTCGCGCCTGACGAGCTTGTTGGCAATTGCTAAGGGTGACATACCAGTTAAGCATTGGACTGCATTGGGCAGGCCGTTTTATGCGGTTGGTGCACGCGCCGGTCTCAGGTCATGGTCGGGTTCGATGTTTGAGTACCTTATGCCGTCACTGGTGCTAGACGAACCGCCGGGCAGTGTGCTGGACGATGCCTGTCGCTCGGCATTATGTGAACAAATGCAGTTTGCCACCAAACAAGGCGTGCCGTGGGGTATTTCTGAATGTGCCTATGCAGCAAGCGACCAAACGCTGGCGTACCAATATGCACCGCAGGGAGTGCCTCGACTTGCGCTGCGTCGCACGCCACCCGACGAGTTGGTAATTGCACCTTACGCCACGGCACTTGCAGCCCAAATTTCATCGCCACTGGCGATAAGCAATCTTGAGCGACTACAGGCCATCGCGGGGCGGGCACGCTACGGCTATGTCGAAGCGCTGGACTACAGCGTTGCCCGTCAAACCACTACTGCAAGTTTCACGCTGGTAGATACTTTTATGGCCCACCACCAGGGCATGACTATTGTGGCGATTGCCAACGTTTTGCTGGACTGTGCGCCCCGCCGGTGGGGCATGGCCAACGCCAGCATACAAGCTGTGAGTTCGCTTTTGCATGAACGGATTCCGCGCGAAGTGTCGATTCTGGATGCGCCGCCTAGCGGATCGCCGCCCCAAGTGCTCAAGAAACGTGCACCTGGGTTGTTGCGCGACATCGCTCCGGGTGGGTCGGCACTGGAGCCCACCCATCTGCTGTCCAACGGGCGTTACACGGTGTCGCTTCGCGCTAACGGTGCAGGGAATAGTCGGTGGGGTCAAACAGGCATTTCGCGCTGGCGCGACGATGCTTTGCGCGATGCGTATGGCAGCTTTTTTTACCTTCGTTGGGCGGGGCAACCCGATCCCGTGTCTATTACGCAGCACCCGGCGCCTGACGCCAAGGCCCACTACAACAGTACATTCCACTCAGATCGGGTGTTTTTTGATACTGTTTGGCCAGAGCTGCAGGCCCACGTCACCGTCTGGGTAAGCCCGGAGGACGACATTGAGTTTAGGCGGGTCGAACTGCGCAATTTGGGTAACCGGACGTTGGAGATAGAGATCATGTCTGCCTTTGAGGTGACCTTGGCCGATCCACGGTCTGACGAGGCGCACCCTGCGTTTGGTAATCTTTTTGTGAACGCGCAGTGGTCGGCGCACCAACAAGCACTGATATTTGAACGCAAGCCTCGCATAGCGACCGATACCAGTGCGCACGCCGCACATTTTTTGGCCATCACTGATCCCCAGGTAGTGAGCCTGCGTCTTCAGACCGACAGGCAGCAGTGGCTGGGTCGTAACCATACGGTAAGCCAACCACTGGGAATTTTTGACGATTTGCCAGGCGACCCACTAACGGCAACCGCACCGGACATTAGCGCGCAAGACTTTCAACTTGACACGGGTCTTGACCCGGTATGTGCCATGCTGGTGCGTATACGCATTGCGCCGTTTGCCAAGGCGCGGTTAACTTTTGCCACGACCGCCGCTGTCGATACAGGTACTTTGCACGCGGTCATCGACAAATACCAACAGCACAGCCACGTTCAACGCTCGTCGTTGATGTCGGCTACGCTGGCTGGAATTCGGTTGCGCGCGTTGGGCATTAGCGCTGAAAAATTTGCCGCTATCCAAACGCTCACTACTGCGCTCGTGCTCTGCCTGACCCGACCGGAATCTCCAGACGCCCACCCAGCGGGTGTGATGGGAGAGGTTTGTGACAAGCGCTTGCTTTGGCGACTTGGAATTTCAGCCGATCGTCCCATCGTTTTGGTGTCGGCAAGTGTGGTGCAAGGCCTGGGACTACTGCGTTCTATGGTGCAAGCTTTGCGCCTGTGGTCATGGAGTGGTGTGGTGTGTGATGTCGTCATGATCAATGCAGAGCCGGCCTCCTACGAGATGACCTTGCAGCGCGAGATGGTAAACCTTCGGGAGCGCTACCGGGTTGAAAGTGAGGGCGACTCTGGCAAGGCCAGTGCCAGCCTGTACGTGCTGCGTGCCAGTGAGCTTTCCGCAGCAGAGCTAAGCACGCTGGAGATTCTGGCCAGAATTCGACTCAATGCTGATGGCAGGCCACTGGCCCACCATGTGAGGGAGTGGAGCACGTTGCACGAGCAAGCTTTGGAGCAACGGCAGCAAACCTCTGCATCAGCGCTCTTGTTGGCCAATCGGGCCAATGAGAAAGCGCCAGCACCTGTTGGGCAGTTTGATGGCTCTGCGAACGAATTCAAGTTCAACGTGAGCGGGCGGCTGCGACCAGGCAAGCCATGGGTCAACGTGATGGCCAACCCTTCGTTTGGTACCCAACTGTCTGAAACCGGAGGTGGCTACACGTGGGCGGGTAACAGTCGTTTAAACCAGTTGACCGCGTGGTCGAATGACCCGGTGGCAGATCCCCCCGCAGAATGGTTTTTAATTCAAGACGTCAAAGCGCAAGAGGCGTGGAGCGTGGCTGGGTCAGCGTGGGGTGATGGCAATATTACTTATAACGTGACGCATGGACAGGGGTATAGCGAGATCAGCCACAGCCGTGGCGCTCTAAAGATAACGGCGCGATGGTGCGTTGACAAGACCACTTCATGCAAGCAAGTAGACTTGAAAATTGTCAACAATGGCCATCGGGCGGTGCTACTGCGCGTAGTAGGTATTGTGGAGTGGATGATGGGTGCCAACCGATCTGATCGAAGTACCGTCGCGACCACCTTGTTCCGCCAACGGTTACCCGATTTGAAGCCAGCCAGCGTCGATGCAGATGTCACGCACGAGCATAAATTGACAGCACTGCTTTGCACCCAGCGTGATCGTTCCGGTGGATTTGGTGATGGCACAGCATTTTTGTCGACGGCAAGCGCAGTGAACGAGGTTGAAGACTGGACCTGTGATCGGCGGGAGTGCTTCGACGCACGCGGCTATCTGGTCTTGCCAGACTACTTTGGGCAGCGCAGTGGCAAGGGGCTGGACCCTTGTGCGGCGCTGTCAACGCGGTTTGAATTGAAAGCGGGAGAATCCACCCAAAAGGTATTCTTGGTAGGGTACGCAGAAAATCTTCACGCAGCGCAGCAGCTGGCTACCCGGCTTGCAACAGTGCCTGTGCAGCAACGAATAAACGAAGTAACAGACCATTGGAACCTCTTGCTGGGTGCCACGACGGTAAAAACCCCCGACCCACTTTTTGACGCCATGGTAAACCGCTGGTTGCTCTACCAAACGGTGTCATGCCGGCTGTGGGCTAAAGCGGGCTTCTACCAGGCGGGCGGCGCTTACGGTTTTCGTGACCAGTTACAAGACAGTATGGCGCTGACCTGGGCGGCACCAGAGATGCTGCGCGAGCAGATTGTTTTAAGTGCCTCGCGGCAGTTTCCTGAAGGCGACGTACAGCATTGGTGGCACGCACCCGGCGGTGCTGGTGTGCGAACGCACTTTTCTGATGACCTGCTTTGGTTACCGAATGCATGCGCGCACTATCTGCGTGCAACCGGCGACGCAGCGCTGCTAGACCAGCGCGTCGCATTCATTGAGGGGGCGGCCATTCCTGAAGGGGCTGAAGATGCTTACTACATACCCACTATCAGCGGTCAAGAGGCGTCTGTGTACGAACATGCCGCCCGCTCTATCGACCGTAGTTTGAGGGTGGGTGCACACGGCCTGCCATTGATGGGCAGCGGCGACTGGAATGACGGGATGAACCGTGTGGGCCACGAAGGACGGGGTGAGTCTGTTTGGTTGGCGTGGTTCTTATGTCAATTGGTGGAAGGTTTCGCACCACTGGCCATTCAACGTGGCGATGAGGCGCGAGCGCTCCGATGGCAAAGCGCCGCCACAGGATGGAAAGCCGCATTGCAAGGTCCGGCGTGGGACGGTCAGTGGTTCAAGCGCGCGTTCTTTGACGATGGGAGCGCGCTTGGCTCAAGCCAAAATGCGGAGGCGCGCATTGATTTAATCGCGCAGGCGTGGTCGGTACTGTCTGGGGTGGCGCAGCCCGCGCTGCAGCGCATGGCGTTGGAAGCGGTAGAGGCGAACTTGGTCGATTCTGAGGCCGGCCTGATCAAGCTGCTGGAGCCACCACTTGTGCACGCACAGCCCAGCGCTGGGTATATCCAGGCTTATCCGCCAGGGGTGCGTGAAAATGGCGGGCAGTATTCGCATGGCGCAGTGTGGGCTTTAATGGCGCAAGCCGAACATGCAACTTCTTTGGCTGGCGCTGACCCGGGCGTAAGCGTTGATATTGCCTATCGTTACTTCACTTACTTATCTCCAGCGCATCGCGCAAGCCATCCCACACATGGGCCCGTGTATGGCATCGAGCCCTACGTGATGGCTGGTGACGTTTATACCCAACCACCCTATGTGGGGCGTGGCGGCTGGAGCTGGTACACGGGTGCTGCTGCCTGGATGCACCGCGCAGCAGTTGAATCAATTTTCGGCTTGCAACTTGATGCGCAGAGCTTGAGCTTTAGACCCTGCTTGCCATCGCATTGGCCCCAGGCGGAGCTAACGCTCCTGCGCGATGGCCGAAGCATGCGATTTATATTGGTTCGCTCAACGCCGCCCGATGCACTGAAAACTACGGCGCATTTGGGAGCCCAGCTATTAAAGGTTGGGCACAAGCTCGGTTGGCGTGATCTTCATGGGGGAACCTGCTTCGTTATCCCATTGCTGTAGCCCTTACAGCTGCGTAGGGAGTTTTCCTACAAGCGCTAGCGCAACTCACTGATAGTCGCGTGATGCTGACTCTACTACAGTCAAGGCATGTATACGGCGTGTCACATCGCTTGCTAGTACCCGCCCTCTCTTTCAGGAATATTCCATGGCAGCCAAGAGCAATTCAGTAATTGATACGCAGCAATCAGTAACGACAGGCGAAGGTCTGGTGCCAGAGCGTGGGCCTATCGACACTTAAGTCTTGTCATTCAGTTTCTGCCCAAGGTTGGTGGGGCCCATCACCATGCCATTTATTACATTGTCAACCTAACTTTTCTGGAGATTAACTATGACCACACGAACTATTATCGCTACCGCCATTACAACCCTGGTGCTACTGACGGCATCGGGGTGCGCAGTAACCCGCGGACAGGAAACCGTGGGTGCCTACGTGGACGATACCGCTATCACAAGCTCTGTGAAGGCGCGTTTTCTCAACAACAAAGATGTTGATGGCACCAGCATCCGGGTAGAGACACTGAACGGAACCGTCATGCTGTCAGGTTTTGCCAAGAGCGCATTGGAAAAAAATACTGCAGAAAACATTGCCAGAAATGTCAACGGCGTAAAGATGGTCAAGAACGAAATAGCCATCCGCCCTTGATCCGGCCACGGGCTTTAGCCCGTAATTTTTAACGCACCATTTAAGGAAATTGATATGAACTGGGACCAAATTCAAGGAAGCTGGAAGCAAGTGACTGGCAAAGCCAAGGAACAGTGGGGCAAACTGACCGACGACGACTTCGATGTGGTTGCAGGCCGGCGTGACCAGTTAGCGGGGAAAATTCAGGAACGCTATGGTGTCGCCAAGGACGAGGCAGAGAAGCAAGTGACCGAATGGGAGCGCAAAGCTACTGACTCTTGGTTCACTAAAGACAGCAAGAAAAATTAGCCGCATGCCTGGCGCATGCACTGTTGGAGGTGTGGAGTAGGACCAAAAGGGTTAATGACGGTATGCCGAATGGCTTAGCCAAGTTACGCTTAGATATGCAACCGAAGCGATGTACTATCTAGGCTATGGAACTAAATTATCCATCTACTAAACACGACAACGCCAACACTATACGAGTTTGGGCGGACGAAAGCCGCGTGGATTGGGTTGATCTGCAGATGACGCGCACGTTCATTGCCAATGCGCGTACGTCCATGGCTGCGTCCATCGTGTCCATGATGGTTACCCTGGTGATGCTGTTTGGGCGTGTTTCCATGCCTTGGCTGTTACTGTGGGCAATGCTGGTCGCGGCCATTACTGTCTACCGCCACTGGATCATCCAAACTTACCGCAAGCGGTACTACCAGGCGGGTACACAGGCGCTGAAGGCTTTTTTTAAGCGCCACCGCTGGACTTGGCCGGCCGGCGGCGTGGCGTGGGCGTCGCTGATGTTTCTGTACCTGGAAAAAGTGCCGCTGACCAACCAGTTCATCTGTATCCTGGTACTGGTGGGCATGGGGGTTTTTTCGGCGGCATTGATGTCTGCACGGGAGGACTGTTTTCGGCCTTTTGTGAATGCCTTAAGCGCCACCTGCCTGGGCGCTTTGGTGGCGTCTTGGTTCAAAGATGGTGTGTTGTCCGTGCAGGCCTTTGATGTTGCGCTAATAGTACTGTTGGGTATATTTTGGGGCTTGTTGTTAACCTCGGGCAAGCGTTTTAGCGCTGTGCAGCGTCGCGGCTATGAGTTGCAATATGACAACGAGCGCTTGATTGCCTCGCTGCGCGAGCAAACCGACACGGCCATGCGCGCGGTGACCGTCAAAAACGGGCTACTGGCCAATGCCGCCCACGATTTGCGCCAGCCCGTACATGCGTTGGCTTTTTATGCCGACTGGCTGCGCAACGAGCCCGATTTGGCAGAGCTGGTGGTGCCGAAAATATTGCTGGCGACCGACTCGGTGAACGCTTTGTTTAACAGCTTGTTTGATTTTGCCAAAATTGAGGCTGGGGCCGTGCAACCCAAGCTGGCGGCGGTGCCGGTATGCCAGATTATTGAGGACATCAAGCTGCAGTTTAGCCCGTCCGCCTACGCAAAAAACATCGACTTTCGCCAACATCTGACGCGTGGGTATGTGTGGACTGACCCACTGCTTATCCGGCGGATCATTGGCAATTTGGTGGCTAATGCCGTGCGCTATACCGACCACGGGGGCGTGCTACTGGCTACACGCTTGCACCATGACCGCATGTGGATAGAAGTATGGGATACCGGTGTGGGCATAGCGCCCGAACACCAGGGACAGGTGTTTCAGGAGTTTTACAAGGCCACCACCCATGCAGGTACCGAAGATGGTTTTGGCTTAGGGTTGGCCATTGTGCGCCGCCTGTCAGACGTGCTGGGCCACCAGGTCAGCATGGTGTCGCGCCAAGGGCGCGGCACGCGCATGCGGGTGGAGCTGATGCTGGCCAATGCTGAGCATACTGGCCCCGAGGCCAGCCCTGGCTAAATAGGCTGGCTACACCACGCCGTGGGTGCGGGCCCAATGCGTAGCTTGGGTGCGGCTTTTAACTTCCAGGCGGCGAAACAGCCGCCACAAATGCACTTTTACCGTGTGTTCGCTAATGCCCAGTTGCTCTGCAATGTCTCGGTTAGACAGGCCATCGTCTAGCAATTTCAGTAGCTGTTTTTGGCGCTTGGACAGCTTTTCGTTATCTACAGCAGCTTCGCCAAATTCACTCTCGGGCGCTACCAGTGCGCGTAGCGATTGGGTCAGGTGGCTTGCGCCTGCAGATTTTTCCAGATACAAATCTGCACCTGCCTCGAGTGCCAGATCCTCATAGTCGCTAGCAGGGGATGCTGACAGAACCACCAGTGGAGTCTCAGGGAATGCGGCGCGAACCTCGCGCACACCAGATACGCCGTGTGTATCGGGCAGTTTCAAATCAAGGCAGATCAAATCGGGCGCGCCATGCTTTTGCGAATGCTGCGAAATCACGCCGATGCGGTCCATTTCGACAATGTTGGCGTCGGTCTTAATTCGGCGAAACAGCATTACAACTGCTTCGCGCATCAGGGGGTGGTCATCAACGACAAAAATAAGCATATTTTATGAGTAAGAAACAGTACTAAGAGTTCCTTTGGAGCACCTTAGTATTCCTTACTTTGGTCCTCCTAGGTCGCACTATTATTAGTAATTTAGCCCAATGGCAGCGCGTACATCGTACATTGTATCTTGCGCGACTTTGCGCGCACGAGCACAACCCGCATCCACAATTTCCCGTACAACCTTTGCATTATCCACGTAAGGCTGTGCGCGTGCAAGCATTGGCTGCTGCTCAGCCAAAATGGCATCACTGACGGTTTTTTTGCATTCAATACAGCCAATACCAGCGGTAGTACAGCCTTCTATAACCCATTCTTTGCGTGTTTCGTCAGAATAGACCAAGTGAAACTGCCAGACCGGGCATTTAGCGGGGTCGCCTGCATCGCTGCGTTTGACGCGGGCCGGATCGGTGGGCATTTCGCGTACTTTTTTCTCAATACTGGCAGCATCTTCGCGCATGGCAATGCCGTTGTTGTAGCTTTTGCTCATTTTGCGGCCGTCCAGGCCCGGCAACTTGCTGGCATTGGTCAGCAGCACTTGAGGCTCGACCAAAATTGCTTTGCCTTTACCGCTGACAAAAGAGGTAAGCAGGGCACGCTGATCGTCGGTTAAATCGGGGAATTTGGCTAAAAAACCAGGCAATTTCTGTAACACCGTCTCGTCGCCCAGCTCTTGGCGCTTTTTGGCCATGCTGTTCAGGTAACGGGCATCTTCCTTGGGCCAGGTGGCCAGCAGGGCGGCTACGCGCTGCGCGTCGTCGTGGTTGCGTCCATACAGGTCGTTAAAGCGGCGAGCGGTCTCCCGGGTCAGCTCCACGTGGCTGGCCTGGTCTTCGCCCACAGGCACGTAATTGGCCCGGTAGATCAAAATGTCGGCTGCCTGCAGCAAGGGGTAGCCCAAAAAACCATACGTGGCCAAGTCTTTGTCTTTCAACTGCAATTGTTGGTCTTTGTAGGTGGGTACACGCTCCAGCCAGCTCAGGGGGGTGCCCATGGCCAGCAGGGTAAACAGCTCAGCGTGCTCTGGCAGGCGGCTTTGCAAGAAAATGGTGCATTGCTCGGGGTCAAGCCCAGCGGCCAGCCAGTCGATCACCATTTCAAATACGTTTTGTTCCACAATCTCGCGGTTGGCGTAGTGGGTGGTGAGCGCGTGCCAGTCGGCCACAAAGAAAAAGCACTCCATCTCGGACTGCAAACGCACCCAGTTTTTAAGCGCGCCGTGGTAGTGGCCTAAGTGCAATGCGCCAGTGGGGCGCATGCCGGATAAAACACGTTCTTTCATGCTCATTTCACCAAAAAGCTCAGCGGCGTGAGCACCAAATCAATCAAATCGTATGTGAGGTTCATCAGCGGGCGCATCCAGATGTTGCCCAGCACACCGGCCAGCACCAAACCCATGACGATGAAAAAACCGTAGGGCTCGACGCGGCTCACCATCTCGGCTTGCTTGTAGGGCAGTAGGCCTACCAAAATACGGCCACCGTCCAGCGGCGGCACAGGGAATAGGTTAAACACGCACATCACCACGTTGACCAGCATGCCGGCTTTGCACATTTCCAGGAAGAAGCGTTCGTCAAGTTGCATGCCAACCACCACGTACAGCAGCACTCCCCAAATCAAGGCTTGCAACAGGTTCACGCCGGGGCCGGCCAGCGCTACCCAGATCATGTCGCGTTTGGGGTTGCGCAGATTGCCAAAGCGCACGGGCACGGGTTTGGCGTAGCCGAATAAAAAAGCGCCACCTGTAGAAAAATACAGCAGCAGCGGCATGGCGATGGTGCCAATGGGGTCAATGTGCTTGAGCGGGTTCAGCGTAATGCGCCCCAAGGCGTAGGCCGTGTTGTCGCCAAAATGCCGTGCCGCGTAGCCGTGGGCGGCCTCGTGGATGGTGATGGCAAAAATAACCGGCAGGGCGTAGATGAGTACGGTTTGAATAAGGTGTGTAATGTCCATCGCCTGATTGTCTCAGAGAACCTGGCACGCTCAGTGCTACAAGCCCAGCAAAGTAGGGTCACCGCGTCCCAGTCGCACAATAACGGCTGCATCGCCGGTTAAATCTACCACGGTGGTTGGCTCGCTGGCGCAGGCCCCTGCGTCGATGATGGCGGCCAGCTCGTGTTCAAACTGGTCGCGAATGGCGGCGCAGTCGTTGAGCGCCTGCGCTTCGCCCGGAGGTATCAGCGTTGTTGCCAGCAGCGGCGCGCCGTGCAGTGCCAACAGCTCTTGCAAGGTATGGTGGGCTGGCACGCGCAGGCCAATCGTCAAGCGCTTGGGGTGGCTCAGGCGCCGGGGCACTTCTTTGGTGGCCTCCAAAATGAAGGTGAAAGGCCCGGGCGTGCCTGCTTTGATCAAACGAAACTGCTGGTTGTCTACCCGCGCGTAGGTGGCCAGCTCTTTCAGGTCGCGGCATAGCAAGGTAAGGTGGTGCTTGTCGTCTACGCCGCGAATCCGGCGCAGCGCGTCGGCAGCGGCTTTGTCGTCCAGGTGGCAGGCCAATGCGTAGCTGGAGTCGGTAGGCACGGCCACAATACCGCCCTTGCCCAGCAACGCCACGGCCTGCTTGAGCAAGCGGGCTTGCGGGTTGTCAGGGTGGACTTGGAACAGTTGGGCCATAGCTAAAGCGAACCTTTACGTGGCGCTCTGCGCCAACGCGTTCAGGGCCAAGCTCTCGCGCCGCTCGCGCACCGTTAGCCATGCACCTGCCGCGCCACTGACACCTATCAAGGCGATGCCCAAGAGTGACCAACCATCGGGCACGTAGCGAAACACCAGCCAGCCGCCTATCAGCGCAAACACAATTTGCGCATACAGGTAGGGCATCAGCACCGCCGTGGTGGTTTTTTGGTAGGCCACCAGCAGCATGCAATGCCCGGCCGTGGACGACACGCCCATTAACAGCAGCAGTGCCCACAAGTGCCAGCTGGGCAGCCACGTAAACACAAAAGGTAGCACCACACTGGCCACCGCCATGCCCACCAGGCCGGTGTACAGGTTGGTCGTCATCGGGTCTTCGGCCTTGGCCATTTTGCTGGTGAGCAGCTGAAACGCCGAGTTGGATACCACGCAGCCCAGGGGCAACAACTGCTCGGCGCTAAAGCTGTGGTGGAAAGGGCGAATGATGACCATGGTGCCGACAAAACCGCCAATTGCCAGCAACCAACGCAGGGGCGAGATGGTGTGTTTGAGCAAGGTGGCCGAGATCAACATGATGACCAGCGGCGTGATCATGATGATGGCGGTAAATTCGCTGACCGGCATGACTTTGAGGCTGGCGAAAGCGAAACCGGTGCTGGTGAGCAGCAGCAAGCCGCGCAAGACTTGAAACTTGGGCTGTACGGTGTGCAGCATGCCCATGCCGCGCGTGGGCAGTAGCCAAGCGGCTGTCGCCACCGCCTGGAAGGTGTAGCGGATCCACAGTGCCATCAAAATGGGCACAAACGCGCTGAGGTATTGCACGGTGGTGTCTAGCACCGCGAAGCAGGCCGAGGCGGCAATGGCATACGCGATGCCGGCGAGGACGTGGCGGCTGCGCATTAAAGCTAGGGTTTAGCTGCTGTGGGCGGTTGAATACGCGATTCCAGCAGTTCCCACACGGGGGTGAGGCCGCCGGGCAAGAAGGGCAGGGTGCCCAGATCGGTATGGCTCTCGGTGGGGCTATGAAAGTCGCTGCCGCGCGAGGCTGCCAAGTTGAATTCTTTGGCGGTTTCAGCGTACTTTACAAACTCGGCGGCGGTGTGGCTGCCGGTCACAACCTCGCACGCGCGGCCGCCGTGGGCTTTGAATTCGGTGAACAGCGCGTATTCTTCAGTAGGCGTAAATTTGTAACGGCCCGGGTGGGCAATCACCGCCACACCGCCTGCATCGGTGATCCAGTGCACGGCGTTGCGCAGGCTGGCCCAGCGGGTGGGCACAAAGCCGGGGTTGCCTTCGGTCAGGTATTTGCGAAATACCTCATGGGTTTCTTTGCAGACACCGGTTTCTACCAAAAAGCGGGCAAAGTGGGTGCGCGAGATCAGCTCGGGGTTGCCGACAAACTTCAGCGCACCCTCATAGGCACCGTGGATGCCCACTTTGGCGAGTTGCGCCGACATTTCTTTGGCGCGCTCACCGCGCCCGCCCCGCGTGGCCAGCAAACCGGCTTGCATGCTGGCGCTGTCGGCGTCAAAGCCCAGGCCCACAATGTGCACGGTTTCATTGGCGAAGGTGACGGATATCTCGGTGCCGGTGAGGTAGTACAGGCCCTGCGCGTTGGCGGCAGCGGCGGCGCGGTGCTGGCCGCTTATTTCGTCATGGTCCGTCAGCGCCCACAGTTCGACGCCATTTTTCTTGGCGCGCTCGGCGAGGGCTTCGGGGGTGAGGGTGCCATCAGACACTACGCTGTGGCAGTGGAGATCGGCGTTCAGTATGGACTTTGCTTGCACTGCCCTATTTTACTTGCTTGGCAATGGCACCATGCTGGCAACTGGCATAGCTGCTGTGTGCGTACAAGATGGTTGAAGGCGTTTGGGCGACACTTACAGAGTGTTTTAGCCCGTTGGCCCAATAGAACATAGCACAAGCTGCTATTTAATTAGTAGTAATACGGCAACTAAAAACCTTCAACGCCTTCGACAAAAAACTTCACGCGGCGCACCCCTTGCCATTCATCGGCCTCCATCCGAAACGCCATTTTTACCCGCGAAGGCAGCATGGCAGTGTGCCCAAACCAAATGCCGTCTACCGGCTGGCCTTGGTGCTTGAGCTTGAGCGACAGGTGCTTTTCGCCCACCAAGCGCTGCGACACCACCTCAATGTCTTCACAAAACACCGGTGGCGCAAAGCCTTGGCCCCACACCGTTTGGTTCAGGGTGTCGGCCATGTCGCTACGGCGGTATTCTGCAGGCAGCACGCCGTCGGTCTCCAGGCGGCGCAGCAGGGTGGCTTTGTCTAGCCACATGAGGGCCACTTCTTGCAGCGCGGCTTCAAAGGTGTCAAAGTTTTCTTCTTCAATGGTGCAGCCTGCCGCCATGGCGTGGCCGCCAAAGCGCAGCAGCACGCCGGGGTGCTGCTTGGCAATGTAGTCCAGCGCGTCGCGCAGATGAAAGCCTGCTATCGAGCGGCCTGAGCCTTTGAGCAAATGCTCCTGCCCCTCGGCCCCGCTGGGTGCGAAGACGAAGGTGGGGCGGTGTAATTTGTCTTTGATGCGCGAGGCGACGATGCCCACCACGCCTTCGTGAAAATCCGGGTCGAAAATGGCCACGGCGCTGGGCGGCTCTTCGCTTTCGTCAAACATGGTTTCTGCGGCTTGCTCGGCCTGCTCGCGCATACCGGCCTCGATGTCGCGGCGGGTGCGGTTAATGCCGTCCAGTAATTTGGCTAGCTCGTCAGCGCGCGCAGGGTCGTCGGTTAGCAGGCATTCAATGCCCAGGCTCATGTCGTCCAGGCGGCCTGCCGCGTTGATGCGGGGGCCTAGGGCAAAACCAAAGTCGAAGGTACTGGCAAGTTCCCGCTTGCGGCCTGCTGCTATGAATAGACTAGCTATTCCCGCTGGAAAAGCTTGGGCTTTGAGGCGTTTAAGGCCCTGGGCGACGAGGCGGCGGTTGTTCGGGTCTAGTTTGACTACGTCGGCCACAGTGCCCAGGGCGACGATGGGCAGCAAGGTGTCGAGCTTGGGCTGGGTGGCTTGGTCAAACACGCCGCGTGTTCTGAGTTCTGCTCTTAAGGCCAGTAGCACGTAGAACATCACGCCCACACCGGCAATCGACTTGCTTTCAAACGTACAACCCGGTTGGTTCGGGTTGACGATCACATCGGCATCGGGCAAAAAGATGACGCCGTCTTTTTGCCCAGGCAGGTGGTGGTCGGTTACCAGCACCTGCAGGCCCAGCGCCTTGGCCTTGGCCACGCCCTCCACGCTGGCAATGCCGTTGTCCACGGTAATCAGCACGTCCGCGCCGCTGTCTTTGACCCGCTGGGAGATGGGGGGCGTGAGGCCGTAGCCGTCTACCACGCGGTCGGGCACGATGTAGCTGACCTGCTTGGCACCCAGCAACTTCAGGCCGCGCATGCCGACGGCGCAAGCGGTGGCGCCGTCGCAGTCGTAGTCGGCGACGATGCAGAGCTTCTTGTTAGCGGCGATGGCGTCGGCCAGCAGCACGGCGGCGGCCGCGCAGCCCAGCAAGGTGGAAGGGGCCAGCAGCTTGCCCAAGCCGTCGTCCAGCTCGTCTTTGCTATTGATGCCGCGCGAGGCGTACAGGCGCGCCAGCAGGGGGTGCACACCGGCTTCTTCCAGCGCCCAGGCGGCGCGGGGTGGGGTATCTCTTACTATTAATTTCATAGCTGCTCGTGCTGTATTCTATTGGGCTTACGGCCAAAAAGGCCTAATAATCGCTGTTTTGCAGAGGGTTGAAAGCTTTGCCAGTGCTGCGCCGCGCGTTCGCCGCACAGGGTGATGTTGACCGGCTCGCCGCGCCAGGCTTGCTCGCTCAGGTCTTTCAGGGTGGTGTTGTCCAGTGTTTGCCAGGCCGCTGCCCAACTGGCCCAGTCTTCGTGCAGCGCAGCTGCGCGCAGGCTGTCCAGCACTGTGATGTTCGCAGCTTTGGCAGGCGCTACCGCCAAGCTGCCTGCGCCACTTACCCAAAACGAGTTCACAGGCATTTGCCCGGTGGCCTGTCTGCGCTCATTAAAGGCGTGGGTGTACAGCAGCATTTGCATTTCATTTTGCAGGCGGCGCAGCGGGGCGGCCTGCGCGCCTTCGGGCATCCAGGCGTTCACGTTGCGACCCACCACGCGGTCGAGCGAGGCGGCGGCCAGGTTGTCAAACAAGGGGCTTTGTGCGTACCAGCGCGCGGGGCTGTCGTAGTGCAGGGCAATTCCGTCCTCGGCAAAGTAGGGCTGCATGGTGGCCAGCACCTCGCGCGACTCGGCCTCGCTCAGTTGCAAATCATCAGGGGGCAGCATTTGCACCTGTTCGGTACCCACATGCCAAAAGCAGGGGGTAATCTGCGCCCAGGCTTGGCCCGCTTGGTAGCCAAACGCTTTGGACAGGGACAGCGCATGCGCGGCCCATGGGGTTTTGCCGTCCTCACGCCACAACGCCAGTTGCTTGGCGTGCGCGCGCTCGTGCGGCGGGCTTAGGGTGTATTCGTCCCCCGCGTCCTGGCCCTGCAAAGCCATGCGCTGCATGAGTTCGTCCAGGTGCGGCAGTTGCAGCCCTGCTACAGCGCGTGCGCACGCTTCGGAACCAACAGACGCAAATGGAATCAGGTAATGCATAGAGCCTAGATTGTCACCTCTCAAGCGATGTCACAATGCGGGTGAGCTAAAAATATGAAACTACCCTACGAACTTGAAGTGGGGCTGCGTTACACCCGGGCCGGGCGTTCCAGCAGCCGCAACGGCTTTATCAGCTTTATCTCTGGCGTGTCCATGCTGGGCATTGCCCTTGGCGTGGCCGCGCTGATCATTGTGCTAAGTGTGATGAACGGCTTTCAAAAAGAGGTGCGCGACCGCATGCTGGGCGTGGTCTCCCACATTGAGGTGTTTGCACCGGGCGGTGCGGCGCTGCCCGATTTGGCCAGAACCTTGAAAGAAGTACGCGCCAACCCTAACGTGATAGGCGCTGCACCTTTTATAGCTGCCCAAGCCCTATTAGCAAGAGGCGAGGACATGAAGGGCGCCATAGTGCGCGGCATAGACCCGGTGCTGGAGCCCCAAGTAACCGAGCTGGGCCAAGCACTGAAGGACGATGCCTTTAAACGCCTGGTGCCCGGAGAATTTGCCATCGTGCTGGGCGGCGAACTGGCGCGCAGCCTGGGGGTGAGGGTGGGCGACAAGGTCACGCTGATAGCTCCCAGCGGCCAGATCACCCCCGCAGGCGTGGTGCCGCGCCTCAAGCAGTTCACCTTGGTAGGCACTTTCGACTCTGGCCATTTTGAATACGACTCAGCGCTGGCGCTCTTGCACATCGAGGATGCAGCCAAAGTTTTTCGGCTGGACGGCCCCACCGGCGTGCGCCTGAAAATCAAAGACCTGCACCAAGCGCGCGAGGTGGGCCAAGCTTTGACGACGCAATTGTCTGACGGCCTTCTGGTGCGCGATTGGACCAAGCAAAACCGCACCTGGTTTGCGGCAGTGCAGCTAGAAAAACGCATGATGTTCATTATCCTCACGCTGATCGTCGCCGTAGCCGCCTTCAACTTGGTCAGCACCTTGGTGATGACGGTGCAAGACAAGCGCGCCGACATCGCCATTTTGCGCACCCTGGGTGCCAGCCCGCGCAGCATCATGGGCATCTTCGTCGTGCAAGGCGCGATGGTGGGCGTGATAGGTACGTTTATGGGATTGGGCCTGGGCCTGCTGGTAGCACTGAACATTGACGTGATCGTGCCGTGGATCGAAGCCGTGCTGCGCACCAGCTTTTTGCCGCGTGACGTGTACCTCATCAGCCGCATGCCCAGCGAGCCGCAAAGCGCAGATATTACGCCTATCATCATCCTGTCCCTGGTGCTGTCGTTCGCCGCCACCCTGTACCCCAGCTGGCGCGCCAGCCGCGTGAACCCTGCGGAGGCGCTGCGTTATGAGTAATCCAACCCCCACGCTTGTCGCTGTGCGTACTGCGCTGCCCCCCGAGGGGGCCGCCATCGCCTTGGGGCGGCCCGGCGGCGATGTGATGCTCTCGGCCAAGGGCCTCACAAAACGCTTCCACGACGGCACGCTAGACGTCACCGTACTGCAAGGCGTAGACCTGCAAGTGCACGCAGGCGAAACAGTCGCCATCGTCGGCGCATCCGGCTCCGGCAAAAGTACGCTCTTGCACCTGCTGGGCGGCCTGGACGCACCCACCGCAGGCAGCGTGCAGCTCATGCAGCGTGACATCACCGCCATGAGCCCCGCGGAGCAAGGCCGCTGGCGCAATCAGCACCTAGGCTTCGTCTACCAGTTTCACCATCTATTGCCCGAGTTCACCGCGCTGGACAACGTCGCCATGCCGCTGAAAATTCGCCGCCTGGCCCATACAGAATACGCACAGACAGCTACCAAAATGTTAGCAAGCGTAGGCCTGGAGCACCGCCTGCACCACCGCCCCAGCGAACTCTCCGGCGGCGAACGCCAACGCGTAGCCATAGCCCGCGCCCTCGTCACCCGCCCTGCGTGCGTACTAGCCGACGAACCCACAGGCAACCTGGATCGCACCACGGCTGACGGCGTGTACGTGCAAATGCTGCAACTAGCCAAAGACCACGGCACCGCGTTTGTGATGGTGACGCATGATGAGGACTTGGCAGGGCGTTGTGATCGGGTGTTGCGATTGGTGAGCGGTCGTCTATAGCGAATCAATAAACCGGGAGAGAATTGTGAAGCGGAGTTTTTTACTACCACTGCTTTTGTTCGTTGCGATGCAATCGTTTGCGCAAAGCAGCACTTCTTTAGTTTCTGAAACGCCTTGTTTGTATGAATATCGGTTGTGGCTTCACTCCTTTCGGCGAACAGACTTTTTTCCAGTACCGAAGGAATTCACTAGTGAGCAATGCGACACAGCATCTAAAGTAAATGAACGTGTTGAAATGGAGCTAGCCAAAGAGAGGGTAAATTCAGACATCAATGCTGAAGCTGCCAAAAAACTTGCTGACGATAAGATTAGATTAGCCAGAGAAGAGCTTAGAAATAGTAGAGAGCAGGAAAAGCTCAAGGAAGAAATTGAAAGAATCCAGCGTGAATCGATAGCAAGAAGACCAGGTGTGCGCATAGGAATGACAGAAATTGACGTAATCGAGCGTAGCAACTGGGGAAAGCCTGAGCGCAAAGCAAGAACTACTAACAGTAAAGGTACTTTCGAGCAGTGGATTTACGGCGATGGAAACTATCTTTATTTTCAAAATGGTCGACTTGCTACCATTCAAAATTGATTCTGTTCGTCGTCTCCGCTAGCGAGTAATGTGATCTTCGAAACGGTCAAGTGGGTGAAGGAATGGGAGCGTATTTCCGGAAAAGCGCAGCAAAGGCGCGGATACAACGCTGGGATGGCTACTGAGGTGTTCGCGTGATTTGCGGAGCTTTTTCGGGGATATGTCCCGTTCCCCGTCCAGCTATGCCAGCGCTACAAAAGGTTCAGTAGAGATGTCTTGTGCACTTAAGCCGAGCGACTAATCACCTCAATCACCTGCCGTCCATTCTTGCGGTACACCCCAAAATCACTGTCCAGCGTCAGCACCGGACTTTGTGGGTAGATCTCTGCCAAACGTACCAGACAAGCATCGGCCAATGACATGGGCACGTCGGTGTAGCGGCGCACCATGGCGAGGATGGCGCTGTGGTGGTCTGCCAGCGCCATGCCGATGGTTAAAAAGCCTTCGCCCAGCATCTCAATCAACGCAGCGCGTGCGCCTGGCACAGCGCGGGTAAGGTAGGTGGCTTCGGCCAAAACGGCTTCGCAGGTGATCATCGGCGGCTGTATGTCGTGCAGTTGCTGCACTATCCAAGCATGGTGAGTGTCAGTTCTATTGAGTAACGCTACCAAGGGGCCGGTGTCTACGATGACGCGGCTTTTCATTCGCCAAAGCCCTTGAGGTGCTTGGCGTTGGTGGACAGATCAGCCGGGCCTTGCATCATGCCGATCCAGCGGCTGGCGCGGTCTGCGCACGAAGCTGTGGAGGGCTGCGCATCGCTGTGCAGATAGGCCGCTAAAGCCGTGCGAATGATCTCACTCTGACTCGATGCGCTGGCCTTGGCGCGCTGCGCCAGGTCGTGGAACAACGGGTCGGGTAATTTAATTGAAATGGCTTTCATTTCGTTATTGTAATACCAAAATGGCAAACTGGAAATACTTGGTGATTGCGACGATTTTGGCAGTCTACAACAGGGTATTCCACGCGGGTTTTAAACCGGTCGAGTGGGTGAAGGAATGGGAGCGTATCTCCGGGAAAGCGTAGCAAAGGCGCGGACATAACCTACAGATCACTACCAACTTGGACGCGTGTTTTGCGTAGCTTTTTCGGGGATATGTCCCGTTCCACGTCCAGCTATGCCAGCGCTACAAAAGACTAAACGCTATGCTTCAACCGCAACTCCCGCTTCAATAATTTCCCACTAGGATTCTTTGGCAAGCTATCGGTAAACACCACCCGCTTCGGCGCCTTAAAGCTGGCCATATGCGTAGAGCAATGCGCCATCACAGCCTCTGCAGTCAACGTCTGTCCCGCCTTCAATACGATGACCGCAGTCACCGCCTCCACCCAACGTGGATCAGGCAGGCCGATGACGGCGACTTCGCTTACCTCGCTCAGTCGGTAAATCATCTCCTCCACCTCGCGGCTGGCGACGTTTTCGCCGCCAGTTTTGATCATGTCTTTTTTGCGGTCTACCACGGTGATGTAGCCCTCATCGTCGATGGTGGCCAGGTCGCCGCTGTGGAACCAGTCGCCTTCAAAGGAGGCGCGGGTTTTCTCAGGGTCGTTAAAGTAGCCCAGCATCAGGTGCGGCGAACGGTGGACGATCTCGCCTACCTCGCCCACGGGCACGTCCTGCATCTGGTCGTCCACCACGCGCGTTTCAACGTTCAGCACCGCACGGCCGCAGGAGCCGGGTTTGCGCAACTGGTCGTCGGGGCCGAGCATGGTGGCCAGCGGGGCGATTTCGGTTTGGCCGTACAGGTTCCACAGCCGCACCTTGGGCAGGCGCGCGGCCAGCTCTTTCAGCACTTCTACCGGCATGATGGACGCGCCGTAGTAGCCCTTGGCCAGGCTGGCCAGTTTTGCCGGGTCAAACAGCGGCGAGCGCAGTAGGGCGATCCACACCGTGGGCGGGGCGAAGAAGCTGGTGATGTTGTATTGCTCTATCAGCGAAATCAAATTGTCCGGCACCGGTTTGGACGTGATGACATTGGTGCTGCCGATGTAGATGGCGGGGCCAAAGAACACGTCCAATTGCGCGCAGTGGTACAGCGGTAGCGCGTGCAGGGCCAGGTCGTGTTCGGCGATCTCGGCGTTCACCACGCAGCTGACGTACTGCCACAGCACCGCGTCGTGCGTGAGCATCGCGCCTTTGGGCATGGACTCGGTGCCGCTGGTGTAGACGATTTGCGCCAGATCGTTGCTACCCAAATGCACCTCAGGCAATGCGTTGGTGCAGGCAGCCAGCGCATCGAAGCTGTGCATGCCTGCCACGGGGGTGCTCGGGTCTTCCGACGGCAGCCAGATGTACTGCGCCACCTTGGTGTCTAGCGCAGAAGCAGCGCGTGCTAGATCGGCCAGGCCGCTGTCGGTGGCCAAGGTTTTGGCACCTGCATGGCGCAGGATGTAGGCTACCTCTTCGGCCTTGAGCATGAAGTTGATCGGCACCATCACCGCACCGCGCCTGGCCAAAGCAAAACGCAGCGCCGCAAAGCCGTGTGAGTTGCGCGCCAGCACCGCTACTTTGTCGCCTTCTACCACGCCGATGCTGGCCAAGCCTGCAGCCAAGCGGCTGACCAGGGCGTGAAACTCGACATAGGTCCAGCGTGTGGTGCCGCAAACTACGCCAGTCTTGGTGGGTAATCGCAGCGCGGTGCGGCGCAGGGCGTCGGCGATGGTTTGGCGGCGTACGACTGGGGCGAGAGGGGCGATAGCAGTGGACATAGCAGCTTCCTTTATTCTTGCAATTCAATCGGCGTAACATTGCAGGGAGTTCACCCCAACAACCTGGCAATAGCCCATTGAAATCGAATCTCAAAAGAACGCAACTGGTATTTTTACTATCCAGCGCCTAAAATAAAGGCCCTCGCAGCGTACACCGGGAGGGCCTTTTGAGGGGGTGGAAAACTTAGCCTTTAGCCTTTTTGGCGGCCACTAAATCTGACAACTCTTTGCCGCTCTTGTAATGCGGTACTTTGAAGGTCAAGCGCTTGGCGCGTTGCCAAAAGCTGTTGTTGCCTTTGATTTCTTCATTCCAATACTTGTCGGCCAAAACATAGTTGGTGGCTGGGTCAAGCTCAAAAGCGTCCTTGGAGCTTTGGCCGCCAAAGATGTAGAGTTTGCCGTTATGCATAGTCCAGGTGTCGGCGTCGCCGCCCCACGGAATGCCATACACAATGCCATCAGCACAGTAGCCGCCGTACTGGGGCAGGTACTTGGTGGGCTCTTTGTCAAACAGTGCCTTGTGCGCTGCAGTGGCAAACCGGAAGGTAACGCCTTCGTACTGGCTGGCAAACTGGGCACTGCCAAGGGCGTGTTTGTTGTCGGTGAAGTACGACACCACATCGTGGCCTTTCAGCATGACGGGGCTAACGTCGTCCACCACATGGGCGTTCACGGGCTTGAGGTTGCCGCTGGGGTTTTGTGCCTGCATGGCTGAGCAGCCCATCAGGGTGGCAACCAGGCCGATGGCCAGCAACGACCCAATGCGCCGCAGGGCGCTGGTGGTTTTGCTGTGGGTAGTGGTGCCCTGCGGTGTGAGGGTAGTGTGCGGTGTCATGTAGATAATTTCCAGGCTGGGTTGGGAGGGGTGATGAGATGGGGGTGGTCAATAACCGCAGAGGCTTCGTGCGCACCTGCTTGCAGTGCTTTGTCGGCATAGGGCAGCGGCCATTGCAGCAGGTGGCTGGCAGCCTCACAACGGGCGCGCAGGTCATTGTCGTCTTGGCCACCTAAATGCACAATGCCGTAGCGGTAGCTGCCCAGCCATTTAAAGTCGCGTGCCAACGAGTGCCCAGCTTTGGGAAACTGCAGCAGCAAATGGTCTGGGAACCGCGCTTGCAACTTGGCAAGCTGCGCCGGGCCGGGCATGGGCGGGATGGTTTGCGTAAGGTGCGCTGCACTGTGGTCAAACACGCGGTACACGGCACTGGTGGCTACGCCTGCGCTGGGCACGCTACGCGGCAGCAGCCAGGGGTCTTGCCCATGTGCCAAAGCCAGCGCCATGGCGTACAGGTCGACGCCGTCCACGCGCAGGTACAAATCAGCAAATTGCGATGCCATGCGCGGGTTGAACTCGATCACGGTGAGTTTGTCGGCTGACGCGTCGTAGAAAAACTCCATATTGAACATGCCGTGGGTAAAGCCCACCGCCGTCAAAAACTTGGTGGCTACCTCCATGGCCCTGGCCTGCACTTGCGGGTGTAAACGGCTGGGGTAGTCAAAGCGCATAAAGGCTTGCGTGCCGGGGTACATGATGGAGTCGACCACGCCCAGGGGCTTGGCGCAGCCGTTAAAAAAGATCCCGTCCAGGCTGTATTGCGGGGCGTTTACGGGGGTTTCAAGCATCATGCTGTGCGCAGTGCCGGCGCGGGGCAGCAGCCGTTTGGCCACTCGCTCAAACGGTTCTACCAAGCGTTTGATAACCATCAGCTCATACATGCCAAAGCGCGTAAAGCGATGCAGCTCGTCGCGCGAGCGTACTATTTTGGTAAGCACCGAGAAGGCGGCTTTGATGGGTTTGACGAAGCTGGGAAAACTCAGGCCTTCGGGTGTGGAGTCGCCGTAGGCGCAGGGCAAGCGTTCAAACGCGGTGTTGGTCTCTGGGCATACCTGTTGCAATACTTGCCTGGCGTACATTTTGTGTTGGCAGGCTACTACCGCAACCGGCGGCGTACCGGGCCAGCCCATCTTTTCGGCCAACAGGGCTGCAGTGAGCGCGCCAAACTGCTCATTTTGCGAGGCAACGGCTGTCCAGCCCTTGGCTTTGGCCTGGGCGGCCAGCTTGTCGACAAAACGGTCCATGTCAAACCATGCCAGATGCAGGTTGCTGGGAAACGAAAACAAGTCGAAACCGCGGCTGTCAAAGTGCTCGCCCCAACGCTTACCCGCCTGACTGGCCTGGCGTGCAAAACCTTCTGCGTCCCAGTCGTAGTTAAAAAGTAAAAGCGTTTTGCCCGTCATAACTTGTATTGTCGTACCCAGCGCTGATCTATTACATTTTTCCACCACCCAGCCCATACCCATCAGGGGTAAACGCACCTTGGTTGCCACGCCATAGGCGTGCACTTGCCGCACACACCTATGGTGTAAGAGGGAGACTGGGCAAAAGAGTTCACTGCAATATAGCCCGGTGCGTCCCGCGTTAACCCTGATGGATCCAGCCATCCTTGGAGCTGGCCACCCTCAGTGGGCCAGGTCATGTCGCACGAGGGACTATCTCTTGAGCTTAAATGCATGCAATGGGCCTCTTCAGCGCAGCCACTGTCCGGTCATACGCCAGTGTTCTGCGCGTGCTGCTCTGCGCGGGCCAGTACCTGCTGCCAAGGCGTGTAAGTTGGCCTGCCCTGTGCCTGGAAAAACCGGTTTTTCATCGTCAAGGTTGCACCACAATGTCGGCGACATAGCCCAAGCTTGCATCATGGGTGTTGTCAGAATCTGCTCCGACAATGATAGCTTTTACAGCAGGTACTGCGTTTGATTCTGTGCCAAAAGCCTTTAAAAAATCGGCATGCACATCGCGTTGGTGCTCTTGCCAGGTCTTCAGTTGGCTTTCGCCCGAGTTGAGCACAATGTAGCGCAGGCGCCCGGTGTAGGGGCTGGGCAGTTCACTGCCCACGCTTTCAGCGTGCGCCCACACGTAGCACAGCGTGGCTGTGGGCAGTGGGTCACGGCTAAACAGCTGGGCCAGCCGAAATTTGGTGCGCTCGACGGTGGGTACGTTCTCCAAGGGCATGTCAAAGCTTAAACACACTTTCAGCGCGCTGTCTTCAGCGGCTTTGGATTTCAAACTGGCTTTGAGCAGTGGGGTGTCCAGCCGCCAACGAAACTTGACGGTGGCCACCAGGCCTTTCCAAACATGCACCAAGTTACCGTAGGACTGGTCGGTACGTACCCGGAGCACTTTTTTGCCGTCCAGCTCGGTCAGGTCAAACAGGGTGGGTGGTTTGGTATAGCGCTCTGGCAGGCCCACAAAATGCCACGGCGCGGGAGGCTCGGCTCCCGCGCCTTGTGAGAACGCACTGGGGCCAGCGGCCCAGGCCGACGCGCTAACGGCCAGCGTCGTTAAGAGACCAGTCGTAATCGAGATGGCTGATAGATACCGTTTTGGCACGGATTTGTCCTTGTATGGTGGCATCAGAGCTGAGTGTATCGGCGTATTTGGCAAACACGTCTTCTACCTTGGTGAAGCCTTTGTAACCTTTTTCAAAGTCTTCTTTAAACCATTTGAAAATACTGGAGACTTGCAGCTTGCCATCGGCATAGCGGTTGCGGGTTTTGTCGCCTACAAAACGTGCCATGCCTTCGTCAAGTTGGCTGTCCAGCTTGGCTGCGGTAAAGGCTTCTGTGGGCAGCGCGGGGCAGCCAATGCTGGCGCACACGATGGCTACGTGGATGCGTGGGTCTTTAAAGCCACCGCCGGCCACGCTGGGACGCAGGCGCTGGTGTTCAATCCAGTCCAGACTGCGCTCTTCGCCCAGCAGCTTAAAAAAGCTCTTCTTCCAGGGGCTGCCAAAGGTGGTGCCCAAGTCTTTGATGGATTTGACATCCGGGTATTTAGACAGAATCAGCTCGATGGTGAAGGCGTTGTAGGCATTGATCAAAAACGCCATTTGCTGCTCTTTGCTGAATGCCGCGTACTGCGCAGGTGTGACGGCGGACAAACTCTCTAACGTTTTGGCGAGCTCGGAATTGTCCGTGGCAAAGCCTTTGTAGTTGACGCGGCTTTGTTTGTTATCCGGTAACCATTTAACATGCTTTTTGAGTTGCACATCCCATTGGGCGTAACTATGGTCAAAACTTTGGGCAAACACGCCGTTAGCCCAAAATAATAGGGTACAAGCTGCTATTAAAAATGTAGTAAGTCGTTTCATGAATGTATCTCTCTTTGAACCATCAATGGAGTTTTGGAATGCTGCACGGCCCGATAGTTCCGCAGCGCTGGTTGGTAAGGTTTAGCCACGCCGCCAATCGTGGTACTTTTGCACATATTCGAGCAGCTTTTTGGGCTGGTGGGCGCGCTTCCACTCACCCGCTACGTATTTGTTCGATTCTGCAAGTGTGGGGTAGGCATGGATGGTGCCCAAGATTTTGTTAAGCCCCAGGCCGTGCTTCATCGCCAGCACATACTCGGCCAACAGATCGCCGGCGTGCGTACCCACAATGGTCACACCCAAGATTTTGTCTTTGCCAGGCACGGTCAGCACTTTGATAAAGCCATGGCCCTCGCTGTCGGCAATGGCGCGGTCCAGGTCGTCAATGCCGTACTTGGTGACCTCGTAGGCGATGCCCTGGGCCTTGGCTTCCTGCTCGTTCAGGCCAACGCGCGCGATCTCGGGGTCGATAAACGTGGCAGCAGGGATGATGCGGTAGTCACCCTTGAACTTCTTGAAGGTGCCGAACAAGGCATTCACGGCCGCATACCAAGCCTGGTGCGCAGCAAAGTGCGTAAATTGGTAAGGCCCCGCCACGTCGCCTGCGGCAAAGATGTTGGGGTAAATCGTCTCCAAGTATTCGTTGGTGTCCACCGTGCGCTGGGTGGGGATGCCCAGCTCTTCCAAGCCATAGCCCTTCAGACGCGCTATACGGCCTACCGCACAAATCACCTGGTCAAATTCAATGCGCTTCTCAGCGCCTGCGTGCTCCACCACCAAGGTTTTGATACCGCCCGCATTCTCAAAACGCAAGGCCTTGTGGCCTGTCAGCACCTGAACGCCGTCACTTTTGAGTGACTGCTGCGCGTAGTTCGACACTTCTTCATCCTCGCGGATCAAAAGGCGCGGTGCCATCTCTACCTGCGTGACCGCAGAGCCCAGGCGCGCAAAGGCTTGCGCCAGCTCGCAGCCAATCGGCCCACCACCCAAGACCACCAGCTTTTTTGGTGCATCGTCTAACTTGGCAAATGCGTCCCACATGGTGTCGCTAGTGACATAGCCTGACTGCTCAATACCTGGCAGGGGTGGCACTACCGGGCTGGCACCGGCTGCAATGACAATGCTGCGCGTGGTGAGGGTCTTTTTGCTGCCATCGCTCAGGGCGATCTCCACCGTCCAGGGGTTGATGATTTTGGCGTAGCCCTCTAGCACGTCTACGCCCAAGCCGGTAAAGCGCTCTACGCTGTCGTGCGGGGCAATAGCGGCAATGATGTCATGCACCCGTTGCATCACGGCTTTGAAGCTAAAACTGGGTGTAACAGCGTTCAAGCCGTAGTTTTGCGCATGGCGCATCTGGTGCGCCAGCTTGGCCGATTTGATAATCGCCTTGCTGGGCACGCAGCCAAAGTTCAGGCAGTCGCCACCCATTTTGTGGGCTTCTACCAAAGTCACCTTGGCCTTCACCGCTGCGCCAATCAGGGCAGTGACCAAACCACCCGCGCCTGCACCAATGACGATCAGGTTGCGGTCAAAAGTCTTGGGCTTCACAGAGTTCCAGCGCGCATACACTTTGCGCTGCTTCACGCCGTCAACGATCTTTTTCGCAATCAAGGGGAAGATGCCCAAGAGCACGAAGGAGCCAATCAGGCCAGGCGAGAGAATGCCTTTGAGCGAGTCAATCTTGGCCAGTTGTGTACCTGCATTGACATACACTGCCGTACCCAGCAGCATGCCCAACTGACTGACCCAGTAGAACGTCAAGGTTTTCATCTTCGTCAAACCCATCAGCAGGTTGATGACGAAAAATGGCACCAGGGGCACCAGGCGCAACGTGAACAGGTAAAACGCGCCTTCTTTTTCCACCCCCTTGTTGATCTCGGCCATGCGCTGGCCAAACTTGGCTTGGACTGACTCGCCCAGCACAAAACGCGAGGCTAAAAACGCCAATGTGGCACCGATACTGGAGGCAAACGAAACCACCAACAGCCCGATGCCCAGGCCAAAAATAGCGCCTCCCGCCAGCGTCAAAATAGCCGCACCGGGCAATGACAGGGCGGCCACCGCGACGTAGATGGCAAAAAAGGCGGTGATGACCGTCACGGGCTGCGCGGCATACAGTTCGGCGAATTTCTGCTGGCTCTCCTTGATGTAGGCAAGGCTGAAAAAACGCCCTAAGTCGAGGACGAAAAAGGCGATGACTGCGGCGACCACAGCCAGCAAAATAATCAGTTTTTTCTTGTCCATGGATATTGCTTTCTTTTGTTATGCAGTATGTCGAAATGGGGGGCGAGCTTCTTACAACGCCGCGCTAGGTGTTATTTCAAGCGCAGCCAGCCACCGTAAACGCGAGTGGCGATAGTGACACAACAAAGCGCAGTAAACAAGAGCGCCAGTTGCGGAAAATAACCTGGCCATAGGCACATGGCGATAAAAAAGCCCAGAGTTTCAGTGGCCTCGGTCAGTCCACTCAAAAAGTAAAACGATTTTTCAGGTGCATCCGGATTGGAGATACCGCGCCTGGCTGCCAGCGTGGCAAAGGCCAAAAAGCTGGCTCCGGTACCCATAAAAGCAGCCAACAATGCCGCAGCAGGTAGGGCATTCACGTGCGGGTTGGCGATGGCAAAGGCCAACGGAATGCTGGCATAGAACAAAAAATCCAGCGTAATGTCCAGGTAGGCACCGGCATCGGTCACCCGGGTGCGCCGCGCTATCGCACCGTCGAGCGCATCACACAGTCTGGACAGCAATATGAATGCAGCGCCCAGCAGGAAAGCGTCAGAAGCTACTGAAAATGCGGCAATCAGGCCGAAACCAAAGGCCAGTAGAGTCACTTGGTCGGCTTTGACACCGGTGCGCGCGATGGTCTGGCCCAGTCGATCCATGGCGGGTTTGATCAGCCTAGTGGTGTAGCGGTCCAGCATGCGTCATTATCGCCAGCTCACAGCAGTTTGCTTACCAGCCAACTGATTGCCAGAGCCAATGGCAAGGTAGCCACCCATGACATCAGCACGCCTCGCAGTGCTGGCCAATTGACACTGCCAGCGCTGATACCTACCCCTGCGATGGAGCCGACAGAGACATGGGTCGTTGAGACCGGCAAGCCAAATTTGCTGGCCAGCAAGACCAGCGTGGCCGTAATCAAATTGGCGGTCAAGCCTTGGCTATCGTTCATGCGGTTGATGCGCTGGCTCATGGTGTGGGCCACTTTCTTGGCAAACATTAGCCCTCCCACCCCCATCAACAAGCCCACCAGCGCAATGGAGTTGCTGCTGCCGAGCAGCTTGCTGGCAATCAACAAAGCCGCCAGCTTGGGGGTGTCGTTTAACGCGCGGGCAAAGCAGATGGTGACGGCCGAGCCAATGTGCAGCCACTTCATGGATTGCACGATTGAAAAACGCG
>JAYUHM010000085.1:0-14887 GCA_043766985.1 Polaromonas sp.
GATGGCCAGGTAGCGCTGGCATGAGCGCTCGTAGGCCCAGACGAACACGTCTCGCAGCAGCTCGGTTTGGTTGAGCTCATACACACCCAGGGTGCCTTCAATGTAGGCGCGCTCGGGCACGTCAATGAAAGACAGTGGGCACAGGCTGTGTTGCAGCAAGGAGATGTTGGCACCAATGCGTGAGACGCGCTTGTTGACATCTTCAAAGGGCTGCAGGTAGGGCAGGTGCACCATTAAAAAAAATGCCTGCTCAAAAGGGTCGGTAATGGCGCTGGCCTTGAGCAGCAGCAGGCGAAAGCAGTCCTCCACCACTTGGGGCATGGCCGGCGGGAAAAACACCGTGCCCGAAATATCCACGGATCGTCTGCGCAGGCGGCCGCAGGCGCTCTCATCTTGCAGCAGGTTTTGCGACAGCACGGCGTGCAGGTTTTGGAATGTGTGGGCATCAAAACCTACGTGTTCTATATCTTCCACCAGCATCTCTATGGCGGCTTTGTGGTTAAGGATCATCTGCGTTTCTTGCGCGTCTTTGCCTTGGGCTACCACACCCAGCTCGATCAGGTTTTGGGTGTCCAGGCGGCTGTAGGTGTTGCCTTCGAGTTTGGAGGATGCCCAAGACAGGTCCACCAACAGGCGGTTGAGTATCTGGCGGGCGTAGGTGCCAGCGGGGCGCGCCCCGCTGTGCGTGCGGCCCATCTCGTGCAACTGCTCACGCAGCGCCTGGCCCAGGTAGTAGGTGCTGCCCGGTTGGTAGCTTTCCAGAAAATCGCGCTGATAGCCCACGGGGCGGCGGTGCATGAGCGGCCTGCGCACTTGGTCGCGGATGTGGGCACCTTCGGGGCTGAGGGGTACATAGGGCTCGCTGCTGGAGGTGGGTGTCGGCGTATGCTGCGGGCCGATGCAGTACACCAAGGCCGGGCCAGCGCCCTGGGTGACCACGCGCTGCGCCAGCACCAAGGCCTCAAGCCGGCGCTGCAGGGTGCGGCGGTGCAGTGGCGGGGCCTGGCTAATTGCCAAGGCTTTTTCTAAAGCGGCAATGCTGATGCCCAGCGGATGGGCGGCAATGCTGGACGCTATGCGTTGGAGATCTTCAACCGATGTTGCGCGGGACATAGTGCACCCTTGATTGAGCAGATGTGTGGCGAAGCGTCTGTTTTGACGCTGGCTCGCGACAGCATCACGACGATATTATGTCGCAATTTTGTCGTGGAGTTGTCGCTTAATTGTCGCAAAGTTGTCGCGACGCGAAAAAACATGTCGCAATCCATGCGTTTACGCACTCTCCAACATACTCTTAATCAACGGAATCGTAATCGCCCGCTTGGTCGACAAAGCGTAGCCATCCAACTGCTGCAACAGCTGCATCAACGACCCCAAGTCACGGCTAAAGCGGGTGAGCATGAAGTCCATCACTTCGTCGCCTAAAAACACGCCGCGTGCGTCGGCTTCTTGGCGCAGCACGGCGCGGCGCTCTTGCTCGGTGAGGACGTGCAGGGCGAAGACGTGGCCCCAGCCTAGGCGGGTGCGCAGGTCGTCGCGCAGTTGCAGGTCTGCGGGGGGCAAGGTGCCTGCGGACAGCACCCAGCGCTGCTCGGTTTGGGCGTTGATAAACCAGTTGAACGCGGCGTGCTGCTGCACGGCGGTGTACAGGTGCACGTCGTCCAAGATGACGGCGCTCCAGGCGGGGTTGAACTCGGGGGGCTCGTGCACTGTGGCGTCGATCCAGCCGACTTGCGCGCCTTGAGTGCGCAATGCCTCGCGCACGGCTTTGAGCAAATGGGTTTTGCCACTGGCGGTCTCGCCCCACAGGTAGGTGGGCACGGGGGAGCGCATGGCGCTGCTGGCCCAGAGTTTGAGATGTTCTAGCGCGGCCTGGTTGGGCCCGGCCAAGAAGCTCTCCAGGCTGGCCACGGGCTGCAGCCCAATGTCTAGCGCCATTTGCTGCATGCTGCCCTTAGCCTTTGTACAGCGCAGAGGTCAAATAACCAGCGCGCACGCGGCGCGCGGCTACCAGCAGCACAGCGCTGGCCGGGAGCGCGATGAACACGCCGACAAAGCCAAACAACTGCCCAAAGGCCAGTAACATGAAAATGACCGCCAGCGGGTGCAAGCCAATGCGCTCGCCCACCAGGCGCGGGGTGAGGAAAAAGCTCTCAATGATCTGGCCTGAGCCATACACCACGGCCACCATCACCAGCGCTTTGATGGACGCAAACTGTAGCAGCCCCGCCAGCACAGCCAATATCAGGCCCAAGCCAAAGCCCAGATAGGGCACAAACATGGCCAGGCCGGTAAACACGCCAATCGGCAGCGCCAAATCTAGCCCAAAGAACGCCAAGCCAATGCTGTAATAGGCGGCCAAGATGACCATCACCAGCAGCTGCCCACGCAGGTACTGGCCCAGCACTTGGTCCGACTCGCCAGTGAAGCTGGTAACGCGCTCCTGCATGCCGCGCGGCACCAGCTCTTTGGCCAGGCCCACCAGGCGCTTCCAGTCCATCAGCAGATAAAACAAAGCGACGGGGATCAACACCAAATTGCCAATCACATACAACGCCAGGCCACCGCCCAGTTTGAGCGATGAAAGCACAGACGACAAAGCATCTTCGGCATTGGCGTTTAAATACTTAATGACGAAGGCTTTGACGTTGGCCGCATCAAAGGTGAACTTGACGCCCAGGTTGGCCAGCAGTGGCGACGCCCAGGCATTGACCGTGTCGACCAAGGTAGGCAGTTGCTCGCGCAGCAGAGGGATTTCTTTGGCCAAAATGGGCACGACCAGCAGCAGCACCGCCACCAAAGTCAACATAAACACCAGCTCCACCAGCACCACAGCCAGCACGCGGGGCACCTTGCCGCCCAGCAGGCCGTCCAGCTTGTCGACCAGCGGCGTGAGCGCGTAGGCCAGCACGGCGGCCACCACAAAGGGGGTCAGCACGGGGCCCAGCAGCCATACCAAGAGCGCCAAACCTATGGCAATAGCGGCCCATGTGGAGACGGTTTTTTGTGCGGGAGTAAATTGCATACTGTGAAATGGGCGCGAAGGCCTAGAATTAAGCCAATTCTACGGGGCAAAGCCCTGGTTTTTCGTTACTTTCAGCGCCTCTGGGCGCGCAGATCGCTATTAAATCATGAGCAATTCAAGCCCCACCACCCCCAAACCCCTCTCGTATAAAGACGCTGGGGTCGATATCGTCGCCGGCGATGCGCTGGTAGAGCGCATCAAGCCGCTGGCCAAAAAGACCATGCGCGAAGGCGTTTTGGCCGGTATTGGCGGTTTTGGCGCACTGTTTGAGGTGCCCAAACGCTACAAAGAGCCGGTGCTGGTGAGCGGCACCGACGGCGTGGGCACCAAGCTGAAGCTGGCGTTTGAGTGGAATATGCACGACACCGTAGGCATTGACTTGGTGGCCATGAGCGTGAACGACGTGCTGGTGCAAGGCGCCGAGCCGCTGTTCTTTTTAGACTACTTTGCCTGCGGCAAGCTGGATGTTGACACTGCCGTGGCCGTGGTGGGCGGCATCGCCAAAGGCTGCGAGCTGAGCGGCTGCGCGCTGATCGGCGGCGAGACGGCAGAGATGCCGGGCATGTACCCAGCGGGTGAATACGACCTGGCGGGCTTTTGCGTGGGTGCGGTGGAGAAGTCGAAGATTTTGACCGGCAAGGACGTCAAGCCTGGCGATGTGGTGCTGGGCCTGGCTTCTAGCGGCGTGCACAGCAACGGCTTCTCGCTCGTGCGCAAATGTGTAGAGCGTGCAGGCGATTCAGCCCCCGCCTTTTTGGACAAAAAGCCTTTCAAACAAGCGCTGATGGAACCCACCCGCCTGTATGTGAAGAACGTGCTGGCCGCGTTGGCCGCACACCCCATCAAAGCCCTGGCGCACATCACCGGCGGCGGCTTGCTGGAGAACATTCCCCGCGTGCTGCCCGAAGGTATGGCCGCGCATTTGAAGAAGGGCGGCTGGCCGCAGACTGAGCTGTTCGCCTGGCTGCAAAAAACCGCTGCGATTGACGACATTGAAATGAACCGCACCTTCAACAACGGCATCGGCATGGTCGTCGTGATTGACGCGGCCAACGCCGCAGCCTGCGCCGCCACCCTGCGCGCTGCGGGTGAGCAGGTGTTTGAGATTGGGGTGATTGCGCCGCAAGGCGCAGGTGAGCAGGTAGTGGTTGCGTAACTAGGCGCTGTTTGGCGCTGTTGAGTGTCAATGTCCTAAATTGATCGAATCTGGTCTGTCGATGTACTGACAAACACATCAAAATAGGCGACCATTCAGACTCTGCAACCAAGGAGTGTGAATGATCAAGACATGTCTGATGGTGATTGACGCGCAAGAGTCGTTTCGCCACCGCCCTTACTACACCGAACAGGACGTACCCGCTTATCTGAGCGCGCAAAACGCGTTGATTGAGGGCTGCGTAGCCCAAGGTGTGCCGATTGTGCGCATTTTCCATGTGGATGGCCCCAAGACTGCGGGCAATGCGTTTGCAGTGGAGTCGGGTCACCTATGCCCGATCAAGGGCTTGGCAGATTTTGAAGCCACCGCCACCTTCCACAAATGCCGCCACAGTGCGCTGGTAGGCACGGGGCTGGAAGTATGGCTGCACCAAAACCAGATCGGCAGAATGGTCGTCAGCGGTATACGCACCGAGCAATGCTGCGAGACCACCACGCGGCATGCCTCTGACTTGGGCTTTGCGGTGGACTATGCGTTGGATGCCACGTTGACTTGGGATATGCTGCAAAGCGATGGCAGCACACTCAGTGCGGCTGAGATAAAAATGCGCACCGCTACCGTGCTGCAAGAGCGCTTTGCCCATGTGGCTTCTGCGCAAGCCGTGCTAGAGCGCATCACAGCGCCATCACACTAACCCCCAAGGAGAACGCCATGCTAGCCCTGCGACCCGGCTGTGAATGCTGCAACATCGACTTACCACCCGAGTCGATGCTGGCACGTATCTGCTCATTTGAATGTACTTTTTGCCAAAACTGCACTGACGATAAATTGAAAGGCATTTGCCCCAACTGCGGCGGCGAGCTGCTGCGCAGACCGATTCGCCCGGTCCACGCGCTGGCGAAACATCCGGCGCAAACGGAGCGGGTTTTTAAACCCCGGGCCTGAATTTGGATCACTTCACCAGCCTTGCTCCGGGTCTGCCCGCAGCCAACATGTTGTCAGCCGCCGCCAGCCAGCTCGCCGCGCTAGACGCCATCGACGTGCTGTTTGTGTTGCTGCCCGACACTTTGCTATTGGACTGGGCGGGCCCAGCCGAAGCGTTTCGCATTGCCAACCAGTCGCTGGCGCGCCTTGGCAAACCGGCTGCTTTCACACTGCGCTTTGTGGGGACGCAGAGCGAGACACGCAGTTCGGTAGGCGCGCAGATTGCGCAGATAGAGTCGCTGCCACCGCTGCTGGCAACGACCACGTGGCTGGTGCTGCTGGGCAGCCCTGACGAGGCCACCGGCAAGCATGGTGCGCAGCTGCGGCAGGTGACGTACTGGCTGCGCAGCATGGCCAAACAACTGCAAGCACCGCAGTCACCCCACCGCCTGGTCACCATCTGTGCAGGCGCGCTGCTGGCGGCGCAGGCGGGACTGCTAGCGCATGCCCGCGTGGCTACGCACCACTTGGAGCTGGAGTCGCTTAAACGCATGGAGCCGCTGTGCGAGGTGCAGGCTAACCGCGTGTTTGTATTGGATGAAAAACACAAGGTGTACAGCAGCGCAGGCATTACCACCGGCATTGATCTGGCCGTGCATTTGATAGCGCAAACCTGCGGCGAGGCCATTGCCGCCCGCGTAGCCCAGGTGATGGTGCTGCCGCTGCGCCGGGGGCCGAACGACCCCGAGTTATCGCCATTTTTGCAAGGCCGCGCGCACATGCACCCGGGTGTGCACCGCGTGCAAGATGCCGTGGGCAACCAGCCCCTGGCCGATTGGACGGCAGGCCGCATGGCCGAGGTGGCCTGCACCTCGCCACGGCACCTGGCGCGACTGTTTGACGACCACGTGGGCCAAGCGCCGCTGGCCTATTTGCGCAGTATTCGACTGGCCTTGGCCGAGCAGGCGCTGGCAGCGGGGCATGCGGTGGCGCGGGCGGCGGAGATGGCGGGGTTTAGCTCAGACACCCAGTTGCGCAGAGCGTGGCACGCGGCGGGTAAGGCGGGCACCCCGTCTTCCGGGCAGTAAATTGACAATTGGTCGCTACTATTTTAATAGCTCCTTGTGCTAGGCTCTATTGGGCTAATGGCCTAAAAGCTTATCTATTAAGCCCAAAGCAGCCCTGTAGCTATCCGGGCATGCTGCGCAGCTCGGCCACACGCTCGGCTATGGCGTCAATGTCCAAGGCGTCTTCGGCATGGATTAGGTAGGTTTCCAAATCTGGCACGGCGGCGTTGGCGTGGCCCAGCTCGGCGTTGGCCAGGCCGCGGTCACGGTATTCGCTCCAGCCGTCGGGCTGCAAGATGATCAAGCGGTCCAGCACCGCCAGCAAACGCAGCCAGTCTTCCTGGGTTTTGTGGATTTCTTTGAGGTTGCGCAGCATGCGGGCGATCACCTCGCGCGGCTGGGCGGGCTGCAGGTACAGGCCCAACGGTACATCAAAGTCGTCTACCAAGCCGCTGCGGCGTTTGTAGGGCTCCAGGCGTTCGCTGAGGTCTTCCCGGCTTAACGACGAGCCCGTTAAAGGGTCCATCACCACCTGGCCCTTGGGCAGGTTCACCTTGATCATGAAATGCCCCGGGAAGGCCACGCCACGCGCGTTCAGGCCAATAGCGTGCGTACCTCCAGCCACAGCACCGCCAAGCTGATGGGCAGGCCCTTGCGGGTGCGCAGCACGGCGTTGAGGTAGCTGTTGTCGGGGTCGTAATAGTTGTTGACGTTGCCCGCAAAGCTCAGGTCGCGGTAGAAAAACTGGTTTAGGGCGCGCAGGCGCTGGATGGCGGGTGCGTCAGCTGGTATGCGGCGCTTGAGCCGCGCCACCAGCTGGTCTACATCGCCCAGCACCTGCTGCACGTCCAGCGCGGGGTATTCGTCTTGCGCCAAAGACGCCGCGGCCTCAAACAGCGGAAACTGCTCGTCGCTGGCCACCAGACTGGTAAAGTATTCCAGCGGCGTGGGGGTGTCGTAGGGGATTTGCACGCCCATACTGTGGCATAAAAACCCGACGGATTCAACCTCGCACGGGGTTTTTGAAAGCTATTTGTGCAACAGTGAGCGCAGCTTCAGCCCCGCCGCCCAGCACGCTACAAAATAAATAGCTGCTGCTACTGTCACTACAAGGGCTAACAACCCTATTCTCTGGAAAATATAGCTGCGCAGGGCAATCCACTGCACCGCCGTGCTGGCCCACATCAAAAACACCGCCATCAGGGCGCTTGCCGCCAGCACTTGCAGCGCAAACCGGCCCCAGCCTGGCTTGGCGTTGTAAGTCTGGCTTGCACGCAGCCCCCACAGCAGCCAGCCCGCGTTCAGCAGCGCACCCAACCCGATCGACAGGGCCAGCGCCGCATGCTGCAAATACGGCACCAGAAAGTAATTGAGTATTTGCGTAAAAATCAGCACGACTATGGCAATCTTGACTGGCGTTTTGGTGTCTTGCTTGGCATAGTAGGCAGGCGCCAGTATTTTGATGGAGACCAAACCAATCAGGCCAGCACCATAGCCCATCAGAGCGCTGGCTACCTGGGGTACATCGGTGTCTTTAAACGCGCCGTAGTGGTACAGCACGGCGACCAGCGGCTGGGCAAAGGTCACCAGCGCCACGGCGCTGGGCACCGCCAGCAGCAGCACCAGACGCAGGCCCCAGTCGATCATGTCGGAGAATTTTTGGATGTCGTTATTGGCTTTAGCTGCGGCCAGCTGCGGCATGAGCACTACGCCCAGCGCCACGCCCAGCATGGCCGTAGGGAACTCCATCAACAGGCTGGCACTGTTGAGCCAACTGACTGAGCCGGTAGCCAAGTGAGAGGCAATTTGCGTGTTAATTACCAGTGATATTTGCGCCACACTCACGCCCAATAGCGCAGGTAGCATCAAGCTCCATACGCGCTTGGTACCAGGGTCCGCCCATGCGGTTTTAATTTCTGACCAGCGAATGGAGATTTTGGGCATCATGCCCAGACGCCGCAAAGCAGGAAGCTGCACCGACACTTGCAAAAGGCCACCGACCATCACACCCACAGCCATGGCATAAATAGGCTCAATACCATGGGCCTTGAACCAGGGTGCCCCCAGCCAGGCTGCGCTGATCATGGCCAGGTTGAGCAGCACCGGTGTCGCAGCAGGCACGGCAAACTTCTTCCAGGTGTTCAGCACACCCGCAGACAGCACCACCAGCGACATGCAAGCGATGTAGGGGAACATAAAGCGCGTCATCCACACCGCTGCTTCAAAGCCCTGCGGGTTTTGCTTCAAGCCACTGGCTATCGCCCACACAAAAAGTGGTGCGGCTGCAATGCCCACCACACTGGTAGCCACCAGTACCCAGGCCAGGATGGTAGCTACTTTGTCGATCAACAACTTGGTGGCCTGTTCGCCATGCTGCTCCTTGTTGGCGGCCAGCACAGGTACAAAAGCCTGGCTGAACGCACCCTCGCCAAACATGCGCCGCAGCATATTAGGAATGCGAAACGCCACCCAAAACGCATCGGTCATGGCACTCACACCAAAAGTTGACGCCATCAGCAGATCCCGCACCAGCCCGGTGATGCGGGACGCGAAGGTGAACAGCGAGACGGTGGAGGCAGATTTTATGAGGCTCATGCAATTTGCAATGACGGACGTCGGCTCTATAGATTCGTGGTGAACACCGTTCGAGCCAAGCCTATCGACAGCCCTGACCGCAGCGGCAAATGCAATAGTGTAGCGGTGCGCGGCAAGTGGGCGACAATCAACGCATGTTCCATGTCGTACTCGTCCACCCCGAAATCCCGCCCAATACCGGCAACATCATCCGTCTGTGCGCCAATACCGGCTGCGCCTTGCACTTGATCGAGCCGTTGGGCTTTTCGATGGAAGACCGCTACATGCGCCGTGCTGGGCTGGACTACCATGAGTATGCGGATGTGCAGCGGCACGCCTCGTGGGCTGAGTTTTTGTCCACCCAGTCGCCTGCTACGGACCGCATGTTTGCCATGACCACCAAAGGCAGCCACAGCGTGTTTGGGCATGCGTTTGCTGCGGGCGACTGGCTGGTTTTTGGCTCCGAGACTGCCGGCTTGCCTGCTGCAGTACGGGACGGTTTTGCTGCGTCGCAGAGGTTGCGATTGCCGATGATTGAAGGGCAGCGCAGTTTGAATTTATCCAACTCGGTAGCGGTAACAGTGTATGAAGCTTGGCGGCAGTGTGGTTTAAAAATGAGCACCTAGTGCTACTAATTATGTAGCTGTTTGTGTAATTGCCTATTGGGCTTACGGCCAATATGGTGACGATTTCACGGTTAATCGCGCGGGGAGCTTGGCTGGGCAGGGCGAACTCCTGTCAGCGATGCTGCGCTTCGCGATAGTACAGTTGCCGCATCCCAGACATCGCCCCGTCCTGCCGTCAGCCAAAGCCGATTGATGCCCTGGGCGTTGCCTATTGTGCGCCAACGCACAGACGCTGTCGCTTGCTTTATCTAGCATGCGCAGATACCAACTCCTAGCACAGGAAATAACCATGCTTTCAATTCACACTCGTCGCCGTTTCATCGAAATCGTTCCGTTAGCCGGTATCACAGCACTGGCGGCTTGCTCACCGCCACCGCCACCACCCAGGCCCGCATCAGAGACCACGCCCCCGCCCGCGGCTGCGACCGAACCTGTGCCAAGTGCTGCACCGGCTCCTGCGCCCACTCCAGCGCCTGGCAGTGGCACCGCCGGTGCGCCAATGCTTGACGAAAAGGACCCCCAAGCTATGGCTTTGGGCTATGTGAACGACACCACCCGTGCCGACAAAGCCAGGTACAGCGCGTACGTGGCAGGTAGCCAGTGCAGTGGGTGCGCGCTGTACCTGGGTAAAGCGGGAGATGCCTCTGGCGGATGCACACTCTTCCCGGGAAAGAAGGTGGCAGCGCAGGGCTGGTGTAGCGCTTGGGTCAAAAAGGCATAAAAGACAAAACCGGGCTGGTCTTAAGGTAACCCCACCAGGCTACCTCGGGCCGTCCTGTCGCTGGACGAGCCAGGCGAATCGCCGCAAAACAGCTTGGTGCAGGACGCGCCGTACGGGATCTCTTTGCAATGTGCAAGCGCGCGACTGGATCGGTTTGATGCGTATCGGTGTTCACCGCACACCACTATTTTTGCAGTGCCAACTCGTTGGGCTTCTTTTTGGGTGCGGCAAAGGCTTTCCTCAGTTCCGCCGGTGCGACCAGCAACAGCGCCAACGCCGCGCAAACGATCAGGTCAGTAGGAGACACAGCAGCGAAATGCAGCGCCTCGCGCAGCGCGGGAACGTAGATCGCGAGCAGGACAAAGCCGAATGCGGCAACCGCCCACAGGTTCATGACGTGGTTGGTGAACACACCGAGGCGCACGATCCAGGCACGGTCACTGCGCGAGATGAACGCCAACGCGACGTGGCCAACCATCCACGCCGTGAATGCGCAGGTTTGCACCGCTGTTGGCGACAGCCCGCGCCAACTTGCCCACGCATAGGCGGACATCACGGCAGCAAACAGCAAAGCGCCTTTGAAGAAGATGCTGCGCGCTGCCGCGCCGTCCATCAGCGCGGTGGCCGTGTTACGGGGTGGGCGACGGGCAATATCGGGTTCTGCAGGTTCGGCCACAAAGCCGGCGGAGGCGGCCAGGTCCATGAACATCTCCAGCACGATGATCTGGACCGGCGCGAACGGCAGCGGCAGCCCAAACAGCACTGGCAGCAAAAAGATGGCGATCAGCGCGACCTTGACCGCAAGGTAGTAGTTGACACCCTTGTGCAGGTTGTCGAAGAAGTGCCGCCCTTCGAACACGCCGCGCGCCAGCGTGGCGTAGTTGTCGTCCGCCAGCACGGCCTGTGCGGCATCTTTGGCCACGTCGGTGCCTTTCATGCCCATGGCGACGCCGACGTTGGCGGCCTTGAGTGCCAGCGCGTCGTTGACGCCGTCACCAGTGACAACAACAATCTCGCCGTTTTTCTGCAAGGCCTTCACCAACCGGTATTTGTGCTGCGGCGTGGCCCGGGCGAACACCGACACGTTTCGCACTGTCTGGCCCAGCGCCGTGTCGTCCAGATGATCCAGCTCCTCACCCGTAAGAACCCGATCGGCAACGATGCCAACCTCGCGGGCGATGGCTGCAGCGGTTGCAGGGTGATCGCCGGTCACCATCAGTGTTCGAATACCGGCTTTGGCGACTTCCGCCAGCGTCTCTCTCACGCCTTGGCGCGGTGGGTCGGCCAGGCTCACCAGGCCTACGAGATCAAGGTTGCGCTCCAGCTCGTCGAACGGATGGTCCGCAGCCTGCGCGCCGATCACGCCCGTAGCCACGGCGATGACGCGCCGGCCTTGCGCGGTTTGCGCTTCAAGCTGATTGCGCAGTGCCTGCGGCACCTCGCGGCAACGGGCAAAAACCTCCTCCGGTGCACCTGTCAGGTAGGCGCGCAACGATCCGTCGGGGTATTTCCACAACACGGCTTTGCTGCGCCTGCCGTCGCCCGGTTGGCGCAGACGCAGAATCTGGCCCGCTGGCGCTGCCACGCCCAGCAGCTTGGCATGCGCCGCCACCGCTTGCTCCAGCGCATCTGGCGCTTCAGCGGAGACTGTGCCGAGCGCTGCTTGGATCACGGTTTTGAGCGCCGTTTCGAGCGCGGCTGGGGGCAATTCCGTCTTTAGCGGCAACACCTCGCTCACCTGCATGCGGCTCTCGGTTAAGGTACCGGTCTTGTCGGTGAGGATCACCGTTGTGTCACCCAACGTTTCGGCCGCGCTCAGGCGTTTGACCAGGAAGCCTTTTTTGGACAACCGATAGGCACCCAGCGCCAGCACCATGGTGACGATAATGGGCAGCTCCTCGGGGATGACGGCGAAGGCCAGCGACAGGCCGGTGAGGACCATTTGATGGACGTCGCCACCGCGCGCAATTCCAATGAGTGGAATGGCTACGGCGAAGAACAGTGCTACCCACATCAGCTTGACGGACAACGAAGCCATGGCTACTTGCAGCGGCGTTTTGGGCGGCTCCACGGTTGCAAGCTGCGCGGCCATTTGGCCCAGGCGCGTCTTGCCGCCGGTTGCAGAAATCTCGGCTTCACCTTCACCCGCCGCAACCACCGTGCCCGCAAAAACAGCATCCCCCACAGCTTTTTCCGCTGGCAGCGACTCGCCCGTAAGTGTCGACTCGTCCACGCTGAGGTTGAGGGCACCGGTGAGCTTGGCATCGGCCGCAAGCCGCGCACCGCGCGACAGGATCAGCACGTCGCCCGGTACCACAGTTTCGGTCTCCACGACAAGCACCTCTCCACCACGGCGTACCCGCGCCTTGGGCGCCGTGACGCGTTCAAGCCCCTCAATGGCGCGCTTGGCCCGGAACTCGCCACCGACCTCCACGGCTACCAGCAGAAAAATCACGATAAAGATGGTGACAGCGTCGCCCAGCCCGCCCCACAGGCTGTAAAACACGCCGACCACCAGCAGTAGTAGGATCATCGGCTCCTTGAGTTCTTGCCAGGCAATGGCCCAGACGCTCACTGGCGCCGGCGTAAACAGGCGATTCGGGCCGCCACTGGCGAGGCGGGACTTGGCTTCCTCCACTGTCAGGCCGGGGCTGTTGACAGTGTTCATACGCGGGATGTCCATGGGAAGTACCTTTGGGGGTGCGTTGTTCAGGCCGCCAAGGCGGCATCCTGGAAAGATTCGATCCCGCTGATCGCCAAACGGATCGCGCAGCACGGGAGTGGTAAAAGCGCAGCATGCACGCCTGCAATCATCAGGTCTGTTCGTTAGCGTACCAAGACGCTGAGGCCGATGCAGAAGACTGCGGGGATGGTCAGCGCAGGCTGGCGTTGTCCCTGCTGGTCAATGTCCGGCTTGATGAAGTGGCTGTGTTTCCTAGCGCACAGGCAAGGAAAAATCATGACTTCCACACGCAGGGCCTACTTCGTGGGCGGCCGCAGCCTGTTCGACGAGACGCTGGCGTTCAATGAGAAGCATGTCTCCAATGCCATGGCGCGGCTGGTGGACAGCCGCCGCGCGAAGGTGCCCGTGGCCTCAATGGGTTTTTCCATGCACGACCGGGTGGAGTTGCTCAAGCTTGCCAACGCCGATGAATCCGCGCTGGGCAGAAGCTGCATCACCGACCACCTGTCGCCCGCCTTCTTCCGCACTGAGTTCTGGTTTATGTGGGTCACCACCTTCGCCTTCCAGCCCTGGCACAGCGCGGTTGAGTTCAAGCGCTACCTGCACCGCTTCATGCTGGATTTCTCGCGCATCGAGACGCTGGCGGGCGTCAAGCGCACGGCATTGAACCAGTACGACTCGCTGGTGGTACCCTTGCAGCGCTGGCTAGAGGCACAGGGCGTTCACCTGATCACCGGTTGCACGGTGACCGACATCGACCACAAGACGACAGGGGGCCTGTTCGAGGTTATCGCTATGCACGGTACTTTGAACGGGCAGGCAGAGATCATGCAGGTGAAGGACGGTGATTTGGTTTTTGTGCAGAACGGCTCGATGACCGACGCCTCCAGCCTGGGCTCGATGACGGCCGCGCCAGCCAAGTTGAAGAAGGCCCACAATGGCAGTTGGACCTTGTGGGAAAAGCTGGCCCAGGGTCGGCCATCGTTTGGCAACCCGGCAGCGTTCAACAGTTGCGTGGCGCAACCGGACTGGGCCTCGTTCACCGTCACGCTGAAGAACCCCAGCTTCTTCGACCAGATGCAGCGCTTTAGCGGCAACGAGGCGGGCACCGGCGGCCTGGTGACGTTCACGGAGTCGAACTGGCTGATGTCGATCGTGCTGGCGCACCAGCCGCACTTTGCCAACCAGCCCGCTGACGTGCAGGTGTTCTGGGGCTATGGGCTGTTCCCAGACCGCATCGGTAATTTTGTTGCCAAGCCAATGGACGATTGCACCGGTGCGCAGCTGCTGCAAGAACTTTGCGGCCACCTGACACCAAGAACTTTGCCTTCATCAGCCAGTTTGTCGAAATCCCGCAGGACACCGTCTTCACGGTGGAGTTCTCGGTGCGCGCAGCGCAGATGGCGGTGTACCAACTGCTGGGCATCACGAAGGCCATTCCATCGATCACACCGAACCACAAGTCATTGCACGCGCAGTTTGAGGCGGTGGTCAAGGCTTTGAAGTAGTTCCATCAATCAAAAAGAGGCTCACTCTGCGCACGCTGCACCTGTCACTAGACCCTTACATGCGCGGCCGCATGAGTGATGGGCCATCGTATGCCGCGCCAGTGGCCATTGGCGCAGTGATGGTGGGCGGCACAGTATCGCGTGTGTCGGCGTCCCGGCATGGCGACTTCAAAGCGGGCCAACTGGTACTGGGCTTCAGCGGCTGGCAGGACTACGCGTTGTCTGACGGCAAGGGCCTCACGGCACTGTTTCCCGAGCAGCCCCATCCCTCACGCGCTTTGGGCGTGCTGGGCATGCCCGGCTTCACGGCCTACACGGGGCTGCTGGACATTGGCCGCCGCGCGCCCGTGTGCGGGATGATCGCAGCCTACAACGCCACCGCGCTGCCGCCAGGCCCAGACCGCCTGGGCCTGCTGGTGGGCACGCTGCTGCGCAAGCGCATCAAGATGCAAGGCTTCATTGTGTTTGACGACTATGGGCCACGCTGGGATGAGTTTGCCGGCGAAATGGGCTAGGAGTCTGGGCGGCAGAACGATTTAGCCGAGTCCAGTTCACTCCACAGGAGCTCCAAAATTGGCTAGGCGTTGATCAATGCAGTCGTTA
>JAYUHM010000086.1:0-5602 GCA_043766985.1 Polaromonas sp.
GCTGGCCCTGCAGCGCCAGCGCCAGGCCCAGGCAAAATTCGCCGGCGCGTCCGCCCTTGCCCCGCGCCGCGCCATCTTTCACCGGCTTCACCGTGACGGTGGTTTCGCCGCCGCTCAAAATCACGCACGGCTTCTGGAACGGTTGATTTTTAGTCGCCACTGCGCGAGCAAGCGCAGCATGTACCTTGCCGACTTCGCGTGATTCGCCTTCCATTTCGTCGCTGAGGATGTAGGCATTCAACCCTGCGGCCCGTGCAGCAACAGCCGCCGCTTCAAGCGACTGCTGCGGCGTGGCGATCAGGTGCAATTCATGGCCGTTGAATGCATCGTCGCCGGGCTTGGGGGTTTCCAGTGCGCCGCTTTCCAGCTGCGCCCGCACGGCCTCAGGCACGTCGATGCCGTAGCGCTTCAAGATCGCCAGCGCGTCGGCGCAGGTCGTCACGTCAGGCACGGTCGGCCCGCTGGCAATCACCGACGGGTCGTCACCCGGCACGTCGCTGATCATCAGCGTCACCACGCGCGCCGGCGTACACGCGGCCGCCAGACGCCCGCCCTTGATGCGCGAGAGGTGCTTGCGCACGCAGTTCATCTCGCCGATATTGGCGCCCGAATTGAGCAGGGCCTTGTTGATGCGCTGCTTGTCTTCGAGGCTCAAGCCATCGGCCGGCAAGGTGAGCAGCGCAGAACCGCCGCCAGAAATAAGACACAACACCAGATCGTTTTTCGTCAGCCCCTGCACCATCGCCAGAATGCGCTGCGCGGCATGCAGACCCGCCGCATCGGGCACGGGGTGCGAGGCTTCGACGATGTCGATGCGCTGCATCAGCCCCGCAGGCCGCAGCGGGATGTGACCGTAGCGCGTGACGACCAGGCCTTCCAACGGCTTGTCGGCAGGCCACAGCGCTTCAACTGCCTGCGCCATGGAGCCGCCAGCTTTTCCGGCACCGATGACGATGGTGCAGCCCTGCGGAGGCGCTGGCAAAAACGCGGCGGTGTTGTGCAGCGGCAGTGCGCGCGTCACGGCCGCGTGATACAGGTATTCGAGGAACGTTCTGGGCTGGCTGGCGGGGTCTGGCGCGGTCATGTTGAAATCTCCTGCGCCATTGTGCCGCGCGCCTAAATACATGGGAAAGGTCTGCACAACCCCGCTGTTTATGAAGCCGCCAATGATGCAAAAAATCGCCAGCTATCCATCCATGAACTGGGGGCCTAGAAGGTCTGCTCGATGTGCTGCTGCGCAGCGGCGACGTGGCCCGCGTGCTGCCTGAAGTTGGGTGGCTGCCGGGTTTTGCGGCGTTGGTGCTGGGAATCGCCTTTGCGCTGTTTAGGCGGCGGGTTTGAGAGGGATGCAAGGGCGCCAAGCAGCGTAGATGGTTCGGGCTCTGGCGGCCAGTCCGACTTCGTGCGCGCCGCCGACCGCTCACGCGGCGGCAAGGCCTTCATCGTGCTGCCCTCGACCGCCAAGAACCGATCTATTTGACCTGAATCACCGTGAGATAAATCCGTTTTTGGGGTTTTTACGGCTCCTCGCCGATGCTTTTCAGGCGTGTGGAAAAGTCATCTACAACCCTGCTGAGCCCGTCATTCACCCACTGAGGTACATCGTCCAAAGCGGGGATTAGCAGCTCTTTGAGAGTTTTATTGGCTTGTCTCCCGTAACTGTAGCGGTATCGATTCGAGCGAATGCAGGCACAGTAGTAGAGCTTTTGGCTGTCATTCATTGGTTCCAGAGCCGTGAGATAGAACAGATCGCGTCCTGAGTAATATGGTTCGAGTTGCAGGAATGTGGCAAGCACAGAACCACCGCCAGCTACCGAGAGCGTTCCTGCAGGATTTGGGGTTACACCCGGGCTGGGCGTTACGCGTGCGGTCACTCCGTTATTTCGGTCGGAACGACCCACGAAGGGAATCCCGTTTACGTTGACGGTCATTCTGTTGAGTTCTAGGTTCACCCCGTAGGTGACACCGAATAGCGTTGACAAGGCCACCAGTTTCATTCCGAGACTTCCACATTTTCGACTTCTTCACTGGCATCTTGTTGAGCCCCAAGGACACGAAAGATCGCGTAATCGCGCACGGTGCGTTCAAAGTCATCACAAGTGATTTTTGAGTAGTCAGTTTCCATGTAGGCTTCGGCACACCATTCATCGTCAGCCGTGACTTTCTGGAGAACACTCTCGCCTGGGTGAACCTCACGATTGCGAAAGGCGTCAACCCAACGATCACGAATAGCTGGCCAGGAGTCATTCAGATCAATACGGCCCTTGTGTTTTGTCTTCACAAAGCCATCAGCCTTCCAGTACCCAAACCAGGTTTTCCGGTTCTGGCTGGCGTGGCTCTTGTGCGCAGTGAACACCATGATGCAGGTGACCGTGCCAACCGGATAAAAAAGCTGGTCGGACATAGACATGACCGCTTCGAGCGTGTGTTCTTTCAGAATTTCTGCCCGCAAACCATTGGCACTTAAAGCACAGCCCATTGGAACGATCGCGATGCCGGTTCCGCCTGGCTGCAAACAGTCAAGCATGTGTTTTATGAAACGCAACTCATGCAGATCGCTGTCACTCTGGCTGTACGGCGGGTTAATCATCCCGACGCCGCATTGGTGCTTTTTGATCGCAAGCGTGATAGCGTCGTCAAAACAACTGCCCTGGTACAAATTAGCCTTTCCGTCGCCACGCAAAATCATGTTTGATGCTGCCAGTGCGAACATATTGGGCTGCTGCTCAACGCCAACCAGGCTCTCTTTGCGGATATGAGATTTTTCCGCATCTGTCGTGGCACTTTTGAACATGCGGTGCATGGCGGAGATAAGAAATCCGCCTGTGCCCGCACAGATATCCAGCACTTTGCTGTCCTTGTTGACGTTGGCCAATAAAGCAAAAAGCTCTGTGACGTGCCGGGGAGTAAGAACAATACCCAGCGCCTTCTTGTCACCGCCGGTATATTTCAGAAACTCGCCGTAGAACTGACCCACCACGTCGAAGTCGTGATAGATGCTGATGAAAGGCCACACCTTGCTATTGAGCCTGTCAATCAGCTCATGCAACGGCCCCTTGGGATATGACTTCGTTGCCTTGCCCAGTTCGGGGTGAACCCCAATGCTTGAGTAAGGCTGGGTCATATTGTCCTTTTTGGCCTGCGGAATATCTGCAGCCTGAATTTCTTCCTGGATGACTCGCATCCAGTCTTTCTGTAATTGCACTGGTGTTTGAACGCCATACGACGCAACGAAAGCTTTATTTCTCAGCGCAATGAGCGTGCCACTTACAAGAAGCGGCTTCTCGCTTTCAGTGAGCTTCGCATGGTCCCGCATAAACTCATGCAAATCAGCGGCAAAACTCATAAGTTCATCGAATCTGAGCTTCTGTACCGTTGGATCAAACGTGGCGTGTTCGATGTAGTCTTTCCAAGGGATAAAGCCACTGAGCGCTGCGCCATCCTTAGCAAACAGTTCCTTGGGCCGGCTACCGCTCTTGGGCCACAGATATGCGGATATCAACGCCGCTTTTTTGGTTTCGCCGCTAACGCCGATGGCGATAACGTTGAACTCGCGCGCCAAGAATTTGGCGTAGTGGAGCACGCCGTCAATGGCGAAGCGCTGGGTTCGCTTGGCTTTTGCATCATCATCCTCACTGAAAGTCTGTCCATTCAGAAGGTTGCCGACCACGGAACTGCCGTGATCTTTCCTATCGGCCTTGCACTCAACAATCAGCAAGAAATCAGCAGCGCTTGGCGCGCTGGCGATGAACTCGGGCGCACCCCCACCGCCGCCGCCAGATTTGCTTGCGGTCTTCATCAGCCGCTTGACGGCTTCGATGTTGCTTTTTTGTTCCTCAACTTGGATGTCTGATGCAGGATCATAAAACCCGTATTTGCGCAGTTCATCGCGAACCACGTTCTCTGTTTTGCGCTCGTTTTTACTCATAAACGAAGGACTTGTTGGAGCTTTTGTAGCCTGTGAATTGTTGAGCCAAGGGGAAAGAAGACATCTATGACTCCGTGAAGCGACTGTTATTGCTGCCATAGCCAGCAATCCACCAAATATGACAAATAGGCGAATCATACATATTGATTAGACAAATGGGCTTTGCCAAATAGTCACATTTGAACGAAAAACTTGCCATGTACATAGGTCAAGTCATTCGTTCACTTCGGGAGGAAAAAGGTTGGTCCCAGGAGAGACTGGCACTTGAGGCCGGAATGGGGACAAGCCATGTGTCGCGCATTGAACGCGGAGAGCGCCGACTGCCAACAACCCGCCTGGATGCGCTAGCCGCTGCGTTGGGTACATCGTCGGCTGCTGTTTATGCCGCCTTAGAAGGAACGCAGCTTCTTCACACACTCCCCGACAAAGAGCGGGAGACGTCCGTGGACTATTCATCCGAGGCTTTGGAACTGCGCAAAACCTTTCGTAAGCTGTCGTTACCAAGTCGTCGGTTAGTCGTGGACTTTGCACAAATGCTCGTGAAGCGATCTGCAACGTGACATTTTCTCGACGGGGAGGCTGAGAGGTCTCCCATTTCGCATTGTCAGCCCCTCAAACGCTACAAATTCAATAGCTGGTCACGACCGTATATATTGGGCTGGTAGTCAATTTAATGCCTGAAAATCAGCCGCTACAGCCCGCCAAAGGTTGATTCCGCCCCTGACAACCAACTTTTAAGCATAAAACAGGCTGCTAGCCCATTAGATACGTGCGCAAGAAGCTACCAAAATAATAGCAACTGCAACCACGCATCCGCGTCATCACGGATGCAGCGCATCAATGGCTTTGGGGTTGGACGCCGCAATTTTGCGCAGTGCCCGCGCAGGCCCGGTGGGGCGGGCGCGATGCTGTTCCCAGTTTTGCAGGTGCGCAAATTCCCGCCAAGCAGTTTGGCAAACTGGCTTTGGCTGAGCTGTGCGGCCTCGCGGATGACGCGTACATCAGGTACGGGGAGTTCAAGCGCAACGGCGCCGCGCACGGTTTTGCCCGCGATATGGAGCTTCATTTCTTTCGCGCCTTTGACCAGTTGGTCAAGCAGGTGTTTTTAGCAACTGGTCTACAATCTGGTCTAGACCAAATGAAGGCTACAAAATGCATCTCGAATCCATAGGTTCTTACGAAACCAAAACGCATTTGGCGGATTTGCTGCGCCGGGTGCGTCAGGGCCAGGGCTTCACCATCACCCAGCGCGGCGAGCCCGTGGCTGACCTGCTTCCTGCGGGCGCCAGCCTGCGCCGTGCTGGCATGCAGGCCGCCGCGCGTATGCAAGTCCTGATGCACGAGGCCCCACAGCTTGAAGCCCTTGACATCAAGACCTTGATGGAAGCGGGCCGCGACTGATGCGGTTTGTGCTGGACAACTCGGTGGTCATGCGCTGGCTGCTCAATGACGGCAGCGAGGAGCGGCTTGCCTACGCCTCCCGGGTGCTGGGCCTGCTGACCGAGGAGACTGGCGAGGCCTTGGTTCCCGGTGTCTGGCCGCTGGAAGTTGCCAACGTGCTCGTCAAAGCCCAGGCCAGGGCTTGGGTGTCAGAGGCACGTGCAACTGCCTTCATTGGCTTGCTCGCAGAGATGGCCATCACGGTGGACGCCAGCACAGCCGCGCGGGCTTTGG
>JAYUHM010000087.1:0-5596 GCA_043766985.1 Polaromonas sp.
CGCAGGCGCGCTTCGCGCGCCTGCGGCTGCCGCTCATGTCGAACGTAATCGCAATTGCACAGGAGCGACGAGTTGCACGCTAAATTGACCTGCAACCCAATATACTTACGCACAAGCAGCTATTTTTTCGATAGTATTAGTTTGCCAAATAACCATGACACCGTTGCGCGAAACAGCGCACTACACATGCAAGCAAGCGGTGATTGAGCGTGGTTTGGATGCAAAAATTGTAGAAAGGCGCGGCGAGGTCTACAGATTTCTACAAAACCTGGGCGCGTGATTTCGGAAATTTTTGACAGCCGAACTTCCTCAAGCGCCGCAACGTACAAAAGCTAGAAAAGCACTCTTCCAGCAGCAAGCCCTCAATCCAAACTAATCTTCCGCAACAACGCCACCAGTTGCAACTGCTCCGACTCCGTTAAAGGCGCAAGCAGAAGATCCTGCACTTTCTGCACTGGCCGCTTCATTTGGTTGGCGGCTTTGCGGCCTTCTGGGGTTAGCCATAGCAGTTTGCGGCGTTTGTCTACGGCGTCGGCCTCGCGGCGTAGCCAGCCTCGTGCCTCCAGGCGGCCTATGACGGAGCCGGAGGTGGCGGCGTCTAGTGCCACGGTTTGGGCTACTGTAATTTGGTCTGCGCCCGGTGTGTCCAGCAGGGTTTGCAGAATGGCAAACTGCACTGCGGTTACGTCAAACGCGGCCATTTCCTGGGTAAACAAGGCTATGGAAGCTTGGTGGGCGCGGCGGATCAAATGGCCGGGGGCGCTGGAGAAATCGAAACTTGGCATAGCTGAATTATGCGCACAGACATAGCCAAATAGGCACAGTTTAGGGTTAATACTATGCATACAAATGATAAGCATACATATCATTTAAGCATGACAGCGCAAACAACCCTTCCTATCCTGGTCTGCGCTGGCGGCATGGATTCTGCGGGTTTGTTCAATGACAAAAAGCGCGTATTTAGGCTACGCTATGCGGTTTGGTTCACGCCCCAAGGACGCCCTATGACCCTGCGCCACAATTGCCTGATAAACGCTACGCTTTTGGTAGCTCTTTGTGCCCTATCTACTTGGGCTTACGCCCAAAAAGTCACTAAAAATCCGGTAGGCAGCTGGCCTACCAAACCGATCAAGATTCTGGTTGGCTTTCCCGGTGGCACTACGCCCGACATGGCCGCGCGCACGCTGGCCGAGCCGCTGTCCAAAGCCCTGGGCCAACCCATCATCATTGAAAACCGCCCCGGCGCCTCGGGCAATATTGCGGCGGATTTGGTAGCCAAGGCCACCGACGACCACACCCTGGGCGTGCTTATCAATGGCAACCTCACCTCGGCCAAAATGCTCTACAGCAAGCTGCCGTATGACCCGGTCAAAGACTTTGCCTACATCTCGCTGCTGGCTACATCACCCCTGGTGCTGGTCACCACGCCCAACCAACCCGGTGGCATTGAATTTTTTGCTGCGGCCCGCAATGGGGGCGAGCAGTGGAACTACGGAACGCCGGGCAACGGCACCGTGGGCCATTTGGGTATGGAATACCTCAAGTCCAAGGTGGGCAGCATGGGCGCGGTGCATGTGCCCTACGCTGGCTACCCGCAGGTGGCCACCGCCATGCTGGGCGGGCAAATTCAGCTGGCCTTGATGGCCCCGGGCGTGGCCATGCCGCAGGTGCGTGCAGGCAAGCTCAAGGCTATTGGCCTTACCAGTGGCCGCAGCGCACTGGTGCCCGATGTACCCTCCCTGGCCGAGGCCGGGCTGCGCGACTTGAACCTGGAGGTATGGACCGCGCTGGTAGGCCCGGCCAATTTGTCTGCGGCGGCGCAAGCCAAGCTGGCGGTAGAGGTAAGCAAAGCCATTCGCGATGCCGACACCCGGCAAAAGCTGTTTAACCAAGGCTGGCAAGCCGTGGGCACCTCGGCCGATGGTTTGAAAAGCCGCGTAAAGGCTGAGGCGGCCATCATGGGCGGCATTATCGCCACGCGCGGCATCAAGGTCGAATAAGCCAGGCCAGTCACACCATGCAAACCACCCAGCACCCCGACCGCGCCCAGCTCTACGCTGACATGGCACCCCACCACCTGACGCCCCTGTGGGAGGTGCTGCACGCGCTGGTGCCGCCGCAGCCTAAAACGCCCTGCGTGCCCGCCCTGTGGAAGTACCACGAGGTGCGGCCTTTCCTGATGCGTGCGGGCGCTGCCATCACGGCGGAAGAGGCTATTCGGCGGGTGCTGATTTTAGAAAACCCGGCCCTGCGCGGCCAAAGCTGCATTACCCAGTCTTTGTACGCAGGCCTGCAGCTGATACTGCCTGGCGAGGTGGCGCCCAGCCACCGCCACACGCAGTCGGCCCTGCGCTTTATTGTGGAAGGCTCGGGCGCCTACACCGCGGTGGACGGCGAGCGCACCACCATGCAGCCGGGTGACTTCATCACCACGCCCAGCATGGCCTGGCACGACCATGGCCACGAGGGCCAGGGCCCCATGGTCTGGCTGGACGGCCTGGACATCCCTATGCTGCGCTTTTTTGACGCTGGGTTTGCCGAGAACGACCTATCCAAGTCACAGCTGGTCAAAGAACCTGAAGGCACCAGCTTTGCCCGCTACGGCCACAACATGGCCCCCGTGCGCGGTACCTCGCCCTACGGCGCTACCAGCCCCATCTTTAGCTACCCCTACACCCGCACCCGCGAGGCGCTGCACCAGCTAGAGCGCGCAGCCCCCGTAGACGCGTGGGACGGCGTAAAACTGCGCTATACCAACCCGCTTACCGGCGGCTCGCCCATGCCCACCATGGGCACCTTTATGCAGCTATTGCCCAAGGGCTTTAGTGGCAAACCTTACCGCCAAACCGATGGCGCGGTGTTCAGCGTCGTGGAGGGTACGGGCACTGCGACCATAGAATCGCCTGCGGGCAAGGCACAATTTGACTTCACTGCGCGCGACCACTTTGTGGTGCCGTCGTGGCATACCCTCCGCTTGAACAGCGCGCAAGGCTGCGTGCTGTTCAGTTATTCAGACCGTCCGGTGCACCAGGCATTGGGCATACACAAAGAAGAGAGACTAGAACCATGAGCTACGTAATTACCCCTCCCGCCGTTGTCAGCGTACCCGTTGTAGGCCGTGCCGAGCGTTTTCCGGTCAACCGCATTTACTGCGTAGGCCGCAACTACGAGGACCACGCCAAAGAAATGGGCTTTACCGGCCGCGAGCCGCCCTTCTTCTTCATCAAGCCGGCCAACACCGTCGTGGTGGTCAACGCTGGCGAGACGGGCAGCGTGCCCTACCCTAGCCTTACCAAAAACTTCCACCACGAGATTGAGCTGGTGGCCTGTATTGGCACCGGTGGCAAAAACATCAAGGCGGCAGACGCGATGAAGCACATCTACGGTTACGCCGTGGGCCTGGACATGACCCGCCGCGACCTGCAAGGCGAGATGAAAAAGCAAGGCCGCCCATGGTGCATTGGCAAAGCCTTTGACCATTCCTCCCCCATTGGCCCCATCACCCCCGCCGCGCAGGCTGGCGACATTGTGAATGCCGAGATCTGGATCAGCGTGAACGGCACAGAGCGCCAACGCAGCCACATCAACAAGCTGATCTGGAATATGGCTGAGACCATCGAACACCTGAGCACCGCGTGGGAGCTGCAACCCGGTGACTTGATTTATACCGGCACGCCAGCCGGTGTGAACGCGGTAGTCAGCGGCGACACCATGGTGGGCATGGTGGGTGGGCTGACCGAGCTGCGCGTCAAGGTCATTTAAGCTTTTTACTGCTCATTTAGGCCGTAAGCCCAATATAGCACGGCACAAGTCGCTATTAAAATAGTAGTGTTTATAGTTTGCTTTGTGCTGCATGCGTCTGTCACTTTGAAAGAGTCCTGGTTTGAAAATCCTAGAAAATTTAGCCAAGCTGTGCGCCATCCTGGCCGGGCTGCTGCTGGTCTTCATCACGCTGATGACAGTCATCAGCGTGATTGGCCGCGACACCATTGGCACCACCATTGTGGGTGATTTTGAGCTGTCGGGCGCTGCCGCAGGCGCTGCCGTGGCGCTGTTTATGCCGTGGTGCCAGTTCAAGCGTGGCAACATCATGGTGGATTTTTTCACCAGCAAAGCCTCTGCATCTGCGCAGCACACCATGGAGCGCTTTGGCGCGCTGCTGCTGGCCGCCGTCATGGGGTTGATGACCTGGCGCACCGCACTGGGCGGCCTGAACGCCTGGGACAGCCACAGTGGCACCATGATGCTGAACTTCCCCGAGTGGGTCATCTTCAGCGCCATGGTGCCGCCCTTGGCGCTCACCACGCTCATCGCGCTACACCAAACGCTTTTCGGCTTTGCCCCAGAGGCACATGAAGCCAACCCGGAGCTAGCAGTATGAGCGGCCTTCAACTCGCGTTAATGATTTTTGGCATCATGCTGGCACTCATGGCCGTGCGTGTGCCCATCGCGGTGTGCATGTTTGTGGCGGGCGGCATTGGCTACGTGGTGCAAACCGGCTGGAGCCCGTTGGCTAATTTTTTGAACAGCCAAGCGTTTGCGCGCTTTGCCAGCTATGACTTGTCAGTGATTCCGCTGTTTATTTTGATGGGGCATTTTGCTACCCAAGGCGGCATCAGCAAAGCGCTGTTTCAGTTTGCTGCAGGCGTGATGGGCCGCTTCAAAGGCGGCTTGGCCATGGGGGCAGTGCTGGCCTGCGCGGCTTTTGGTGCCATTTGCGGCTCGTCTGTGGCCACGGCCGCCACCATTACCAATGTGGCTTATGACGAGATGCGCAAGCACGGCTATTCAGGTCGCTTGACCACCGGCACGCTGGCCGCGGGCGGAACGCTCGGGATTTTGATTCCGCCCTCAGTGCCGCTCGTTATCTACGCGATTTTGACGGAGCAAAACATTGCCAAGCTGTTTGCCGCGGCCATGGTGCCCGGCATCATTGCGATGCTGGGCTACATGGTGGCTATCAGCATTTATGTTCGGCTGGTGCCTGGCCACGCACCTGAAAAAGCTGAAGTCGTTAAAACAAATATGGCTGAAGCCGTTAAAGGCATTGGGCCAATCGCTATCATTTTTATCATTGTGTTTGGCGGCATTTACGGCGGGTTCTTCACGCCGACTGAGGGCGCGGCTGTGGGTGCGTTTGCCACGTTTGTCGCAGCCTTGGCCAAGCGTGAAATGACGTGGGACAAGTTCAAGAACTGCTTTTACGCCACGGCTGAAAGCTCGGCCATGATCTTTTTGATCTTCTTGGGGGCTGACTTGATGAATGCGGCGCTGGCGTTAACGCAAGTGCCTGCCCAGCTAGCGCAGGTTGTCGGCTCATGGGGTTTGTCACCTGCCATGGTGGTGGCAGCCATCATGCTGTTTTATGTGGTGCTGGGCGCAGTGATGGACGAGCTGAGCATGATTTTGCTGACCATACCGATTTTCTTTCCGATGATCATGGGCCTGGACTTTGGCATGACCAAAGAGCACACCGCCATCTGGTTTGGCATCATGGTGCTGATGACGGTTGGCTTTGGCATGCTGGACCCGCCAGTGGGGCTGAATGTGTCTGTCGTCAACGGCAAGACCAAAGGCAAAAGCAACGCAGTGCCAA
>JAYUHM010000088.1:0-34932 GCA_043766985.1 Polaromonas sp.
AGCTTCACCCATTTGGTGACCCTCGCAAATCCGTTGAAATTGGCTTGTAGTCTAGCTTGCAGACGGTTTATGGCCTTTCAACTGCCGGAAATAGGTTGATCGCAAGCGCTGGCTGTAGCGCGGGCTCTGGCTTAGCCTTTGGGCAACGGCGTGTGCTCCGCCACGGCTTCGCGGCCCATCAACAGCGCAACCGCCTGCGCGGGCTGTAGCTTGCCATCCAGCAGCGCCACCACGCATTGGGCGATGGGCATATCAACCCCCAGGCTGCGGGCCCGCTGCACCACCGCGCGGGCGCACAGCACGCCTTCGGCCACGTGGCCCAATGAGGCCGTGGCTTCCGATAGCGACCGGCCCTGGGCCAGCAGCAGGCCTACCTTACGGTTACGGCTTAAATCGCCGGTGGCAGTCAGCACCAAATCGCCCAGGCCGGACAGGCCCATAAAGGTCTCGGCCTTGGCACCCAGCGCCAGGCCCAGGCGCGTCATCTCGGCCAGGCCGCGGGTAATGAGCGCGGCGCGGGCGTTCAGGCCCAGTTGCAGGCCATCGCACAGGCCGGTGGCAATGGCCAGCACGTTTTTTACCGCGCCACCCACTTCCACGCCCACCATGTCGTCGCCAGCGTACACGCGCAGGCTGTTAGTGTGAAAGGCTTCTACCAAGGCATCGCGCACCACGGCGTGCTGGCTGGCGGCTACCAAGGCCGTGGGCTGGGCGCGGGCTACCTCTTGCGCAAAACTCGGGCCGCTCAGTACACCCGCTACCAAACCAGGAGCAGCTTGTGCACATACCTCATGGGCTAGCAGGCCATTTTGTTCAAAACCCTTGCATAACCAGGCGACTGGCTGCTGCACCTGGGCCAGGTGGGTCAGCCATTCGCGCAGGCCCGACAGGGGCGTGGCAATCACTACCAGGTCATGCTGCGCAGCCAGGCTGGGCACGCTGGCCGTAGCGCCTGTGCGCACCTGCAGGCTGGCGGGCAGGGCAATGCCCGGTAAATACGCGGTGTTAACGCGGCTGGTCTGCAAGGCCTTGGCCTGCTCGGCGTCCCGTGCCCATAGCGTGACAGCGTGGCGCGGCGCGGCGCTGACGGCTAAAGCAGTACCCCAAGCACCCGCACCGATTACTATAATTTTCATAGCTGCTTATGCCCTGTTCTATTGGGCTTATGGGCTAAAAGACCAGTAAACTCGATTAAATTCGCTAAATCCATTAACGCAGCCTGCAAACCGTTGCGCACCGCTGCGTCAGAAGCGCGGAGCCGCGGTTTGGCAGCGCCAGGTTATTGCGTGACGATTTGCGGGGCTTGCTGCTCGGCAGCCTGGGCTTGCTGCGCCTCAAACATGGCCTGAAAGTTGATTTCCTGCAAGTGCACCGGCGGAAAGCCCGCACGGGTGATGGTGTCGGCTACGCTGGCGCGCAGGTACGGGTAGACGATTTGCGGGCAGGCAATGCCCAGGATGGGGCCAATTTGGTCCTGCGGCAGGTTGCGGATCTCAAAAATACCGGCCTGCTTGGCTTCTACCAAAAACACGGTTCTGTCGTTGATCTTGGTGGTCACCGTGGCGGTGACGCACACTTCAAACACACCGTCGGCCACCGGGGCGGCCTCGACGCCGAGCTGAATGTCTACGGCGGGCTGCTCTTGGTCCAGCAAAATGGCGGGCGAATTGGGCTGCTCCAGCGACAGGTCTTTGAGGTAGACGCGCTGGATTTGGAACACGGGGTCGGTATTGCTAGGGGTGTCGGCCATGGTGGGGTGCTGTAGTTAAAGTCAAAACAAAGCCCGCAGGGGTGCGGGCATAGCGGGATTATCTCAGGGAAAATTGTTAAGCCTGCAGCAAGGGCATCAGGCCGCCCTTGCCGTCCAAAGCCACCAAATCGTCGTGCCCACCCACGTGCGTGTCGCCAATGTAGATTTGCGGCACGGTACGCCGGCCGGTGATCTCCATCATCTTCATGCGCGCTTCGGGGTCGGTGTCAATGCGGATTTCTTCGATCTGCTCGACCCCTTTGCTTTTGAGGATTTGCTTGGCGCGTACGCAGTAAGGGCATACGGCAGTGGTGTACATCTTGACGGCTTGCATGGGGCGGGGCTCCGGGAGGGTAAGGGCAGGTGAGGGCAGGTGAGGGCAGGTGAGGGCAGATTCAGGATTTTTCAATCGGCAGATTGGCGGCTTTCCAGGCCTTCAGGCCGCCTGCCATGGTTTGCACATTGCCAAACCCCAGCTTTTTGGCCGCCGCCTCCACGCGTTTGGCGCGGGCACCGGTGTTGCACACCAGCACCAGCGGTAAGGCTTTGTTTTTTACCGCGCCGGCCAGCTTGGCCTCAATCTCGTTCACCGGTATGTTTTTGGCCCCGCCAATGTGCCCGGCGGCAAACTCGTCAGCCTCGCTCACATCAATCACCACCGCCTTTTCGCGGTTAATCAGCTGCACTGCCGCGTTGGGCGACAGGGCCCCACCGCCCAGCACAGTGTCTTTCACCATAGGCCAAAACAGCATCGACGCCGACCCAATAGCTACGGCAAACAGCATCCAGTTATCAACAATAAATTTCATTCAAATTCCAAAAAAACAGCCTGCGCGGGCCAAAACAGCCGGTGCGCCTAACCCCGTATTCTAAAATGGAAGGCTGTGGGGCATCCGCAGCCGCGTTGCTTGCCCCTTTTAACCACCTGATTCACCCCCTTTTTTTCGCGCTAGGACGCCATGTACAAACTCGTGCTTATTCGCCACGGCGAATCCCTCTGGAACCTTGAAAACCGCTTTACCGGCTGGACCGACGTCGATTTGACCGCCACGGGCATAGAGCAGGCCAAAAACGCCGGCAAACTGCTCAAAGCCGAGGGCTATGACTTTGACCTGGCCTACACCAGCGTGCTCAAGCGGGCCACCCGCACCCTGTGGCACACGCTGGACGAGATGGACCGCACCTGGCTGCCCGTGGCGCATAGCTGGCGGCTCAATGAGCGCCACTATGGTGCATTGCAGGGTCTGGATAAATCCGAAACCGCCAAGAAATACGGTGACGCCCAGGTGCTGGTGTGGCGCCGCAGCTACGACACGCCGCCCCCGGCGCTAGAGGCCAGCGACCCGCGCAGCGAGCGCGGCGACGTGCGCTACGCCAAGCTCAAGCCCGAAGATATCCCGCTGACCGAATGCCTGAAAGACACCGTAGCCCGGGTACTGCCGTTTTGGAACGAATCCATGGCCCCGGCTATCAGGGCGGGCAAGCGGGTGGTGGTGGCGGCGCACGGCAACTCGATCCGCGCCTTGGTCAAGTATTTGGACCATATTAGCGACGACGACATTGTAGGGCTGAACATTCCCAACGGAATTCCCCTGGTTTACGAGCTGGACGCTCAGCTAAAACCGATCCGCCACTACTATTTGGGCGACGCCGAGGCGGCGGCCAAGGCGGCGGCAGCTGTTGCCAGCCAAGGCAAAGCGTAAAAAACCTTACATAACGGTTGCTTTTTAACGGGAACCCCTTGGCCGCAAGGCGGCTCCAAGGTGTATATTGCTGCTATATAAAGTAGTGCTTTTACAGGGTATTTTTGCATGAACACGAAATTCAAAATCGCAGGCTGGATCACCATGGGTGCCGTAGCGGGTGCCTTAACCACCATCTCGGTGCAGTCGGTCGCGCAGCGCGCGCTGGCCCCCTTGCCGCTGGAAGAGCTGCAACAACTTGCAGCGGTGTTTGGCATGATCAAAACCGACTACGTCGAACCGGTGGATGAGAAAAAGCTGATTTCCGAGGCCATCACCGGCATGGTGGCCAGCCTAGACCCGCACAGCCAGTACTTTGACAAAAAATCCTTCAAAGAATTCCGCGAAGGTACTTCGGGCAAGTTTGTCGGCGTGGGCATTGAAATCAGCCAGGAAGATGGCTTGGTCAAGGTGGTATCGCCCATCGAAGGCTCGCCCGCTTTTCGCGCAGGCCTCAAGCCCAATGATTTGATCACCAAGATTGACGACACGGCTGTCAAAGGCCTGTCTATCAACGATGCTGTCAAGCGCATGCGTGGCGAGCCCAATACCAAGGTGATCTTGACGATTTTGCGCCGCGACGAAAATAACCGCGTCTTCCCCGTCACCATCACCCGCGAAGAAATCCGCAACCAGTCGGTACGCAGCAAAGTGGTCGAGCCTGGCTACGCCTGGCTGCGCGTCAGCCAGTTCCAAGATCGCACGGTAGACGACTTTGCCCGCAAGCTGGAAGAAACCTACAAGGCCGAGCCTAACCTCAAAGGCCTGGTGCTAGACCTGCGCAACGACCCGGGTGGCCTGCTAGACGCCGCCGTGGCAATATCAGCCGCCTTCTTGCCCGAGAACGTGGCCGTGGTGTCTACCAACGGCCAGTTGGCTGAGAGCAAATTTGTCTACAAAGCCTCGCCCGAGTTTTACCGCCGCAGCGGCGAAGACGTGATCAAACGCCTGACGGCCAACACCAAAGGCATCTACAAAAAAGTGCCCCTGGTAGTGCTGGTGAACGAAGGCTCGGCCTCGGCCAGCGAGATTGTGGCCGGCGCCCTGCAAGACTACAAACGCGGCACCATCATGGGCAGCCAAACCTTTGGCAAAGGCAGCGTGCAAGTGGTGCGCCCACTGGGGCCAGACACCGGTATCAAGCTCACCACCTCGCGCTACTACACGCCTAACGGCAACTCCATCCAGGCCAAGGGCATCATCCCTGACGTGATGGTGGACGAGTCAGCCGAGGGCAACCTGTTTGCCGCCCTGCGCACCCGTGAGGCCGATTTAACCAAGCACTTGAACACTGGCAAAGGCGACAGCGCAGCCGAAAAAGTGGCTGAAGATGTCCGCCAGAAAGAGATTGAAAAATCTCGCGAGGAAGCGCGTAAAAAACTTGAGGAATACAACAAGAAACCCGAAGCCGAGCGCAAGGTGCCCGAGTTTGGCAGCGACAAAGACTTCCAGTTGATCCAGGCCATCACCAAGCTCAAAGGCGGCACGGTGTTGGCCAGCAAAACGCTTGTTGAGCGCAAGGAAGAGAAAAAAGACCAGTGACCGACGACCAGCTCCTGCGCTACTCACGCCACATTCTGCTCAATGAAGTTGGCGTTGAAGGTCAAGAAAAATTGCTCGCATCCCACGCGCTGGTCATCGGCGCCGGGGGCTTGGGTTCACCGGTCGCCCTGTACCTGGGCACCGCGGGCGTAGGGCATATCACCATCGTCGATGACGACGTGGTGGATATGACCAATCTGCAGCGCCAAATTGCCCATAATCTGTCGCGGGTCGGCACAAATAAAGCACAAAGCGCTAGCCAAAGCATAGCGGCTATCAACCCTGAAGTACGCGTTACCTGTATTGCGCAGCGCGCAGACGCGGCTTTGCTGAGCAGCCTGGTGGCCCAGGCCGACGTGGTGATCGACTGCTGCGACAACTTCACTACCCGCCACGCTGTCAACGCCGCCTGTGTGCAGCATAAAAAGCCCTTGGTCAGCGGCGCGGCTATCCGCTTTGACGGCCAGGTGACGGTGTACGACAGCCGGGACGGTAAGTCGCCTTGCTACGCCTGCGTGTTCCCACCCGAGAGCACCTTTGAAGAAACCCGCTGCGCCACCATGGGCGTGTTTGCACCCTTGGTAGGCATCATTGGCAGTATCCAGGCCGCCGAGGCGCTCAAGCTGCTTAGCGGTGCTGGTAAGCCCCTTACAGGCCGCCTGCAAATGCTGGACGGCCGCAGCATGGAGTGGAACGAGGTACGCCTGCCGCGTAACCCGGCCTGTGGGGTGTGTGGCGGGGTACATTAAGGGCGAAGTCCAAGAAGTAAACTTAAGCGCACTATGACCCTGCGCCGCATTGCCCACATCGACATGGACGCCTTCTACGCATCGGTAGAGCTGCTGCGCTACCCACAGCTTAAAGGGCTGCCGGTAGTGATAGGCGGTGGCCGCAGGCGGCTGGACGATGCGCTGGGGGAGAAATACGCCGACACACCCATCGCGCAGATACCGCCCGAGGCCTTCCCCACCATTGCCAGCTACACCGGGCGCGGCGTTATTACCACCGCTACCTACGCCGCGCGGCAGTTTGGTATTGGCTCGGCCATGGGGCTGATGAAAGCCGCCAAGCTGTGCCCGCAGGCCATCTTGCTGCCGGTAGATTTTGACGAATACCGTAAATTTTCTCGGCTGTTTAAAAGCACCGTCACCGACATTGCGCCCCTGATGGAAGACCGCGGCGTGGACGAGGTGTATGTTGACTTTACCGACGTACCTGGGGGCCAGCGCGAGGCAGGGCGATCACTGGCACGGCTGATCCAAAAGGCGGTGTTGGACGCCACCGGCCTGACCTGCTCCATTGGCGTGGCCCCCAACAAACTGCTGGCCAAGATGGCCAGCGAGTTCAATAAACCCAATGGCATCTCCATCGTGATGGACAGCGATGTGCAAAGCAAAATTTGGCCACTGGGGGTACGCAAAATCAACGGCATCGGCCCCAAAGCCGAAGAGAAACTCTCCGCCCGCGGCATCCACACCATTGGCGATTTGGCCGCGCAGCCAGCGCACGAGTTGACGGCGCATTTTGGTAAAACCTATGGCGCCTGGCTGTATGAAGCAGCATGGGGCCGCGACGACCGCCCCGTGGTGACCGAGAGCGAACCCGTGAGCATGAGCCGCGAGACCACCTTTGAAAACGACCTGCACGCCGTGCACGACAAAGCCGAGCTGTCGGCCATCTTCACGCAGTTGTGCGACAGCGTGGCGGCCGATTTGCAGCGCAAAGGCTACTTGGGCAAAACCATTGGCATCAAGCTGCGCTACGGCAATTTTAAAATCGTTACCCGCGACATCACCCTGGACAGCGCCACCGACAACGCAGCGCTGATCCGGCGCACCGCAGGCTTGGCGCTCAAGCGCGCCAACCTGCAATTGCGCTTTCGCCTGCTGGGTGTTCGGGTGGGCAAGCTGGAACCCAAGAATTTAGAAGGAAGTGGGCCGCTAGCCCAACAGAATATGGCACAAGATGCTACTAAATTAAGAGCAAAAACCAGCGTTGAATACCCCGAACTGTTTTAAGCAGGCGTGAGCGACGTACGCGCATGACACTACAAAGCCGTTTTGAGTAAAGCGCCCTTGAACAGCACCGGCCCCGTCGGCCCTGTCGCGCTGGGTACGCCGCCTTTTGGCTCCAGGCTGATGGCCAGCATAGGGATGGCCGTTACCTGCCCAGCCTGCGCCGCCAGCCGAATCACCTTGTCGCCAGTCAAAACGCCCAAAGACTGCGGGCTACCTGCGGTTGGCAAAGCCCAGAGCTGCAACGACTTGTCTCCCGCCTCTTGGTAGCCGCCGACGCGTTGCAGGGTTAAGCGGTTTTTGGTGAGATCAACGGTGACCAGTACGGATGCTGCTGATTGATCGTCAGCCAGCACCGCTACGTATTGCGTTTGTGGGGTATTTTTAAGCTGCGCTTGCAGTTGGCCTACTTGGGCGTCCAGGCTGCGGCTGATTTGCAGGCCAACGCCTACGGCGGCCAAGGTAGCCAAGGCCCCAGCCAGCGCCGCACCGCGCCAGCGGCCCAGCGCTTGGCGAAGCTGCTGCAAGCTGGTTTGTAGCAGGCTGTAACGTTGCGGGGCGCCCTGTGCCTCGCGCTCTTGGGCCAGGGCGTTTTCAATCCGCTTCCACACATTGGCACTCGGTGTCACGGGCGCTGTTAATTCAGTCATGGCGTGCAGACGTTCTTGCCATAACAGCATGCTGGTGCGCACTACAGCGCTTTGACGTGCGTAGGCTTCCAATCGGCGGCGCGCAGGGCCTTTCAAGCTGCCCAGCGCATAGCTGGCTGCCAAGCGGTCTAGAAGTTCAGGGTGTTGTCCAATATGCATGCCACCCCCTTAAGCGAACTTGGCCATGCAGTAGCGCAACTGCTCCAGGCTGCGCCGAATCCAGGTTTTTACGGTGCCCAGTGGCAAGCGCAACTGCTCCGCCAGCTCACCATGGCTGAGGTCACGAAAATACGCCATGGTGAGTACTTCGCGTGGTTTAGCCTCAATCTTGCGCAGGCATTCATGCAGTGCCCACGCCTGTTCGCTGGCCATGCTGGTGTCCATCGGCGTAGGGGTGTCGCTGTCCAGCGTGTTGGCGAGCTGCTCATCCATCTCCGGGCCTACCAGCGCGCGTTCCACCTTGCGTTTACGCAAAAAATCCAGTGCGCGGCTGCGCACTACTACGCCCATCCACGCCATCGGCGGGCTTAGGCTGGCGCGGTAGTCCTCAGCGATGCGCCAGATGTTGAGATAAGCCTCTTGCAACACGTCTTCAGCGTGTTCGGTATTGCCCACCACGCGCATGGCTACAGCGTAGAGCTTGGCGCTGGTAGCGTCATACAGCTCACGCAGTGCGTTGGTGTCTTTGGTAGCTACGCGTTCAATCAGTTCGATTAACCGCGCGTCAAATGCCATATCGTTCATATCGGCGCCTCTCACTTAAAAAATAGTTGTTTAACCAGAGCGTCCATCAACTGGTCACAGTTCGTTGAATGGCCCAAAAACTTGCCAGTAATAGTAACGCCCACGAACCACCTCGCACGACCACGCGGTCATACCACTGGCTGCGCACCAACACCAGTTGCAGACCGCACCATAGTGCCACACCCACCAACTGCCCTGCTTCCACCCCCAAATTAAAACCTGCCAAAGCCCAGGGCAGCAAGGACGCGCTCACGTTAGCCTCGCGCATGATGCTGGAAAACCCCAGGCCGTGGACCAACCCAAAGCCCATGGCCAGTGCGTCGCTGCGCATCCAGCGCACGGGGTACAGGTTAAGCCAGGCCGACACGCCGATGCTGATGGCAATGACAGGCTCAACCCAGGTGGGCGACCCAATCCACCCAAACGTTGCCAAGGCCAGTGTGACGGAATGTCCTATGGTGAAGCCCGTCACGGTGCGCATCAGCGCGCCTAGGCCAGGCCGCGCCGGTGAGTAGGCAGGGGTAGGGGTAGGGGTAGGGGTAGGGGTAGGGGTAGGGGCTGGCAGTATGTTGCTGCGCTGGAGCAGCATGATGGGCAATAACAGCGATAACAAAAATGCCAGATGGTCGTAGCCAGTGGCGATATGGTGCACGCCTTCGGGGAAAAACTGGGCCAAGGCTGCCCAGCCGCTTTGCGCTGCGCTGTGGGTGCTGCCAGTACCTACCCCGCGCACCATGATGCTGTGTTGGACATCCGGCGACAGTACCGAGGCGATAGGCAAGCCTTGCAGAATACCACTGACCAATAATCGGTGCGTTGCGTCTACATTTTTCATCAATTGGTAGTTAATACTGATTGCGGCATTGCCAGGGCAATTGCCCTTCGCGCTCAGACGCGCATAAACGCCATCAGGTCGCTCTTCCAAAGACTCAAACATCCAATTCAGATCCATTTTTGATTGATGGCAATCGATATCGATACCATAGCCTACCCATGACTGGATGGCTGGCAGGTTTTGGCGAATTTCGCCCCAAGAGAGCGCGCGATCGTTGTTCGCGTCCAGCGTGTCAATGGCCGCATCGATGTCACGCAATGCGATGGAAAATTTGATGGAAATAGAATTCGCATTGGCCTTTTCATGCGTCCCAATGGCGGCGGTAAACGCAGCGTCAACAAACTCCAAATACGCGTCGCTGGCTTTATGTGCCCAAGCCCCAGGGCACGCACCCATGAGCATGGCGAATGCGAGTCCGATGGCACGAAAATGGGTAGTGCTTAGGGATTTCATAGTACAGGTTTTGTTTGCCAACGAGCCAAGCGCGCATCGCGCAGGCCGGTTGCCACCAGTTGTTGGCGCAGGCGTTCCGATTCAGGTGGTTGGCCAGCCAGCTCGGCACTGGCCATGGCTAACCACCAGTCAAACGGTTCTTTTTGCAGAGTCAAGTTCAGCTTGGCGGCTTGCAATGCCCGCGTGCCATCAGCATCCAACCATAGGTGTGCGAGTGCCAGTTCGCGCGCATGGGTGGCGGCGTTGTCGCCTCGGCTGTTTAGCGCTGCAAAGCGATCCGTCAGCTCTTGGGCTATGCTTTGCCAATTTGGATTGCTTAACATTTTGGCTGCATGTGCGCGCCTTAATAATACGGCGTCGCTATTGGGCTGTCCTGTTAGCATTTTCTGCGCCTCGTCTGCACGCCCAGTGCGCAGCAACAAATCTGCGGCGGCCAATGCGGTGTACCCATCTGGTGCCAGCGCCAAGCTGGCATGGTAGCCGGACAATGCCTGCGCATCGCGCCCAGCGCGTTCTTCGCTTTCGGCTTGCAAAGACAACAACCACCCTTGGGTAGCTGCATCTGTGGTTTGCAGACGCAAAGCCTCCAAGCCACGTCGTGCTTCGTCATAACGGCCTTGCAGCGATGAGGTTTCAAGTTGGCATGCTGCTGCATAAAGCGCCGCGCCTGCGCGGGCCACTTGCGCGCAGGCTGTGATGGCGGCAGGGTAGTTGCCTGCCACACGCTCCAGCGTGGCCAAGGTAAGCCAGCCTTGCGCATGGTTGGCATCGCGCTTCAGGGCTTGGTTCAATACGCTTCTTGCGGCGTCAAACGCATGCCGACTTTGCAGCACCGTGGCTTGCAGTACGGCCAGCTCTATGGGGGCGTCCGGTTGATCCCACCAGCGAGCCAGTGTGGCCTGGGCGCGGCCCAGATAACGCGTGTCAGCCGTTTGCCGGGCCAAGCTAATGGCTTGACGGGCCGCGATGGCGGCAGCCTCTGGCGTGCTGGCAGATGTGCGGACGCGAGCGGGCAAGGTTTCTATCACCTGTGCGTCGCTGGTGGGTACCAGATCACGCCCGGCGGCGTGCGCAAGAACGGTGGCACCCAACAACAGCGCGGCAGACAACTTGGCAAAGCGGTTCATAGGCTTGATGGACGGGTAAGCTACAAAAGGGGGTCGGCACAGTGCATAGCGCGCAGTGCCGACCCAAGGGGAGACCTAAAAGGCGTTACACGCTAGGGTCTGGTTCGTCGGTATCGCTCATTGCCAGCACTGCGTCACCATCTACCAGCGGCTCCGCAGTATCTTGTGGGCTACTGGCAGCAAGGTTGACAAATTTAAAGGCACCCTGTGCGCTGGTAGTGGCTGATACTGGAATATCCGTCGTGCTTGCGGTTGGCGTACTTGGTGGCGCTGCGCCAGTGGGCGGCAACGAACTGCCATCCCCGCAGGCAATAAGCATCACCATTGCAGCGCCCAGAGCTATAAGCGTTGGATTAGGAAGGAAATTTTTCATCATGGTTTCTCCATCGGTCTAAGAACTACTTGGAACCTGCCAGCGGCGTGTTGAGGTAGGGAAAGCTGGTGAGAAAAGGCACTACAGCCTGGTCTACGCCATCATGCACGTTCGCGGCAGTTGCACCCAAAGGTACGCTAGATGCTTTGCAGGCTGAGGTTACGCCAGCCACGCCGGGAATGCTGTTGAGTTTCAAGCCATCGGTGTCGCCGTTGATCACGCACAGTCCGCCCAACATGGCCACCAGTGCAATGTCCACCACGTCGTCTTTGGGACGGCGACCGTTGGGAAAACCAGCCAGGTCTTTAGCGTTGCCCAAGTTCGCCAGCCCACCTACGCGCAGCACCTCACCAGCTACGCCCAAGCGATTTTGGTCTGCAAACTGCACCGGTGCAATGGCGGTGTTCAAGCGCAACATCTCGGATGGCGTGACGGTGGCGGGTTTGTTGACGCCTGTGATGCCGGTCAAAAATACCGTAGCCAAATCGGTACGTGGGATATTGGTGGGGGCCAAGCCTGCAAGATCACCGGTGAGTACCAAGCCCAGCAAAGCGGGTAAGGTGGGGTTGGTCACATAGTCCAAAAACTGACCATCGCCACTGGGTTTAGAGCCGTTGAACTTATCTTTGTCTTTCAGGCCAATCACCACCTCGTTGACCAAGGGGTTGCCCAGGCGGGACACTTGCGTCCATGCACCGCCAACTTTCTCGGTGGTTTGGAGGCCCGATGCCGGCTTGCCCGACAAAATTCGCGCCTGGCGCAAGCTGGCCGTTGTCCAGCCGCCAATCACGGGGTCCGCGCCTGCCGTCAGGCAGTCTTTGTGTATCTCCAGTGCCATCGACGTGACATTGGAGTCCTGAATGGAATTGGCCGCAAACGCGTTGATCAGCGCGGGGTTGGTGATCTGCGCTGCAGTGGCGTTTACCAAGTCAAAAATGGGCCCAAGGTTGACCGCAAAGCCTTCTTGGCGCTGGCCAACAAATACCTTGCCGGTGTCTTTGCCTGCGGGGCAGCCGGGGATTTTGATGCTGTGTACATGCTTATCGGCATAGGCCGCGTAGGCAGCGGTATTGCCCAAGGTTTTCACACCAATGTAGTCCACAGGTTTTTCAAACGTTGCACCACCACTGGTTTTGGTGACGGCTTGCACGCCGCCCTTGCGGCGGTCGCCTCGCATGACGTTAACCGTATAGGTTTCGTTCACGTTCAAATTCGCATCAGTCACATTGGCCACGGTGCCCGCTTGAATCAGCGGAATCGCCACAGTCTTTTGCGCGGCGCCAGCGCCGATAGGCAGGGCCACGTTGTTCAGCTTGTTGTTAAAGCGAAACTGGAACGTAAGGTCTTCGACTGCGTCGCCGTTGTTGTCAATATGTATCTCATACATCGCATTGGGATCCATCGAAAAGTAGTTGGGCCCACCGTACGGGCCTTGCAGCGGCTGGTAGTTGGCTATCAAGGTGACGTAGTCACTGCGCCCCCCTGTGCCGTTGGCCGCAATGCCTTCGTAGCTGCGGAACATATAAAAGTCCGTACCATCCACTTTAGGGCTGGTGGTGATAAACGGCGCCTCGCGGTGGCTGGACGCGACGCTATAGCCTGCGGTGCAAGCAGCGGCAACTGCTAGCACGCCTAAACTTAGTTTCTTGAAACGCATAAGAGCTCCTGGTATGAATGGTGTGGCGGGATGCCACCATTGATTACGGGCCAGGTGCCACTTTGGATTCAATTTTTTGTCCCACTGCCATTAAGCTGAGCGAAGCGCCATCTAAAAGCCTCAGTCCGCGCCGACCGGCATATTCCAGACGGATAATTTTTTCAGTTTATTGAATCCAAACGCAGCGCAGCTTCGTACCAGAGATGTGTATCTATATTTTTACAAAGGATAAGCATGCATTGGAAGACTATTTCGCTCTCTATCGCCTGCCTTTTGGGTGCCGGTTTTGCGCAAGCCGACACTGGCAAACTGCTGTTGACGGGAGGCGTAAGCAGTGTGGATGGTGCTGCTGGTGGAGGCCTGACCCCTTGGGCCGTCGTTGGCAGCAACGCCAGCGCAGGTGAAGTAGGTGGCAGCGCACATATCACGCGGGTAAAAACTACAGATTACGGTCTGACTACCTATGGCGCTACCTTCGGTATTGACGATAGATATGAAATTTCCTTGGCAAGGCAAGATCTAAATGCCGGCGTTACGGGTTCGCAGCTAGGTGTGCCAGGACTGCATTTGCGCCAAACCATCTTGGGCGGCAAAATCAAGCTTGCGGGGGATGCAGTGCTTGAGAGCGATACGCTCATGCCACAAATTGCAGTAGGCGTTCAGTTCAAATCGCTCGACTCCAGCGGTTTGGATAGCACCTTGCAGGCATTGGGTGCCAAGCGTTCTGGCACAGACGTCTACGTAAGCGCGACCAAACTATTTCTCGGTCAAGGGGTATTAATCAACGGTACGCTGCGCGCCACCAAGGCTAATCAAAACGGGTTGCTGGGTTTTGGGGCCACTTTAGGAGGCGCCAACAACCAGTACCGCTTACAGCCCGAAATTTCTGTGGCCGTGCTGCTAAGTAAAAACGTAGCGCTAGGTGCAGAGTACCGCAAGATGACCAATAACCTGGAAGCCGCAGGCCAAGCCGCCGGGTTGGGCGATGGCCTGCGCGCGCAAGACTGGAAAGATCTGTTTATTGCCTGGGCACCCTGCAAACACCTGTCGCTGACATTGGCCTATGTTGACCTGGGCACCATCGTGCCCGCAACGACTGCCAAGCGCAAGCAAACGGGTACCTATCTGTCGGCTCAAGTGGCTTACTGAAATTAACCATGCAAAGGACGCAACTTATGAAAAAACTAATCTCAGGCCTCTTACTGCTTGTGTCTGTCTTGGGGGGCGGCCAGGCCATGGCGGACGATGCGTTGTACCAAAGCCTTGGCCAGAAGCCGGGATTGGTAGTGTTAATGGACGATTTTATGAAACGCTTGCTGGCAGATCCGCGAACCGGGCCATTTTTTAGCAAAGCCAACCAACAGCACGTCAAAGAACAGTTGGTTGAACAATTTTGCCAGGTATCGGGTGGCCCCTGCATTTACAAAGGGGTTGATATGAAATCATCCCACATCAATTTGGATATTAACAAAGGGCATTTCAACGCCTTGGTTGAAGTGCTGCAACTTAGTATGGATGCTCGCCAAATTCCGTTTCGTGTGCAAAACCAGTTGTTAGCCCAGCTGGCGCCTATGCACCGTGACATCATTACAGTGAAGTAACTTAATGCAGGGCTCCATGCGCGGCCACGTGTACTTGACGAGTGCCAGATGGCAAGGTGCGGGATCTTTCGGTGCAAAGTATCTGTGCTGCTACCTGTCACGCCACGCCGCCGCAGACGTTAAACGGCACGCCAAAAAATGTAGTCTGCCTGGTACTTCACCACCTCTTTGGTGCGCAGCGATGCTGTGTCGCAGTGCTTTGCGGGCGCTACGCCGCCTTGGGATGCTACCCGCTGAATATAGGAAACGCCCTTCATCTGACCCTCGCCCATGGCGGCATTGGCCTTCACCAACTGCAAGGGAATGGAGCCTACTGCCGCTGGCGCTACAGCAAGCTGGGTGGCCGTTATTTTGGAGCCATCCGTGCTTTGCCAGGTGGCGGGTGGGCCAAAATATTTGCCTACTTCCTTACCGCTGCGGTCCATCAGCTTGGCATCGGGGCCGACAAATACCCATTCAAACTGGTCCGTAGTACTGGCCTTGGTTTTGCATTCATAGGTGATCATGCCAACCCCAACGGTCTCCATGGCGACTGCGTTGCCAGCGGGCACCTGTATTGCAGCGGGCAGGGCAGTTTGATCAAAAGGTTTCGCTTGCATCATGCCCGTGACAGACGCACAGGCGCCCAACAAGGCAGAAAACGAAATAATGCTTAGAGCATAAAATTGACGACGCATCGTTGTACTCCTAAAAAAGTGGATGGCTCGTTGGATACGCAGCCCTGCTTCATTTGGATTCAACAATGTCGCCCTTTTAACCCCACTTCTTATTACTGAGCAAAGAAGACCGCCATGCAATGCTTTACCCTCACCCAAGCCAAGCACATCGCCCACCTGGTGCTTAACCGCCCTGACGCTTTGAACACCATGCACCCGTTGTTTTGGCATGAGCTGGACGAGGTGCTGACGCAGATTCACCGCGAGGGCGCCGCCCGCGTGCTGGTGCTGTCGTCTACCGGCAAGCACTTTAGCGCGGGTATGGCGCTGGATACCTTTAGCAGTGCCATTGCCATGGACGACCAAAGCCCGGAGGGACGGGCTGCAATTTTTGACTCGCTCACAGATATGCAGGCCACGTTTACCAAGCTGGAGACGCTGCGCATCCCGGTGATTGCCGCCATCCAGGGTGGCTGCATCGGCGGCGCGGTAGATATGGTGACGGCTTGCTGCATGCGCTATGCCACCACAGACGCCTTCTTTTGCATTCAGGAAATCAATATCGGCATGGTGGCCGACGTGGGCACTTTGCAGCGCCTGCCCAAGCTGATACCGGAGGCAATAGTTAAAGAATACGCCTACACGGGCCGCCGTTTGCCTGCGGCCAAGGCCTTGGCCTATGGTTTGGTCAACGAAGTGTTTGAGTCGCCCGAGCAGATGCTGGCCGCCGCCATGCAAACCGCCGCCGAGATAGCCAGTAAGCCACCCGTAGCCATATGGGGCACCAAGCAAGCCATTCACTACACGCGCGACCACAGCACCGAAGATGCGCTCAAGCAAATGGGCTGGCTGCAGGCAGGCATTTGGAGCAACGCCCACGTGCGCGAGGCGGTGAGCGCCATGCAGCAAAAGCGCTCGGCAGAATTTACGCCGCTGGCCGCACTGGTGCCATTTAAAGAGCTCCATGAGGCAAAATAAGGGCCATGTATTTTTTACTCTCACCCGCCAAATCGCTGGACTATGAAACCGCCGTTGCCAAAGAGGTGCCGCACACACAGCCGCAGTTTGTGCCGCAGTCAACAGAGCTGATCCAGATTCTCAAAACCAAATCGCCACAGCAAATTGCAGAACTGATGCATTTGAGCGATGCGCTGTCGGCGCTGAATGTGGCGCGCTATGCAGTCTGGGCGCCCAAGTTCACCGCCAAAAACTCCAAGCAAGCGATGCTGGCCTTTAATGGCGATGTGTACGATGGTTTGGATGCCAAGTCACTCAGCACCGATGATTTGGCTTGGGCCCAGCGGCACGTAGGCATGCTCAGCGGCCTGTACGGCGTGCTGCGCCCGCTGGACTATATGCAGCCCTACCGCCTGGAGATGGGCACCACATTGCCCAACGCGCGTGGCGCCAATTTGTACAGGTTTTGGGGTACGCAGATTTCAGATTTCATCAACGCGCAGCAAGTGGCAGATAAAACGCCTGTGGTGGTAAACCTGGCCAGCAACGAGTATTTCAAATCGGTAGACCGCAAAGCGCTCAATGCGCGGGTAGTGGAGTGCGTGTTTGAAGACTACAAACCTGCCGGTTACAAAGTAGTGAGCTTTTTTGCCAAACGTGCGCGTGGCTACATGGCACGTTACGCTATTCAAAAACGCATTACCACGGTTAAAAAATTAGAATCGTTCAACGTCGAAGGCTACGCGTTTAACGCAGCAGCGTCCGAGCCAGACCGCTTGGTGTTTAGGAGAAAACCATGACGCAAACGTCATCCCAGCAGATCACCCCCGAGTTGCGCCAATGGATTGTGGCGCAAGCAGAGCAGGGCTTTTCACCCGAAGCGGTGCTCAAGTCCATGATCGATTCGGGCTGGAAAGAAGACATCGCTATTGACGCGCTAGAAACTACCCTGCGCGACCATTTGCAAGGCGTGCAAGCCAAGAAAGCATTACCAGCCACCGTGCCCGTGCCCAAGCCGTCGATTGAAGATTCACCGCTGAGCATCGACGTAGCGGGCCATCGCGTGCGCGTGCTCAGCAGCATGAGCCGCCCGAACATCGTGGTGTTTGGCAACGTACTGACAGGCGATGAGTGCGACGCGCTGATAGCCGCCGCCAAGCCGCGCCTGAACCGCTCGCTCACGGTGCAGACCAAAACCGGCGGCGAAGAGCTGAACGCCGACCGCACCAGCAGCGGCATGTTTTTTCGCCGCGATGAAAACGACGTGGTCAAGGTGCTGGAAGAACGCCTGGCCGCCTTGGTCAATTGGCCAATAGAAAACGGCGAAGGCCTGCAAATTTTGCACTACCGCCCCGGCACCGAATACAAGCCCCACTACGACTACTTTGACCCCAACGAGCCGGGCACGCCGACGATCCTCAAGCGCGGCGGCCAGCGGGTCGCCACCATCATCATGTACCTGAGCGAGCCCGAAAAAGGCGGCGGCACCACCTTCCCGGATGTGCAGCTAGAGGTGGCCCCGCAGCGCGGCAACGCCGTATTCTTCAGCTACGACATAGCCCACCCCAGCAGCAAAACGCTGCACGGCGGCGCGCCCGTGATAGCGGGTGAAAAATGGATCGCCACCAAATGGCTGCGCGAGCGGCGCTTTGAATAAAGGATACCTATGAGCACCATCATGGACAGCCGGTACGAACAGCTGGCAGCGCAGTTTCAGTTTCAACAAATCGCCATGCTCAAAGCCGCCTTGGACAAGCACGGCATTGCACCTGCGCTGGCGCAAGAGATTTGTGGTGACTTCACTTTTGATCTGTCTATCTTGATCGACCAAGGTGAAATCGAATTAGACGGCACTGGCTACCGGCCCAGCATCGCTTTCACCTCTGACGAAGACACCTTCTACGTGCAGCCCGATGATGTGGAATACCACGTGCATGCGTTTAATTCAACGCAGGAGGTTTTTGCTGACGACCAGGATGCGCCGCTGCCAAGCGCCGTTTAAGCCTTCTTCACCACCACCAAGCCCTTAAGATACTCCCCTTCCGGGAAATTAATCGTCATCGGGTGGTCGGGTGCGCCGCCCAGTTTTTCGCTGATGTAGCCATCTACACCGGCGTCAATGCCTGCGCCAGCGACGATTTTGTGGAACAGGGCGGCGTCTATGCCGCCGGAGCAGCTGTAGGTGAAGAGCACGCCACCGGGCTCCAAAATTTTGAAGGCAATGCGGTTGATGTCTTTGTAGGCGCGGGCCGCGCGGTCTGCGTGGGCGGCGGAGGGGGCGAACTTGGGAGGGTCGAGCACGATGGCGTCGAAGCTTTGGCCTGCGGCGTCAAACTGGCGCAGCGAGGCGTTCACGTCGGCGTCCATGAAGGTGGTGTGCGTGGCGTTAAAGCCGTTCAGGGCAACGTTGGCCTTGGCGCGTTCAATGGCGGGGCCGGACGAGTCGATACTGGTGACGTGGGCGTTGTGCAGGTCACCCCCAGCGCGCATGCCCGCCAAGGCGGCGACGGTGAAGCCGCCGGTGTAGCAGTAGCAGTTCAGCACGCGCTGAAACTGCAGGCGCTGGGCGTAGTCGGCAAACTTTTTGCGGCTATCGCGTTGGTCCAGGTAAAAGCCGGTTTTGTGGCCCTCGGCAATGTTCAGGCTAAGCTGCCAGTCGTGCTCTTGGATGGTGATGTCTACATTGCCTTCGCCGCGCAGCCAGCCGCTAACAGGCTCCAGGCCTTCCAGGGCGCGGCTGCTGGCGTCTGACCGCTCATAGAGTTTGGTCAAGCCCGTGGCTTGCAACAGCGCGTCGGCAATCGGCTGCTTCCAGCGCTCCACACCTGCGGATAAAAACTGCGCTACCAGCGTGTCGCCATAGCGGTCCACAATCAAACCAGGCAAACCATCCGACTCGCCGTGGACCAGCCGCATGCTGTTGCTTTGTATGTCAAACCGTGCTCTAGCCCTTACAGAGTTAGCACAAGCAGCTATGAAAAATGCAGCGCCAATACGGTCCGTCTCGACAAAGCTCCAGGCCCGCGCGCGGATTTTGCTACTCGGGCTAAAGGCTGCCCAGGCTAAAAATTTGCCGGCAAATGACTCCACCCGCACTGTCTCGCCGCTGTCGGCGCTGCCTTTGGCGATGGCGTTGTCAAATATCCAGGGGTGGCGGCGCTCTAAGGCGCGCTCTTTGCCTTCGCGCAGGGTGATGGTTTTCATAGCCCCTATTGTCGTCAAAATCACCAGTGAACTGGTTTGCCAGCCGGTTTCTTCTTGGTTGGCACATTGAGTGGAAGTTGAGATTTTCCCAACTCATCATCTTTAATATAGCGCCTGACCCAATGTGCTAGCGGGGTCAGCCTTTTGTTTGGAACCTTGCCGTCATCTTTTGCGCTTTCACGCAAAGGCATGACAAGACCGATTTTTGCATTGGGCGCATCCTCGCGGATCATGCGTAGCGCAGGTTCTATGTCGCTGTCGTTGGAGCAGATGACCACTTGATCGCAGTGACCCCTCACTGCATCTCGGTAGGCGTGCAAGGCAATATTCACGTCGGTTTGCTTTTCTTCGATCATCCAGATGCGCGAAACCTGCGCTTTACTGGGCTGCTCGTTGGGCACAAAAGTAGGTAATGCTGTTGGCTGAAAGATGTGAAACCCTTGAACGATTTGAATCAGGTCAGGATACTTGGCCATGAGTGCACGCAAGTACTGTGTTTGTGCATGCTCGGAGTCTTGACCGTGTCTGGCATAGGAGGCTTTGACTGGTGCCGTGAAATATTTGATGGATACCACCTCTGCGCTCGGGTCTTGTTGTGGCAATATCTTGTCCCTAAAAAGGGTCGCAAGGTCCAGCCATTTGAATGGGGTCCCCTTTAAGCGCGAGTAATAAAGGTTGTAGCCATCAATGTAGATGCTGGTCTTGGTCAAATTATTCTTCCAGAAGTGAAAAAGCCACCTTTCGGTGGCTTTTTCGCCCTAAGCCTGAGCCAACTGAATGACACCGCAAAGGGATTGTATGGCGCAATTATAGCGCCATTGGAAGTTTTGTCCTGGATTTATTTCAACAGGATTGATTTCAGCAATGGCGCGAATGCCCGTCCAGCAGCGCCCATTTACGCAATAACGTCTGTGCCTGAGTACACCACCCTTTCGCCATTGGCAGTGCTGGAGCCGCAATAGACAAATACATCTGGGTAGTAGACGCTGTCTGCCGCCTGCACATGCAGCTTCATGTGGTTGATAAAGACTTGGCAGGGCGTGCCGTCCAGACGGCTTGGCCAATGCACGGAAGATATTGCCCGACACCCGGTTATGCCGCATGGTCCCGCCCGCCAGGGCGTGAATGCCCCAGCCTACGTATTCATGGCGAGTACTGCTCGCGTTCTCGAACTTGAAGTACTCAAAGAGACGGAGGGATATTTGCAATGAAAATGCCATATGAGCGTTCTATGCAATCTTGGCTTTATGCGCCATCAGGCTCATTGACCAGACCGCTTGGCACGCGGATGCGCAGCATCGTAGGCTTTGGCCAGGTGCTGAAAATCAAGCCGCGTGTACACCTGGGTGGTGGTGATGTTGGCGTGGCCCAGCAGCTCTTGCACGGCGCGCAGGTCTTGGCTGCTTTGCAGCAGGTGGCTGGCAAAACTGTGGCGCAGCATGTGGGGGTGCACGGGGCTGGCCAGGCCTGCCAGCAGGCTGCGGCGCTTGAGGCGTTGCCAGATGGACTGGGCGGTGAGGCGGGTGCCGTTTTTGCCTACAAAGAGGGCGGTTTGGTGTAAAGGCACGTCGACGGGCTCGTTACCAACCGGCTTGCCATGGGCATTTGCTGGCAGCAGATCACCGCGCACGGCCAGGTATTTCTCCAAGGCCTCTATGGACTTGGCGCCCAGCGGCACGCTGCGGCGCTTGCTGCCTTTGCCTAAAACATGCGCTTCACCGGCCTGCAAATCGAGCCAGCCTTTCGCGGCGGATGAAGCCTGCACATCCAACCCCACCAGCTCGCCTACGCGCAGGCCGCTGCCGTAGAGCAGCTCGGTCATGGCGGCGTCGCGGGTTTCCAGGCGGGGGTCGTCGGTATCAACGCCGTAGCTGACCAGCTGCACAGCGTCGTCTACGGCCAGGGCTTTGGGCAGCGGCTTGGGCTGCTTGGGGGCGCGCACGTCTTGCACGGGGTTGGCGTCTATCTTGCCTTCGCGGCCCAGCCAGGTGTAGAAGCCGCGCCAGCCGCTCAAAATTAAAGCGATACCCCGGCCGCTGCGGCCTTGGCTGTGCATGTGCGTTACCCAGCGCCTGATGTGCGCGTTATGCACTTGGGGCAGCGCCAGGTTGGCCTGCTGCGCGTGGGCGGCCAGCTTGGCGAGGTCTTCGGTATACAGCGCCACGGTGCGCGCGGCTAGGCGCTTTTCCACGCGGACGTGTTCGAGATATTTCTCAACCAGCGCCGCGTCGGTCATGGTGGCTTAAGCGCGCAGGCGGGCCAGCGCCGCGCTGGCCAGCTCGGCAATGCGCTCTAAAAAGTCGGTGCCCATGCCGGCGTTAAAACGCTCGGGGTCGGGCGAAGCCATTACCAGCATGCCAAAGGCATCAGCGGCTGCGCCAGCGCGCAGGGGGATGAGGGCAACCGACATGGCCAGCTCGGGTTGCTCCAGCCATTTGGCGGCTTCAAAACCCGAGTTAACGCCGCAGTAGGGCGTGGTGATGGACGAGGCAAAGGTTTTGGCGTCTTCGCTCACGCCTTGGGTGAAGGCTTGGTCAGAAAACAAGCCGTTGGTGCCCCACACCTTGATGCCCACTTGCAGCACCAAAAACTGGTGCTTCAGCTCTTTGGTCAGCACCTCGGGCAGGTCGATGGCGCGGTTGGTCAGCAGCAGGTTGCGCGTCCAGCGTTGCAGCTTGTCGGCAATCATCACGTTGTCGTTGCCGTTGCGCACCATGTCCATGATGCGGTGCTCCAGGGTTTTGATTTTCTCGCGCAGCATCTCGGCTTGGCGCTCTTGCAGGCTGACGGCGCGGGCACCGTGGCCGCTGGAGAGCTGCACGGTAGACAGCAACTGCGCGTGGCGTTCAAAAAAATCCGGCGTGTTGACCAAAAACTGGGCAATGTCTTCTTCGGTAATTGGCGGCACGTCGTTAGGTTTGTTGCTCATGGCTTGTTCCTCAGTTCAAGTTATCTGGCACGTCGATGGTGCCTTGGTATACGGTGGTGGCGGGGCCGGTCATCATGACCGGGGCGCTTAAATTTATGGGTTGGCCTGGCACCGCGCCAGCCCACTCGACCGTCAGTATGCCACCCAGGGCATGCACGTCTACCCGGCTGTCCAGCAGGCCCAGGCGAATGCCCGCCACCACAGCGGCGCAGGCACCCGTGCCGCAGGCCAGCGTCTCGCCCGCACCGCGCTCAAACACACGCAGGCGGATAGTGGAGCGGTTGACGATCTGCATAAAGCCGGCGTTCACGCGGCGCGGAAAAGCCGGGTGTGCCTCAACCCAGGGGCCTACAGTTAACACTGGCGCGGTGTCTACATCGTCCACCACTTGCACTGCGTGCGGGTTGCCCATGGACAGCACAGCGACTTCAGCGTTGAATGCATTTGCTACAGTATTAGTAGCTTCTTGTGCTACATTTTGTTGGACTAACAGCCATTTTCGCCAATCATTTACCTTTACAGGCTGGGCTTTGGCGGCGTCAAACGGTACCTCGGCCAGTTCAAACACCGGCGCGCCCATGTTCACCGTCACGCGGCCATCGCTTTGCTCGGTCAGCGTCAGCGTGGTGTTCATGGTTTTTACGCGGATGCTGGTTTTGTCTGTCAGCCCGCGCTGGCGCACGTAGCGAACAAAGCAGCGCGAGCCGTTGCCGCAGTGCTCTACCTCGCCGCCGTCGGCGTTGTGGATGATGTACTCAAAATCCACGCTGCTGTCGGGCGCAGGTCGCACCGTCAAAATTTGGTCGGCGCCCACGCCAAAGTGGCGGTCACCCAAAAAGCGGTACTGCGCGGTGCTCAGGTTCAGGCGCCCACGGGTTTCATCCAGCACCACAAAGTCGTTGCCAGCGCCGTGCATTTTGGTAAAGCTAATTTGCATGAGGGCAATTATCCTCTGGCCGGGCTACGCCACATTCACGCCGCAAAAAATTCGGCAGCTTGCGCCACCGCTTGGGCATCGGCCTGCACGGCATCTGGCGGCCCGCCTTTGCCCCACAGCGTCCCCGCAAAGCGCATGTTTAAAAACCCGGCGCACAGCGTGATGGAGTCAATCATCGGCTGGGCCTTGGCCCGGTCGCCACTGGTGGTCACCAGGTGCATGGTTTTTTGCGCCATGGCCTCTTTAAAGGGCACGCCCGGTATGCGCATCCACGCGCTCCAGTGGTCTAGGTAGGTTTTGAGCGGCGACGGAATGCTGTACCAATACACGGGGGCCACCAGTACCAGGTGGGTGCAGTCCATGGTGGCTTGCAGCAGGGTGTGCATGTCGCCGGTAGGCATGCGGTAGTGACCCGCGGTGTGGCGCATGTCCACAAACGGCGGTAGTTGCAAATGGGCCAGGTGGTGCCAGTGTTGCTGCGTGCCAGCGGGCAGGCGCTGCGCTGCCTGGCGGGCCAGCCATTCGGTGTTGCCCAGGTGCCCCGGCTCGCGGGTGGATGCGGTAAGAAAGAGGTAGTTGGGTGCCATGCCCATATGGTAACTGCGATAGTTGGGGGCTGGCAAAGCTCGCTGGCGGGTACGCAGCATCCGCACAAAAGCAGGCCCAGCTAGGGCTAAACTAGCGTTTGGCACCCCCCCATTACCCACCTAAAGAGACAAATTTATGCGCATTCCAGACTGGACCCCACAAGCCCACCCCCAGCCCATCGAACTGGTAGACGCCATCAAAGCCCGCCGAGGCGGCGAGCTGATCAATCTGGACAAAGCCCTGCTGTGGAGCGAGCCCCTGGCGCGCGGCTGGAACGTCTACCTCAAAGCCGTGCGCACCGAGCTGCCCACCAGCCGCAAACTGCGCGAGCTGGCCATCTGCACCGTGGCCCTGCTAACCGGCGCCGCCTACGAATACCACCACCACGCCCCCGACTTTTTAACCGCTGGCGGCACCCAGGCCGAGCTGGACGCCCTGAACGTGCATTTAGCCCCTTATATCCTAAGAAAAGAGCTACCAGCCCAACAGAACATAGCACAAGCAGCTATTGAAACGATAGTAATTCAATACGCCCTAGAGATGACTTTGCACGTGAAAGTAGCCGACGCCACCTTCGCCGCCCTGCGCCAGCACTTTGACACGACGCAGATTGTGGAGCTGACTTCGGCCATAGCGACCTACAACATGGTGGCGCGGTTTTTGGTGGCGCTGGGGGTATCGCCGGAATAGGTTTTTATGGTTTCCCTCTGAGTTGGTCGCGCAAGGCCACCACATGGACCGCGCGCCTCGCTACAGTTTTTCATCCCGGCCACACCCAACTACCGCTTTGCTGCCTTGGTGGGTTTTTTGAGGGTTAAATGCGGCTTTAGCCCAATGAAATATAGCACGAGCAGCTACTGTAAATATAGCGTATTCAACGAATTTTACATATCTAATGTGGCGCGGTGACCACGTGGATTTTGTTGCCTGCGTAGGGTTACAGTAAACTGCTTAGACGCCATGTGCACAATCACTTTTTTGAAATGGAGTAGTCAAAGTTGTTTCGCAAACTGCCAAAGTATTTGTCAGTCTCGCGCGATGCGTTACAGTTATTAGGCTTCAATAATATATGCCTGATCTTTCTTTACTGACACCTGCATTTGACTGGATTGAGTCACACGAAAAGACCGTCGATCTTCTTAAGTGGGGCGTCCTACTTCTGATTGCGTGGGCGGCTGGCCTTTTCAAATACCTACGCCAAAAACTGCGCCAACCAATTGCCAAAATTGAAGTTGGTACGAGTCGCTGCCTGGTTGAGGAATTTACTGAGTTCCAAGGTCACAAGAACTGTATTCGTGCCAGCTTCATTTTAGAGGTTGGGCTTTCAAATCCCACGTCTGAAGTCGTTGCCATTCGCCATTTCTCTCTTGCAATAAAAAGGCGTAAATTCTGGCGTCCCTGGAGACCAGAATTAATTGCATTGTCTCTTCCTGCTCGACCAAGGCATCAAACTGGTAGCGGTGAGAAAGTCTTGAAAGTTTGGTTTTCTAACTTTCAGGATGATTTTCGCGAATTGACATTGGATGGGGTGATCGAACCTAAGCGACATCACTCGGGTTTCTTGCTATTTGTCTGCTTTGCTCAAGGCACATGGACTCCCCGAATCCAGGATGGCCATATATTGGTCAAAGCACTGGTGTATCTAACAACGGGCGAGACGCGGGTTGCAAAAGGAAGAGTTGCCGTTACTCGAGATAAAGACGCTTTCGAGCAGTCGAATCCCGGAATACTTGCACACGTTAGCCATTCGTCAGCGTGGGGTGCGGTTCGATAAAGCCTAATCGTTTGTCGATGAGATCACTAGCAGAGTGGCTCCGCATGCAGGCAAGGCCAGGTCCATTCATTTTGTTTAGCTTACGAGCGGGCTGTTCAAAACGCCCAGAACAATGTGACAGGGCGGGTTCGTCCCGATGAAAATTTTGGAGAAAGGCGCGCGGTGCATGCGGCAGGTTTGCGTTACCGAATTTCGCGCGTGTTTTCGTAAAAATTTTGCAGCGGGATAACCCGCCCTGAGTCCAGCTTGGTCGGAGATAACTCGCCGAGAGCGAGCCAACTCTATCGAAGACAACACTGCCGTGAAGATGATCAATCCGCCTTGATGTTGTTGTCCTTCACCACCTTAGCCCAAATATCCATCTGCTTGTTAATGTGCACCCGCGCCACCTCAGCCGAGCCGCCCACGATGTCGATGCCCTGCGCGTCCAGTTTTTTGGCAAGCTCGGGGTTTTTCAAAGCCTTGTTCACTTCCTCATTCATGCGCTTCAAAATTTCGGGTGGGGTTTTAGCCGGCGCAAGAATAGCCCACCAGGCCGGTGCGTCAAAGCCGGTAATGCCGCTCTCGGCCATCGTCGGTACGTTAGGCAAATCAGGGCTGCGCTTGCTGGTGGTGACCACCAAGGGGCGCATGCGGCCGCTGTCGATGTGCGGCTTGGTAACAAAAACCGAGCCAATCGACAAAGGCACATGGCCTGCAACCGCGTCGTTCATCAGCGGGCCGCCGCCTTTGTAGGGGATGTGCTGCCAGTCCAGGCCGTTGTTTTTGCCAATCAAGGCCATGGCCAGGTGGCCCAGCGAGCCGCTGCCAATCGACCCGTAGCTGACGTTTTTCTTGGCTTTGGCCGCGGCAATCACGTCGGCAAAGGTTTTGTACTCGCTGCCCACGTTGGTGGCCAGCACCATGGCGGCGGTGCCAATCAGGGCGATGGGCTCCAGGTCTTTGCGGGTGTCAAAGCTCAGGTTGGGTATCAGGGCCGGGTTGACGGCATGCGTGTCAAACACCACCGCGTAGGTGTAGCCGTCTGGCGCAGCTTGGGCTACCAGGGCGGTACCAATGGCGCCCGAGGCACCGCCTTTGTTGTCCACAATCACGGTTTGGCCTAGCTGCGTTTGCAGTTGCAAGGCTAAGATGCGGCCCACTTGGTCGGTAGAGCCACCGGGCGGGAACACCACCACCAGTTTAATGGGCTGCTTGGTGGGCCAAGCCTGGGCCAAAGCGTGCAGGGGCAGGGCGGTAGCGGCAACCAGGGCCGCAGCCAAAAACCAAGTCTTTTTCATGTTGTTTCCAATGTTTGCAAGACAAATGACACCCCTTGACCATTCGCGGGGTGCCGCAGTTTAAACGCCAAAGCGTCAAATATCGTTGACTGTAGATTCTACGTAGGGCTATACCGGCTGCGGCACATGACAGAATTGACAACCCGTGGTGTAATTAAATGTATGGTACGACCAATCACACTACTTTACCCCCCGCGCGAACCCGTTGCCCTGCGCTCTGCCGCTACCGTGCTGCTGCTGCGGGACACCCCCCAAGGCATCGAGGTGCTGATGACGCGCCGCTCGATGACCGCCAGCTTTGCGCCGGGGGCCTACGTGTTTCCCGGCGGTGGTATCGACGATTTAGATATAAATCATGCGCAAGCCCATGATAATGCGGCACGAGAAGCTACTCTATTAATAGCGCGCCGCAAAACCCAAACCGACACCCACTGCGCCCAGGCGCTGGCCGCCATCCGCGAGAGCTTTGAAGAGCTGGGTATTTTGCTGGCCAGCAAACCGGGCGGCGCCTGGTGCAGCCAGGCCGATATTGACGCGCTCAGCCGCACAGCGCCGTTTTACGACCAAATGCACGCCCATGGCTATATGCTGGCCGCCGACGCGGTGTATGCGCTGGCCCACTGGATCACCGACCGCGACCTGCCCAAGCGCTTCGACGTGCCATTTTTGGTGGCCCGCATGCCTGAGGGCCAAACCCCGGTGGCCGACGAGGCCGAACAGTTTGAGCCCGAATGGATACGCCCCGCCGACGCCCTCGCGCGCAACGCCGCCGGGCAGTTTTTCATCATCTTTCCTACTATTCGCACCCTGGAGCGCTTGCAGTCCTATAGCCTGGTGGGCGACGTACTGCAAGCCTGCGCCACCGAGCAAGCCCTGTGGAGCAGTTGCCCGCGGGCCGGCCTGTTGGCAGGCAAAGAGGTGCGCTACATGGAGCACGACGCACCGTTTGGCGAACTGGCGATGGTCTGCCCCGACGGGCAAATAGTGCACAAGCTTGACTGGCAGCACGACCAGCCGGTACCACTGCTGCAGCACGTTATGCGCCTCACCGCGCCCAACCCGGGCATGATGACCGGCCCAGGCACCAATACCTACATCATTGGTACCTCCAACACCGGCTATATCGTGGTGGACCCTGGCCCCAGCGACGCCGCCCACGTACAACGAATTTTTGACGCTACCAAAGGCGACATCAACGCCATCGTCTGCACCCACTCCCACGCCGACCATTCACCCGGGGCTAGCCAGTTGCAGGCACTGGTGGTGGAAGGCACCAACACCGTTCCCGGCGACCTGATGGGGCTCTACGCGCAGCATATTTGCCCCATCATGGGCATTCCCAGCGCGCCCACCGCGCGCGACGCAGCGTTTTTTGCACCAGATATAGTGCTACAAAATAATGAGCTGCTTACGCCCTATTTCAGAGGGCTTGACCGCACAAATGCCATGCAAATCACGTTGCGGGTGGTGCATACACCCGGGCACGCGGCCAACCACCTGTGCCTGGTGCTGCAAGAAGACGGCCTGCTGATCAGCGGCGACCATATTTTGAACGGCAGTACCACTGTGATTGACCCGCCCGATGGCGACATGACGGCCTACCTGGAGTCCTTGGACACGCTGGCCAATGTGTGCGACGAGTACGAGGTTGACTTCATATTGCCGGCCCATGGCTACGTGCTGTCGCGCTGCCATGGCATTGACCACAAGGGCGGCGCCCGCCGGGCCATTGAAGAGCTCAAAGCCCACCGCTTAAAGCGCGAGGCCAAAGTGATAGCCGCCATGCGCGCCAAGCCGGGTTTCAGCGTGGAAGGTCTGGTGCCCCTGGTGTATGACGATGCGCCATCCCACCTGTGGCCCGTGGCCACGCGCTCTTTGATGGCGCACGTGGCGCGTATTGAGGCGCTGGGCTTGCTGCAACCCAGCTAGGCCCCACAACCTATTGGGCAGTTTGCAAACAGTGGCGTAGCTTGCAGCGCTATTCTTTGCGCCGCATCACGATCGCTTTGTCGGCATCGTCTTTATAGGCGTAAGCCCGCTCCCCATTGCGCCAGGTGCCCAGCCACAGCATGTTGGCCGAAATAGCGTCGTGGTCTTTGTTGCTGAATGGGTTGACGTAAGTGGTGACTACGCCGTAGTAGGGCCGGGAGATGTTTTCCAGAGCATTTTTGATGGCCGCGCCCGACAGATCGCTGTTGGCTTGGAACATGGCGCGCAGCAGCAGGTTGACCGCATCGTAGCTTTGCGCTGCCGCCATCATGGAGCCAATAGGCAACTCCTTGGAGAGTTTGGCGTAGCCGCGCAAGAAGGCGGCATGGCGCTCCATACCGGGGTTGGGCAACACGGTTTGCACCATCATCGCGCCATTGACCGAACCCCCCGAGGTGCTAAACGCCGACGCATGCGACAAGCCCCAGGGCCCCAGTTGCGGCACATTCCATTTGGCGGCTGCGCGGCTGGCCGCGATAACGCCTTGCTCGGGCCCGACGGTCCAGCCCACCAAGGCGTCAGCGCCCGACTCTTTAAGCTGCTTGACCTCATCGAGCAAGGTGGTCACGCCCACCTTGAAGCGCAGCACCCGATGCGCTTTGAGGCCCACCTTTTGTAGCGCCGCTTCCAGGTCTTTCAGGCCCGCATCGCCATAGCCCGATTCGTCGACCAGCAAGGCAATTTTGCTTAACTTGCGGGCAACGATCTCATCGACCAAAAACTGGCTTTGCAGTTGGTCACGCGCGGCCGTGCGAAAGATGAAACTCCCCGCTGCGGGGTATTTGCCCGTGATGGCAGAGCCCGTTGCACAGGTGACCAGCAACGGATGTTGGTTGTTCTGGAACACGTCCAGCGCCTTCATGGCCACGCCCGAATTGCAAAAGCCTACCGTGGCAGTCACTTTTTCTGTCAGCACCAGGTCCTGCGCATGCTTTAGGCCGGTGTCTGGGTTGGCTGCGTCGTCGCGCACCACCAGTTGCACCTTACGGCCCAGCAGGCCACCCATCTCCTGGTTGATCTGATCAACCGCCACCTGTGCGCCCATGCGGGCACTGGTGCCCATATCGGACGAGCCTCCGGTGAGTGGGAAGATGGCCCCAATCTTGATAGTGGCTTGTTGCGCCGTGGCAGGCGACTGGCACAACATCACAGCGGTAGATACCAATACGACAGCAATTTTTTTCATGGAAATTGTCTCAATAACGTACTAATGGGCAGTTACTTTCGAATATAACGAAATAACTATACAAATAGCAAGATTGAAAACAATACCAGTCAAATAACGCGACAAATGTCGCGTTATTGTGGTAACCGGTCGATTTTGCCGGTTGGCCTGACGGCGCGACAAACTAGCGCGTGTAGCCCTCGCACACACCTGCGTTGGTGCGGCCTTTGCATTCGCGCGTCAGGCGCCGGTCGCGCTCCGAGCGGCTTTCGGCCGAGCCATCGTTAAAGCTGATGTTGCCACCTTTGGATTTTTTGCTGGCGCGCGCTTTGCGGGGCTTCTTGGTGCCTGTATCGCTCTTGGCGCTGATATTTATTGCAAAGTCCGATGCCGAAAAACTAGCCGCTTGGGCGGCGCCGGGCAGCGCAACCGCACCAGCCAAAGCAAAGATGGCGCTGACCAGCGCAGTGCGAAATAACGTCATTATTAGTTAACCTTTAAAAGTGGATACCGCGCATCATTTGCTGCATCGCCATCGCCTCAGCACTGAGCTGCGGCTTGGCCGATTTGTCGCCATTGGCAGCAGACGAGTCGGGGAACATGCGAAACGAGGTGTTCATCACGATCTGCATGATACGCGGGAACAGCGCGTGCAACACCTGGCCCGTGATGCCCAAGCGCGTGGCAATGCGCACGGTTTTGGATATGCAGGCCTGCGCCACCATGTCAGCGGCTTCCTCGGGGCTGAGCGTGGGCACGTTTTTGTAAATATTGGTCGGCGCAATCATTGGCGTGCGCACCAGCGGCATGTTGATGGTGGTAAAGCTAATGCCTTGGTCCGAGTATTCGCTGCTGGCGCAGCGCGTCCAGGCGTCCAGCGCCGCTTTGGAGGCCACGTAGGCCGAGAAGCGCGGCGCGTTGGTTAGCACACCAATGGAGCTGATGTTGACAATATGGCCCTTCTTTTTAGCCGTCATGGTGGGCAGCAAGCCCATGGTGATACGGATACAGCCAAAGTAGTTCAGCTGCATGGTGCGCTCGTAGTCGTGGAAGCGGTCGTAGCTGTTTTCTATCGCGCGGCGGATAGAGCGGCCCGCGTTGTTGATCAAAAAGTCCACCCCGCCGTGGTTCTCCAGCAGCACTTTGACGAAGCGGTCGCAGTCTTGCATGTCGGCAATGTCAGCCGCGTAGCAAACAAAGCTGTAGCCTTTGGCCTTGGCTTCTTTTTGTGCTTCGTCCAGCTTGTCCTGGTCACGCCCGCAGATGATGGTGACGGCCCCCGCCTCGGCAAACTTGTGCGCGCTGGCCAGGCCAATGCCCGACGAGCCGCCAGTGATCAGCACCACCTTGCCCTGCACCGTGCCTTTGAGCGAGCGGTCAATAAACAGGTCGGGGTCGAGGTGGCGCTCCCAGTAGTCCCAGAGTCGCCAGGCGTAGTCGTTCAAATTGGGGCAGGCGATGCCGCTGCCCTTGAGCGCCGACGTGGTCTCGCGGCAGTCAAAACGGGTCGGGTAGTTGATGAAGGTGAACATGTCCTCGGGCACGCCCAGGTCCTTCATCACCGCGTGGTAGACCCGGCGCACCGGCGCCAGCGCCATCAGGCCCTTCTTGACGCTCTTGGGGATGAAGCCCAGCAGCGCGGCATTGATGAAGACATTCATCTTGGGCGCGTGGGCGGCCTTGGCAAACATATCGAGCACGTCGCCCACCCGGTAACCCTCTGGGTCGACGAGGTGGAAGCACTTGCCGCCCAGATCCATCTTGCTGTGCGAGATGTGGTCAAGCGCCTTGACCACAAAGTCCACCGGCACGATGTTGATGCGCCCACCCTCCAGGCCCATCGACGGCATCCAGGGCGGCAGCAACTGGCGCATGCGCTGGATCAGCTTGAAAAAGTAGTACGGCCCGTCGATCTTGTCCATCTCGCCGGTGGTGCTGTCGCCCACCACCATGGCCGGCCGGTACACCGACCACGGCACTTTGCATTCGGTGCGCACGATCTTTTCGCTCTCGTGTTTGGTCATGAAATACGGGTGTTCGTAGTTCTCCGCTTCATCGAACATGTCCTCCCTGAACACACCTTCGTACAGGCCGGCCGCGGCAATCGAGCTCACGTGGTGAAAGTGGCCCGCGTCGATGGCACGGGCCAGCTCCACGGTGTTGCGCGTGCCTTCGATGTTGACGGCGATCTGGCTCTCTTCGTCGGCGCCCAGGTCATACACGGCAGCCAGGTGGTGGAAGTGGTCGATCTTGCCCTTGAGGCCTTTGATCGCTTCGCCGGACAAACCCAGTTTCTTGCTCGTGAGGTCGCCATGCACCGCCACGGCACGCGCGGGGCCGACGCCCCAGAACTCGCGCAGGCCGGCGACCTTGTTCTCGCTTTCCTTGCGAATCAGAAAATGCACCACCGAGCCCTTGCGCTCCAGCAATTTTTTGACCAGCCGTTTGCCAATGAATCCGGTTGCGCCGGTCACGAAATACTGCATGAGAAATCTCCAGTTAGGGGTGCCGCAGGTGCGCGCCACACATTCTTGCCGAAAACCACCGGCCGTCCATTCAGCAATAACCCGCGATTGGTGCATGGAAGACAGGCTTAGGGGTGCTAACCTATGCGGTGTGGCGATTGGTCCGTACGATACCGCCCACGCAACGGGCGGCAATTGATGTGCCAGTGCGCAAACCTACTTACCTCCAAGGAGCATCCCATGGTCACCAAGCTGCATAAATCCGACCCACCCAAAGCCACCGCCGCGCCGATGAGCGGCTCCGTCAAGGACTCGGCGCAGCAAATCTGGCAGGCCGGCCTGGGCGCCTTTGCCAAGGCGCAGGCCGAAGGCACACGGGCCTTCGAGGCGCTGGTCAAGGAGGGTACCAGCCTGCAACGCAAGACCCAGGCCGCCGCCGAAGAGAAAATCTCCGAAGCCACCAGCAAGATGACCAATATGGCCACCGACATATCGTCCAAGGCCTCGGGCCATTGGGACAAACTGGAAAACATTTTTGAAGAGCGCGTGGCCAAGGCACTGAACAAGCTTGGCGTGCCCTCGGCGAAAGACATCAACGCCTTGATTGCCCGCATTGACGAGCTGAACAAGAGCGTGCAAAAGCTTTCACCCACCCCTGCTGCGCCGGCCAAAGCAGCGGCTCCGAAACGTGCCGCGCAATCAGGTGCCAAACCTGCCGGCAAACCGGTGGCAAAAGCCGTTGCCAAGCCGGCCGCGAAACGCAAGGCGGCGCCAAAGAGCGCCTGATCGGCCATGCACAGGCAGGAACAAAAAAAGGGCGCTGCGGCGCCTTTTTTGATGCCCCACAAGTACCTGCACCGAAGAGACGGAAAACCTTGCTGCAACGCAACAATTGTGAAGCAATTGCCAACATACACTTTGCACCATGAACCGCAAATCAGGCAGCGCCTCCCCACCGCGTATTGCATTGGCTCTGGCGGGCGGCGGCCCCATGGGGGCGATCTACGAAATTGGTGCGTTGTGTGCGCTTCAAGAGTCGTTGAGCGGGCTGGATTTCAACCGGCTGCAGCACTATGTGGGCGTATCAGCGGGCGGCTTCATAGCCGCCGGTCTGGCCAACGGGATGACCCCGCGTGCCTTGTGCGCCTCGTTTATCGAGAACGACCCCGGCAGCCCGCAAGCTTTTGATCCGGCGTGGTTGATGGTGCCGGCGTATGGGGAGTTCGCGCGTCGCTCCGTCATGCTGCCGGGGCTGCTGGCCGGCGCCCTGTGGGGCATTACGCTTGGGCGCAAGCCGCTGACGCAGGTGCTTGAGCGGCTGGGCACCGCGCTGCCTACCGGGGTATTCTCGAACCAGAAAGTACACGCGCAACTGTCGCGGCTTTTTGCACAGAACGGGTTCACCAACGACTTTCGCCAGTTGAAGACCCAGTTGACCCTGGTGGCCACCAACCTCGATACCGGGGAAGCAGCACCCTTTGGGCGCCCGGGCTGGGACCACATACCGATCTCGCAGGCGGTGCAGGCCAGCTCGGCCTTGCCCGGCCTGTTCCCGCCGGTCGAAATCGAGGACCGGTATTACGTGGACGGCGCCCTGAAGAAAACCATGCATGCCTCGGTGGCGCTGGACCAGGGCGTGGACCTGATGCTGTGCCTGAACCCGCTGGTTCCCTTTGATACCACGGCACGCCGCTCACCCAAGGTCATGCAAGGCGGTTTGCCGACGGCGCAGCGTGCGATACCGGGCATCGTGGAAGGCGGCCTGCCAGCCGTGCTGAGCCAGACATTTCGCTCCATGATCCACTCGCGCATGGAGCTGGGCATGAAACATTACGAGCGGGTTTACCCGCATACCGACATCGTGCTGATCGAGCCCGACCACCGCGACCCCGCGATGTACCTGGCCAACACTTTTGGCTACGCGCAACGCCGCCATCTGGCCGAACACGCCTACCAGCAAACGCGCCGGATGCTGCGCTCGCGCAAGAGCACGCTGTCGGAGAAACTCGCGCGCCATGGCATACACCTGAACCATGCGGCGCTCGACGACCCCAAGGCCCATCTCTGCGCCGTGGCCGGGGCGCCTGGCCGCCTGGGCCGCGCCATCGCTTCATTGCAGGAAGTGATGGACGACCTGGGGCACCTGGCCGCCGGCCCTGCCGCGGCCGGCTGACAACCATGGTAAAAAAAGCGCCCCGCCGCACTGCCGAGCGCATTCTCGAAGTCACGCTCGAGTTGTTCAACCGCTTTGGTGAACCCAATGTTTCCACGACATTGATCTCGGCCGAAATGAACATCAGTCCGGGCAACCTGTATTACCACTACCCGGCCAAGGATGAGCTGATCAACTCGCTGTTTGACCGCTTTGAGCGGGCCCTGAACGAGCTGCTCAACGCCAGCGACGGTGTGCGTGACGTGGAAGACGCCTGGTTCTTCATGCATTCCCTGTTCGAGCTGATCTGGCAGTACCGTTTTTTGTACCGCGACCTGAACGACCTG
>JAYUHM010000089.1:0-14782 GCA_043766985.1 Polaromonas sp.
GCGCCTCGCGGCCAGGGCGCCACGCCGTTGGCGGTCCGGTTGAACGCCGAGTTAGGCCCCACTTTCACCCTCACGAGCTGTGCCTTCCTATGAAGAGGCCCATGACCGCTACGAGCAGGCTGGCGTTAAGAGTGAACGTGAACTGCACCCCTGGAGCTCTTCCGAGCGTGGAGTTTCGGAGGTAGCCCCACCAGTACAGCAGCCTTGCGCAAGCGAAGAAGACACACAGGATTGGAACCAGACGGACCTGAGTGGACGAGAGGTGTGTGGCAAGCGGCAAGAGACACAACGTGAACCAGACAAGTTGTTCCAGCGTGTTCTGCATTGTGCGGCAGTGAATCGCCAGGCGTTCGCTCTCGATGCCCAGCAGCGGGTTGTGTGCACCTTCGTAGTACCTCCGGTGCAGTATGACAAGGCAAACCGCGGCGTAGGGAAGGAAGGCGACGACAAGCCACCGTACAGCGAAGACGAGGCGCTCGGATGCTCCGTCGAGATTCGGGAAGGGTGAAGTAGCTGCGTAGGCCGCAGCGATAATGACGTAGGTGGCAGGAACGGTGAACCAAATCGAACGCGCAAGGGTGCGCCGTCGCTGAGAGGCGTCGGGTTGTGAAGGACTGGCGCTCATGTTCGAGAAGGTGGCTCGTGGGGCCTAACGAATGTAGACCGCAATACCTGCGGTCTACAAATGCTGTTGCAATCTAATCTCGACATCAAATACTCCTGTAGGTGGCTTCTGGTATAGGTTTCAAGCGGGTACGCTAGTTATTTATACAGGTATAAAAATTCTGCAAAACCCGGTAACTCGCAAGTTCAGTCATCTTAAATTTATGACCAAATGGGCGTAGTTGTTTGGTATCAGCACTATAGCTTAGGTGCTGCGAAAGGCGCTAGGCGTTTAGCCCAACGGGGTTGCGTGTAGCGTGAGGGTATGTGTGTGAGCCAAGCTTTAAAAACTGCTGAATTGAGAGTGAAATTGGCCGTTAGCCCAATAGAATATAGCACGAGCAGCTACGTTTTCGATAGTAAAAATCAGCAAAAAAAGCGCGACGCCGTGGCACGAAACAGCACGCTACAAAACCCAGCAAGCGGTGATTGAATGGGGTTGGGATGCAAAAATTGGAGAAAGGCGCGGCGGGGACGGGTGCGTACTACAAAATCTGGTCGCGTGATTTCGTAAATTTTTGACAGCGCAATCCCGTTCAGTCGCCGCAACGCACAAAAGCCAGCCGCGCAATCTTAAAACCCCCGAAGCAATCTACAAAAGCAAGGAAAGCAAACCCCCTAAGCCCCCCGCTCATCCACCCCCGCAGAAGCAAAACTAGCCATCTCATTGACAAACTTAGCCGCCGACATCACCAGCGGCCAAGCCAGTAGCGCGCCGGTGCCCTCGCCCAAACGCAGACCCAGCGACAACAGCGGCCGGGCGCCCATGCGGGCTAGCAGGGCGCGATGGCCGTGCTCGGCGCCTACGTGGCAAAACACCATGTAGTCCAGCGCGTGCGGGGCCATGGTGCTGACCAGCAGGGCCGCGGTGCTGGCAATAAAGCCGTCTACCAGCACCACCCGCCGCTCGCTGGCCGCCTGCAGCATGGCGCCCACCATCATGGCAATCTCAAAGCCGCCCACGGCGCACAGCACGTCCATGGGCGTTTTGGCATCGGCATGGCGCGCCAGGGCTTTGCGCAGGGCCGCCAGTTTAGTTTGCATTTGCGCATCGTCCACGCCCGTGCCGCGCCCGGCGGCTTCGTCGATGGGCACCTGCGCTAGCAGCGAGAAAATCAGCGCCGCGCTCGACGTATTGCCAATGCCCATCTCGCCCAGCGCCAGCACATTGCCCGGCAAGCCGCGCACCACCTCCATACCGGCGTTCACCGCGTCTACGCCTTGCTGGGCCGACATGGCCGCCGCCTCGCAGGCGTTAGCGGTGCCCATGGCGATTTTGCGTTTTTGCAACTGCGGGTGGCTGGGCAGCTCGCCCGCTACGCCGGCGTCCACCACCGTGACGGCAAAGGCATGCTGGCGGGCAAACACGTTCACCGCTGCGCCACCGGCCAGCATGTTGGCCACCATTTGCAGCGTTACCGCCTGCGGAAAGGCCGACACGCCTTCGGCGGTAATGCCGTGGTCGGCCGCAAATACCAGCATTTGCGGCGAGGTAAAGGTGATGACGTCCTTTTTTTGGATGCGGCCCAAGCGGTGCGCCAGCGTTTCCAGCTGGCCCAGCGCGCCCAGCGGTTTGGTTTTTTGGTCAATCTTTAGCTGCAGTTTTTGGGCAAACTTGACGTCGTCCGGGGCCACGGTCAAAGATTCAATAGCGGGGGGCGTAAAGTGCATACATCAGGCCTTTAAAAACAGTTGGTACACAGGGTTGTGGGTTTCTTCTACAAATGGGTAGCCCAGGCCGCTTAAGAACGCGCCAAACACCTTGTCGTCGGCCTTGGGCACCTGAATGCCCACCAAAATGCGGCCATAGTCGGCGCCCTGGTTGCGGTAGTGGAACAGGCTGATGTTCCAGCCCGGCCGCATGGCCGACAAAAACTTCATCAGCGCGCCCGGCCGCTCGGGGAACACAAAGCGCAGCAAGCGCTCCTCATTAGCTAGCGCGCTGGCACCGCCCACCATGTGGCGCAGGTGCTCTTTGGCCAGGTCGTCGTGGGTTAAATCCAGCGTGGCGAAGCCTTTTTTGGTCAAATGCGCGGCAATTTTCACGCTCTCGCCTTTGCTCCCGGTGGTCAGGCCCACAAACACGTGGGCTTGTTCGGCGCCGCTAATGCGGTAGTTAAATTCGGTCACGTTGCGCGCGCCGCCGGGGTTGCCAAAATGCGGCAGGCTGCCAATGGTTTCGCAAAAGCGCTTAAAGCTGCCGCGCTCTTCGGGCACTGTCACGGCAAACAGGGCCTCGCGCTCTTCGCCCACCTCGGCGCGCTCGGCCACAAAGCGCAGGCGGTCAAAGTTCATGTTGGCGCCGCACAGCACGGCGGCGTAGGTTTCACCCTTGGTTTTGTTCTTGGCTACGTACTGTTTGATAGCCGCCACCGCCATGGCGCCCGAGGGCTCCACAATGCTGCGCGTGTCTTGAAACACGTCTTTGATGGCCGCGCACACCGCGTCGGTGTCCACCTCCATAAACTCGTCCACCAGGTTGCGCGCGATGCGAAAGGTCTCCTCGCCCACCAGCTTCACGGCGGTGCCGTCGGCAAACAGGCCCACGTCCTGCAAAGTCACGCGCTTTTTGGCCGCCACCGATTGCATCATGGCGTTAGAGTCGTTCATCTGCACGCCGATGATTTTGATCTCGGGCCGCACCGCCTTGATGTAGTTGGCCACGCCGCTCACCAGCCCGCCGCCGCCAATGGCCAAAAACACCGCGTCGAGGCGCCCTTGGTGCTGGCGCAGTATTTCCATGGCAATCGTGCCTTGCCCAGCAATCACCTCCGGGTCGTCAAACGGGTGAATAAAAGTGAGCCCCTGCTTCTTTTGTATCTCCAGCGCCAGGCCATAAGCGTCTGAATAGCTGTCGCCATGCAGTACCACGTGGCCGCCCAGGTTTTTAACCGCATCCACTTTCAGCTGCGGCGTGGTCACCGGCATGACGATGGTGGCCTTGGTGCCCAGCTTTTGCGCCCCCAGCGCCACGCCTTGGGCATGGTTGCCCGCCGATGCGCAAATCACGCCTTTTTGCAGCTGCTCAGGGCTCAGGTGGGCCATCTTGTTGTAGGCCCCGCGCAGCTTGAAGCTGAACACCGGCTGCTGGTCTTCGCGCTTGAGCAGCACGGTGTTGTGCAGGCGGCGGCTGAGTTGCTTGGCATGCGTCAAATCCGACTCAATCGCCACGTCATACACCCGCGCGTTAAGAATTTTGGTCAGGTAGTCGGCGGGCTTGAGGTGCTTGATGGTCATGGGGCGATTGTAGATACCCGCGGGTGAGAGCTTGGCTGGTTATGCATGGGATCAGTGTTGTACGGGATCAGGCCGACGGCGCACTTAGCTCCGCGGCTGTCCTCCGTGTCGGCCTATGGCCGACGACTCCCCCTTGATGCCGCTGCGCTAAGTGCACCGCCGGCCTGATCTTGCCAGCGTGGTGGGTGCGCCATTGCTACAGACCTGCTCTTTTAGCGTGGCGGGTGTTCCACTGCCAGCGCAGACACCATCTTTCCGGCACGGCGTGTCTTGCACCGCCGCATGCTCACACCGCTGCCCGCCCTGGCGCTTGGTGTGTACGGCGTAGCGGCATAAAGGAGGAGTCGTCGGCCATAAGCCGACACGGGGGACAGCCGCGTAGCCGTACACACCAAGCGCCAGGGCGTACAAACCAACAAAGCCAAGAGCCAAGCAAGCCACGCAAGCCAAAAAAAAGCCCCAAGTCTTGCAACTCGGGGCTAGAAATCCACCGTCTAAGGAGGGTGGAGGAGACAACGGTGTGTGCTAACTTGCTGCACAATAAAGCCAGTATATCGGTCTCATGCTGCAGCGCGACAAAATTTACAGAATTTTGTACTTTTGTTCTCGGAAAGCAGCAAAATTTACCACCCATAAGCAACATTGATAAAGGTTTAAACCCCATGGAATGCACAGTCAGCTGGACAGGCGGCGCCCACCAACACGGTATTGGCCGCTCCGCCATGGGCTTTGTGGCCGAGACCGGTAGCGGCCACACCATCATGATGGACGGCGCGCCCGACGCCGCCAAACCCGAAAACGGCGGCGCCAACCTGGCCCCGCGCCCCATGGAGACCGTGCTGGCCGGTGCCGGTGGCTGCACCGCCTACGACGTGGTGCTGATCCTCAAGCGCGGCCGCCACGCCGTGCAGGGCTGCAGTGTCAAGCTCACCACCGAGCGCGCCGAGGTCGACCCCAAAGTGTTCACCAAAATCCATATGCACTTCACCATCACCGGCAAAGGCATTCCCGCCGTAGCGGTAGAGCGGGCCATCGCCATGAGCCACGACAAATACTGCTCGGCCACCATCATGCTGGGTAAGACGGCCGAGATCACCACGGGGTTTGAGTTGATCGAGGTGTAGAAGGCTGGATTAATAAGGCTTTAAGGCCTTCAGCCCAATAGAACATAGCACAAGCAGCTATGTTATTTGTAGCAAATACTGTGCCCAGCTTAGATACGGTGCGCCACCGTGGTCATCACCTTGGCGGCCGCGGCCATCAGCGCTTTGACCGGCGCGGGCAGCTCGGCCGCGCCAGCGTGCTGGGCCTCCAGCGCGTGCTGGGCTTCGTCACGCTGCATTTGCGCCACTACGGCGCGTGAGGCATGGTCAGCGGCGGGCAGGCGCGTCAGGTGGCTGTGCAAGTGCGCTTCTACCTGCCGCTCGGTTTCTACCAAAAACGCCAGGCTCAGCTTGTCGCCCAGCTTGCCTGCCACCAGCCCTAAGCCAAAGGCCCCGGCGTACCACAGCGGGTTCAGCAGCGACGGCCGCGCGCCCAAGGCGTCCAGGCGCTCGGCCGTCCAGGCCAGGTGGTCGGTCTCCTCGGCCGCCGCTTTGGCAAACTGGCTGCGCAGGGCGGCGTTGTCGGTAGCCAAGGCCTGGGCCGAGTACAGGGCCTGCGCGCACACCTCGCCCACATGGTTCACCCGCATCAGGCGCCCAGCGGCCAGGCGCTCGGCCGGGGGCAGCCGGTCTTCTAGCCCCTGCGGGGTAAAGGTGGCTGGCGCTAAGGGCAAGGGCCGCGCAGCATGCGGCTTGGCAAACAAAGTGCGCAGGGCGGTATCGAGGGCGGTTACAAAGGCATCCATAGCCAGATTATCGCCATGCGGGCGTACCCAGGCCAGCCCCCGGTGCAATGCCCGCAAAGGGCCTAAAGACAAAAACGGGCCCTGGCTTGTTGCAAAGGGGCAACAAATTCAGCGTTTTTAGTGTCATTTCGGGGTTTTTCCTTTGCACCCCTCCCTTGGCTCTGGTTCAATACACCTAACTTCCCGAAACGGAGGTTGGCCCGGGACTCCGGCGAGGTGCTTTGCAGGTAACTGCCAGGCATCAAGTCGATCCGGAGCCCTATGTTTAACCTTGGAGAAAACTCAATGAAAAAGACTCTAGTTGCATTGGCTGCTTTGGCCGCAACCGGTGCATTTGCACAATCCTCAGTAACCTTGTACGGCGTTGCAGAAGCAACTGTCGACATGGCCTACAAGAAAACCACAGACGTAGCTACCGCCACTGTGACGGTTTTGAATGCTACTGGCGCAGCACTAGCAGCTCCAGTGCCTACGCTCGCTAACGTGTCGACAGTTAACAAGTCAGCTTTCCGCGTTCAAGACGGCAACAACCAAGGCGTGGGTACTTCACGTTTGGGCTGGCGCGGTACCGAAGACCTCGGTGCTGGCATGAAAGCCAACTTCCAGATGGAAATGGGCCTGCGTCTTGACGACGGCTGCACCACCAGCGAGACCAGCTCCTGTGCGGTTGGCGGTTCCGGTAACTCCGGTGGCAACACCTTTGGTCGTAACGCTTGGGTAGGCGCTTCGGGCGGCTTCGGCGAAGTCCGTTTGGGCCGTCAGGTATTGGGTTCGTTCGGCGTGCAAGCCAACAGCTGGGTTGCTGGCTCAGCATCCGGCCTGTATGAGACCGGTGCTGGCACTGCACCTCTGATGGGTGGCGTGCGTTTCGCTAACGCTATCAAGTACTTGACGCCTAACATCGCTGGTTTCTCCGGCACTGTGTCTTTGCGCGCTCCTGAAGGCAATTCTGCCGCTACTACGACCAACGCTGCTGGCATTATCAGCACCATCACCAGCAAAAACAAGATGGGTCTCGACCTGTCGGCTGAATACGCTAATGGTCCTCTGTACCTAGGCGCTGGCTACAACAAGGTTGAAGCTGTTAGCTCCACCAGCAATGGTTTGCCCGGACTTGCAGGTTCTGCTACTGCCGGTAGCACACCTACAAAGGCATTCACTCTGGGTGCGTCGTACAACTTGGGCGTGGTTCAGCCATTCTTCAACTACACCAAGCAAACTGCTGACACTTCTGCTTCCACCATTGGTTTTGGCGCTGGTTCAACCAACGCCTCCACCGTGGATAAAGCATGGTCTTTGGGTCTGAAGGCTCCGATTGGCGCGACCACCTTGATGGCCAGCTATGGTAAAAACAAGAAGACCGGTTCATCCACCTCGCTGACTGCTGGCGCTTTGTCAGGCACGGGCGCAACCGAAGGCACTACCAAGGCATTCCAAATCGGCGCACAGTACGCTTTGTCCAAGCGCACCTTGCTCGAAGCTAACTACGGTTACAACAAAGGCGAGTCCGCTGTTGCAAACGGCGTTGTTGGTGCTTTGACCACGGCTATTATTGCTACTGGTACAACTTCCAAAGAAAGCGCTTTGAACGTTGGCCTGCGCCACACGTTCTAATTTAATGCTGGTGTAAGCCAGCTTTGAATTAACAAACGCAAAAGCCGCCTGGGGAAACCCAAGCGGCTTTTTTTATTTCCTTTTTATTTTCAACCTACTCAAGGAAACCCCGGTGGTGGCGCGCATTTTGCTCTGCTAGCATCAGGTTAAATAAATTCGCCTTTATGTTTGCATTCATTGTTCAACGCCTGCTACAAGCCGTACTCGTGATGGTGACGGTGGCGTTTATTGCTTTTATGCTGTTCCAGTACGTGGGCGACCCGGTGGTGGGCCTGCTGGGGCAAGACGCTACGCCGCAGCAAATACGCGAGCTGCGGGCCGACTTGGGGCTGGACAAATCGTTCGTGGTGCAGTTTTGGAATTTTCTGGGCAATGCCGTGCAGGGCGAGTTTGGCCTGAGCCTGCGCCAAGGCGCCAAGGTGTCGCGCCTGATAGGTGAGCGCCTGCCAGCCACGCTAGAGCTGGCTTTGGTAGCCGCCGTGCTGGCCTTGGCGCTGGGCATTCCCATGGGCGTGTACGCCGCGCTTAAGCGCGGTACGCTTACAAGCCAGGTGTTTATGACTTTCTCGCTCTTGGGGGTATCTTTGCCCACCTTTTTGATCGGCATTATGCTGATTTTGGTTTTTGCGGTGGGGCTAGGCTGGTTCCCCAGTTTTGGCCGGGGCGATGTGGTGCAACTGGGCTGGTGGAGCTCTGGCTTGCTTAGCGCCGACGGGTGGAGGCACATTGTGCTGCCCGCCGTGACGCTGGCTATTTTTCAGCTCACGCTCATCATGCGCTTGGTGCGCGCTGAAATGCTGGAGGTGCTGCGCACCGACTACATCAAGTTTGCACGCGCGCGGGGCCTGACCAACCACGCCATCCACTTTGGCCACGCGCTTAAAAACACGCTGGTGCCGGTGATTACCATCACTGGCTTGCAACTGGGCGCCTTGATTGCCTTTGCCATCATCACCGAAAGCGTGTTCCAGTGGCCCGGTATGGGCCTGCTGTTTATCCAGGCCGTAACGTTTGCAGACATACCCGTGATGGCCGCCTACCTGTGCCTGATAGCATTGATTTTTGTCGCCATCAACCTGGTGGTAGATTTACTGTATTTTGCCGTCGACCCGCGCCTGCGCGTGAGCACGGCTGGAGGCCACTGATGCTTGCTCCCCTTAAAAAACCGTCTTTGCATGCTGGTGGCCGCGCGTTTGCGCAGATCAGCACCTTCCACCCCGAGCTCACCGCCTTTCGCCGTGACCTGCATGCCCACCCCGAGCTGGGCTTTGAAGAGGTGTACACCGCAGGCCGCGTCAAGCAGGCGCTGGAGCTGTGCGGTGTAGACGAGGTGCACACGGGCATTGGCAAAACTGGTCTTGTAGGCGTAGTGCACGGCAAAGGCAAAAACAACAGCAAACGCATGATTGGCCTGCGCGCCGACATGGACGCGCTGCCCATGACCGAGCACAACGAGTTTGGCTGGAAGTCCACCGCGCAGGGCCGTATGCACGGCTGCGGGCACGACGGGCACACCACCATGCTGGTAGGCGCGGCCCGCTACCTGGCCGAGACGCGCAATTTTGACGGCACGGCGGTGTTGATATTCCAGCCTGGCGAAGAGGGCTACGGCGGCGCGCAGGTGATGATTGAAGACGGTTTGTTTGAACGCTTCCCGGTAGAAGCGGCCTACGCCATGCACAACTGGCCTGCCATGCAGCCCGGCATGGTGGGCATTAACCCCGGCCCGATGATGGCCGCTGCAGACCGCATCACCATCACCATCACCGGCAAGGGTGGCCACGGCGCGCATGCCTACATGACGATTGACCCGGTGCTGGTGGCAGGGCACATCATCACCGCAGTGCAAAGCATTGTCTCGCGCAACGTCAAGCCGATTGACTCGGCCGTCATCAGCCTGTGCGCCATGCAGGCGGGCGACCTGCAGGCCATGAGCGTGATACCCGGTGAGGCTACGCTGGTGGGCACGGTGCGCACCTTCAGCGCCATCACGCAAACCTTGATAGAGCGGCGCCTGCATGAGCTGTGCACCGCCATTGCGCATGGCTTTGGCGCCACCGCCAGCGTGCACTACGAGCGCATCTACCCGGCCACCATCAACACCGCTAAAGAAGCGCAGTTTGCGGGCGATGTGGCGGCTTCGATTGTGGGCGAGAGCCAGGTTAAACGCGATATGGACCCCAGCATGGGCGCGGAAGATTTCTCGTTCATGCTGCAGGTCAAGCCTGGCGCCTACCTGCGCCTGGGGCAGGGCGACGGCGCGGGTCAGCCGGGCTGCTTTTTGCACAACAGCCGGTATGACTTTAACGACGAGGTGCTGCCTTTGGGGGCGGCACTGTTTGCGGGCTTGGTAGAGCAGTCCATGCCCTTGGTGTGAGTACGTAATAGTTTGGTAAATGGTAGTTATTCATAGGAGCAAATCGATGTTTTTTAAACTAAAAATGGCTAAAGCCGTTACCCTGATAGCACAAGCTGCTATTATTTCGGTAGCTGGAGCGCAAACCTTGCGGATTGGTAACCAGGGCGATGCACTGTCGATGGACCCGCATTCGCTGAACGAGTCATTGCAAATCAGCGTGACCGGCAATATGTATGAAGCCCTGACCGGGCGTGGTAAAAACTTGGAGTTGATTCCCTTGCTGGCCACCAGCTGGAAGCAAACGTCGCCCACGGTGTGGACTTTCGAGCTGCGCAAAAACGTGAAGTTTCATGATGGCACACCGTTTACCGCGGACGACGTAACCTTTAGCTTTGCGCGCGCCGCAGGGGACGGCTCGGACATGAAGAGCTACACCAATGAGCTGAAAGAAGTGCGCAAGGTAGGTGAGCACACGGTAGAGTTTGAAACCAAAACGCCGTTCCCTATCTTGCCAGAGGTGTTTGCCGGCGTGATGATCATGAGCAAAAAGTGGGCCGAGGCTAACCAAGCCACCAAGCCGGTAGACCGGCGCAAAGGTATTGAAAACGCGGCCTCGTTCAAAGCCAACGGTACCGGCCCGTTCCGCTTGCGCGAGCGCCAGCCCGCGGTAAAAACCACCTTTCAGCGCAACCCCAACTATTGGGGCCAGATTGAGAGCAATCTTGCAGAAATTATCTATACCCCGATCAGCAACGACGCTACCCGCGTAGCGGCTTTGCTAAGCGGCGAGGTAGATGTGATGGAGCCCGTGCCACTGCAAGACGTAGCCCGTATTAACGGCGCAGGCAAAGCCAAAGTGATGCAAGGCCCAGAGCTGCGCACCATTTTCCTGGGCATGGACCAAAAGCGCGACGAGCTGTTGTTCTCTAGCGTGAAAGGTAAAAACCCGTTCAAAGACAAGCGGGTGCGCCAGGCTTTCTACCAAGCGATTGATATTGAAGGCATCAAGCGCACGGTGATGCGCGGTGCGTCGGCCCCTGCAGCGCTGATGATTGGCCCAGGTATCAACGGTTTTGCTGCAGAGCAAAACAAGCGCCTGCCTTACGATGTGGAAGCCGCCAAAAAGCTTATGGCCGACGCAGGCTACGGTGCAGGTTTTGACCTGACGATGAACTGCCCCAACGACCGCTATGTGAACGACAGCGAAATCTGCCAAGCTGTAGCGGCCAATCTGTCGCGCATCAATGTCAAAATCAACCTGCAGGCGGAAACCAAAGGCACCTACTTCCCCAAGATTTTGCGCCGCGACACCAGCTTTTATCTGCTCGGTTGGACATCCGCTACCTATGACGCACACAACGTGCTCAACGCTATTACGCGTTGCCCCGCAGACTCGGGCGCTGGACAATTCAATTTGGGTTCTTTCTGCAGTCCCAAGATGGACGAGTTGACGGTTAAAGTTCAGTCCGAAACCGATAAGACCAAGCGCGACGCGATGATCAAAGAAGCCTTCCAGATTCACCAGGACGAGATCGGCCACCTGCCGCTGCACCAGCAGGCGCTGGCCTGGGGCGTGAACAACCGGGTTAAGTTGGTGCAAAAAGCCGACAACATCATGGACTTTAAATACATCTCGGTAGCCAAGTAAGCATGAAGCTCCTGGCCCGCTGGCTAGACAGCGACGTAGGCCACAGCTTTCGCACCTCGCCCATGGCGATGGCGGCGGCGGCTGTGGCTTTTATCTGCCTGTTCTGCGCGATGTTTGCCGAGCTGGTGGCACCGCACGCACCGTTTGACTTAACCACCCTCATCCTCGACCATGCCCGCCTAGCGCCCTCGCTGCAAGACCACGCGGTGCAGGCCGACATGGGCGGCGGCACGCGCAAATACCTGCTGGGCACCGACGACCAGGGCCGCGACATTTTGTCCACCCTCATGTACGGCGCCCGCATCTCCTTGGCTGTGGGCTTTGCCTCGGTGCTGATCTCGGTGGTGGTGGGCGTGGGCTTTGGCCTGATGGCCGGCTTCTTGGGCGGCTGGGTAGACGGCCTGCTGATGCGCCTGTGCGACGTGATGCTCAGCTTTCCACCCATTTTGGTGGCACTGCTGATTGCCGGGGTAGGGCGCGCGCTGTTTCCTCAGGCCCAAGACTCGGTGGCCTTTGGGGTGTTGATTATTTCTATCTCGCTTACAGGCTGGGTGCAATACGCCCGCACCGTGCGCGGATCTACCTTAGTGGAGCGCAACAAAGAGTATGTGCAGGCTGCCCGCGTGACGGGCGTGGCCCCTGTGCGCATCATGCGCAAGCATGTGCTGCCCAATGTGCTGGGCCCGGTGATGGTGCTGGCTACTATCCAGGTGGCCACCGCCATCATCACCGAGGCCACTTTGTCCTTCTTGGGTGTCGGCGCACCGCCCACCTCGCCGTCGCTGGGCACGCTCATCCGTGTCGGCAATGACTACCTATTCTCCGGCGAATGGTGGATCACCATCTTCCCCGGCCTGATGCTGGTCATCATCGCCTTGAGCGTGAACCTGCTGGGCGACTGGCTGCGCGATGCGCTCAATCCTAGGCTGAGATGAACACCCCCGAAGCGGCCTTTGGCCGCCTCCCCCTCAAGGGGGCACCATCAGTGGCCCGGCAAAGCCGGTTCCACGATGGTTGCTTGAAAGTTGCTAGGCGATACCACCATGTCACTGCTAGAAGTTAAAAACCTCGTCGTCGAGTTTCCCAACCGGCGTGGCACCCTGCGCGCGCTGGACGACATCTCCTTCAGCATCGCGCCTGGCGAGATCTTGGGTGTGGTGGGCGAATCTGGCGCGGGTAAATCCCTCACGGGGGCCTCCATCATTGGCCTGCTGGAGCCGCCCGGGCGCATTGCCAGTGGCGAGATTGTGTTGCAAGGCCAGCGTATCGACAACTTGCCCTACGAGCAGATGCGCCATATCCGGGGCCGCAAGATTGGCGCCATCTTTCAAGACCCGCTGACCTCGCTGAACCCGTTGTACAGTGTGGGCCGCCAGCTGGTTGAGACCATCCAAACCCATCTGCCTGTTACCGCTGCCGAGGCGCGCCAGCGCGCCATCGACCTGCTCAAAGACACCGGCATTCCAGCGGCTGAGCAGCGCATTGACCATTACCCGCACCAGTTCTCCGGCGGTATGCGCCAGCGGGTGGTGATTGCCCTGGCCTTGGCCGCCGAGCCGCAGCTTATCGTGGCCGACGAGCCCACCACCGCGCTGGACGTGTCGATCCAGGCGCAGATCATCACTTTGCTTAAAAACATCTGCAAAGCGCGTGGCGCTGCGGTGATGCTGATCACCCACGACATGGGTGTGATTGCCGAGACCTGCGACCGCGTGGCCGTAATGTACGCTGGCCGCATCGTCGAGATTGGCCCGGTGCACGAGGTGATCAACCGCCCGGCCCACCCCTACACCGCTGGCCTGATGGCGGCGATTCCCGATATCACGGTAGACCGTGAGCACCTGCACCAGATTGAAGGCACCATGCCACGGTTGAACGCCATTCCCACGGGCTGCGCCTTTAACCCGCGCTGCGACCAAGCGTTTGAGCGCTGCAAAACCCAGCGTCCAGACTTGATGCCTGCGGGGGCCACGCGCGCGGCCTGCTGGTTGGTCAACACGGGGGCTGTCGCATGACTGAGTCCCCCAAAGCCTTTATCCAGGTCAATGACATCGCCATGACCTTCGACGTCTCGCCGCCGTTGCTTACCCGGGTGCTTGAGCGCAAACCCAAGCTCATGCTGCACGCCGTGGATGGCGTGAGCTTTGAGATCGAGAAGGGCAAAACCCTGGCCTTGGTAGGCGAGTCGGGTTGCGGCAAAAGCACGGTGGCCCGCCTGATGGTGGGCCTGTACCAGCCCACGCGCGGCAGCTTTAGCTTTGACGGCCTGGACGCCCACAGCACCTATAAAAGCCCGGCAGGTCAAAAGCTGCGCGAGCGCATCCAGATGATCTTCCAAGACCCGTATGCCTCGCTGAACCCGCGCTGGACGGTGGAAGACATTATTGGCGAGCCGCTCAAAGAGCACGGCATCATCAGCGACTCGGCCCAGCTCAAAACCCGGGTCGGTGAGCTGCTGACCTCGGTGGGCCTGAGCCCGCTGGACATGGTGAAGTACCCGCACCAGTTCTCGGGCGGCCAGAGGCAGCGCATCTCGATTGCCCGGGCCTTGGCCACCGAGCCAGAGTTTTTGGTGTGCGACGAGCCTACCAGCGCACTGGACGTGAGCGTGCAGGCCCAGGTGCTGAACATCATGAAAGACCTGCAAAGAAAGCAGGGCCTGACGTATCTGTTCATCAGCCACAACCTGGCCGTGGTGCGCCATGTGAGCGACCATGTGGGCGTGATGTACCTGGGCCGTTTGGTCGAGGTGGCCGACAAGCACACCTTGTTCAGCGCACCGCGCCACCCCTACACGCGCATGCTGCTGGACGCCATCCCCAAAATGCACGACACGGGCCGCGCCCGCACGCCTGTGCAAGGGGAGGTGCCCAACCCTTTGAGCCCGCCCGCAGGCTGTGCCTTTAACCCGCGCTGCCCGCATGTGAGTGAGCGCTGCAAAACCGAGCGGCCAGTGCTGCAGCGCATCGCTGGTATCCAGATTGCTTGCCATGCGGTGCAAGAGGGACGTATTTGACGGTTTGAATTACTATTTTATTGATAGCTGCTAGCGCAATATTTCATTGGGCTATTGGGCTAAAACGCTTTAAATATTGACACCTCCGTGTGCTATAAAGTGAGGCCGCGCCAGTTCAGCGCAGAATTACTTTTGTACGGGATCAGGCCGACGGTGCGCCCAGCTACGCGGCTGTCCCCCGTGTCGGCCTATGGCCGCCTGCTCCTCCTTTATGCCGCTGCGCTGAGCGCACCGCCGACCTGATCTTGCAAGGTGGCGGGTGTTCTACCGCCGGTACAAACACGGAGGACAGCCGCGTAGCCAATACTGTTCTATTAGAGTAATTTCCGTCACAATACAGACTTCCCCACAAGGAGTCCCCACATGGCAAGAACCAAGGCAACCTTAGGCGATGGC
>JAYUHM010000090.1:0-34720 GCA_043766985.1 Polaromonas sp.
CTTCAAGTGGCACGCTAAATGTGTACGTTGTACTTCTGAAACCGTCCCGTCCACTAAAGCAGACAATTATTGGAAGCTTATTCGCGCTATTAATCCGTAGGCCTTCTATTTCATCTGCTAAGTGATGTTTTTGCCAGAATTCATTATTAATTTCGAGCGTCTCAAGGCGACTAATTTGATGAGGCGGTTGCTGCTCAAGCTGTTTGAGCTTACCTCTAAAATTAGCTTGAGCTGCTACAGAATGCACTTGCCGACGTATCGCAAGTAGGCCTTGTGCAGCCATACCAATGCCAAGCAAAGAATGAGTCCAAAAATGGCATTCTGTTCCAAGAATTGGCGAGGTGCCTGCAAATGTTTGCGACGAAAACCTTGACAACGCTGCATTAACGTTGACTAACCACTGAGACTTTACAACATCAGATAGCACAGGTGACTGGAGTCGAGCACGGAAATTTTTATCAAAAATCGCAATTTCTTCTGATACTCTAGGCAAATATTTTTTACCCTTTGCACGGGTAGCGGCAACCAGCGTACGGTACTCTTCCGCCATAGAGGTGAGTCCCTGGGGTAAATTAATTGCACCATTGTCGTAACATTCATCAGAATTTTGATGTGAAACTGGTGAATATTTAACCGATAGTGGCTGGATTACATTTTTTGCAATGCTCCACTGCTCCCATGGGGTCACGTTTTCTAAATTATTTAGGAATTTTTTTAGGGCATTTTTTTCTTTCGCCGTTGACGCAACAAGAAGAATGTTGTGCAAGCCAAGGGTTAGAAAAGCTGGAATGTCATAAGGCACGTCTCCAGGATAGATTGGCCCCAAAAAACAAAACTCTGTTACTGCGCGTCGGCTCAAATCGGGAAAGCTACTCCCATTGAGTGCAAACAATGGGCTAGACCGCGAAGAAGCCGCCCAATTTTTGAGCGCCTCATCCATGGATTGACAAATTCGTACCGTATGCTTCGATAAATCAGAATTGAGTGTGACTAGTAAAACATACTCTTTGCCCTCGATCTGAGCTTTCATCCATGTCTTTCGGAATTTTTTTTTGATTACGCTCTAAGAATTTCACCAGTCACAGGCATTCGTTTAAGCCGAATAGTTAAACCTTCGTATACGCCATTTTCACCATCCAATCGCTTGATATCGTTTGAAGTAGACTGCTGCTTTTTTACTTTCGTCATTGGGCCCGTCATTCCATGCGAATCATGATCAAAATGCCCGTGACGACGCTGTCCAACATGCGCTTGGAACTGTAAAACTTCATCAAGTTCTTCATCAAGATCGTGCATTTTCTTCTCGTAGAAATAGTGTGGCTTGGCGCTGAACAAATTCAGCATAGCCCTAGATTATACGATTTATTTGTAACAATACGCCGCCATTAAATGTAAACAGGCACTTACCAGCATGCCTTTTGTGCTGACAATCCCAAAATTGAGAGCTTACGCTCTTTATGCGGTACAGCCCTCGCAAAAGAAATACGAGGCAGGTCATTTATCCAGTATCCCACCCAAACTCCCACACATTAAGCTCGGCTAGGGTTAGGTCTTGCAATACAAGTATTCAGCTATTATTCGAATACTACCCCAGAGCGCGAACGTTAAAAGAGGGACTTCGCAAAAGCGCGCAGCCCCTCAGTTTGAACGTCAGGCATCACAGACCGACTCTCTTTGCCACTCGCACCGGAGCGAAACACCATGTCCAAGCTACGCGTAGAAAGTTTCACCATCTCCCTCGACGGTTTCGGCGCTGGGCCAGACCAAGACCTTCACAACCCACTGGGCGTGGGCGGCACGTCGCTGCATGGCTGGGCGATCCCTACCCGCACGTTTCAGAAGACCTTGTTTGGTAAGGATGGCGGAGCAATGGGGGTGGATGATGATTTTGCTGCGCGGGGCTTTCAGAACATGGGGGCTTGGATTTTGGGCCGCAACATGTTTGGGCCGGTGCGCGGGCCTTGGCCGGATGAGAGCTGGCGGGGTTGGTGGGGCGAGAATCCGGTCTACCATGTGCCCGTGTTCGTGCTGACCCACCACGCACGCGCGCCGCTGGTGATGGAAGGGGGCACCACCTTCCACTTTGTGACGGAGGGCATGGCCGCCGCCCTAGCACGCGCCCGCGAGGCGGCGCAGGGCAAGGATGTGCGCCTGGGTGGCGGCGTGAGCGTGATTCAACAGTGTCTGCGCCAACGGCTGGTTGACGAGATGCACATCGCCATTGCGCCGGTGCTACTGGGCGCGGGTGAAAGGCTGTTTGAAGGCGTCAACCTGCCTGCCTTGGGCTACGCCTGCACCCGGCATGAAAACACGCCAATAACCACGCATGTAGTGTTTACTCGGCAGTGAGCAGGATTAGGGATTAGCGATTTTGTTGAGCGCTTTGTCCATGGACAACAAAACCAAACCACGCGAAGCAGCGGTGGCGGCGATGATGGCGTCGGGTAGCTTGATTTTGTGCTGACGGCGCAGCACGATGGTGTGAGACTCAATGGCTTCGTCGAGCAAGATAACATGAACCGCAGTGAGCAAATTTTGTAGGGTTTGCTCTTCGGCGGCAGCCAAACCCGCAAAGCCTAGCAGCTCCATGCGAGTGATTTGGCTGACCGCCATGTTGGCTAAATCGCAGTTGGCAGATTGAATCAATGCAGTACAGGCGGCATTGCCATTGAGCAAACCAATAATGACATTGGTGTCGAGTAAGAACCGCAGCTGCGCCATGGTTAGCGCCATTCGCTGCGCATCTGTTGCTGAATGGCCAGTGGGTCGCCTGCAAAAGCGGGGGAATTTTTAAGCGCGCCTGCGAAGACCAGCCAATCAGGTTTACCGCTTTTAAAATCGGCAGGCTGTGTGGGTTGCGTACCCAACGCATTGTCTGCAACTGGCGACACAATAGTGATCAATACCTTTTGCCGCTGTTGGTACACGGGTTTAGCCAAATCGGTAAACAACACCTGACCGCTGGTTTCTAGCGTGGCTTCATAAGTTTGTAGCATGGTGATCCTTTCGCGATTTAGGTTGACCGGGTAGTGCTTAGCGTAGTCTAGCGTAAAACCATACTCGATGGTTCGCCGCTGCTCAGGCGGCTTAGCTCCCACCACCGGCTGGAAGCGGCCTTCCGTTGCAAGTGTTTCGCTAGAATTAGCCCTTCATGCAAGCCGCGCGCGCAACGGTGGCAACGGTGGCAACGGTGGCAACGACTATGCGTGGCTCATTTCAACGAGGACTAACATGACGAACTCAGCGAAGAACACGATTTGCCTGTGGTACGACGGCGATGCCGAGGACGCGGCGCGGTTTTATGCGCAGACCTTTCCCAACTCGTCCGTGGGCGCGGTACACCGCGCGCCGGGGGACTATCCGGCGGGGAAGGAGGGCGACGTGTTGACGGTCGAATTTACCGTGATGGGTGTGGCGTGCCTGGGGCTGAACGGCGGGCCTGCGGTCAAGCACAACTGGGCGTTCTCTTTCCAGGTGGCCACCGCGGACCAAATGGAGACGGATCGCTACTGGAACGCGATTGTTGGCAACGGCGGCAAAGAGAGCGATTGCGGCTGGTGCCAGGACAAATGGGGATTGTCTTGGCAGATCACGCCGACGGCCTTGTCGAAAGCGGTCACCAGCCCCGATACAGCCGCCGCCCAGCGCGCGTTCAACGCGATGATGCAGATGAAAAAGATCGACATCGCCACGATTGAAGCGGCGGTGCGCGGTTGAGTGGGTGGGCAGCGGCGGTAAAATGGAGCATCCCATTTCAGGAGATGCCATGTCAGATATTGTTCTTGATCTTGCCGGGCTGTGCACCACTTCTTTTTGACCATCACGTTGACCGAGCAGGCGGACAAAACACTGGTGGGTTGGCGGCAGGTGTTTGACACGGCGCAAGAGAAGGAGGCGGTAGCCAAGTTTGTCGGTGACGCGAATGAGCAAAACCTCAGTCGCTGGGCAAATGAAGTGCACAACGTACGGTAAGCTGGTAAAACCGTGCGGATGCCTTTGCCCGCATTGAGGAAGGCCTGGCAAGCGCAGATTCGGCTGTGGGGCCAAGCTACTCCATCGTTGCCCCGTATCTTCTGGCGTTGATCGAAGCCCTATAGCGTCTTGGACACGCTACATATTCAGTAGCTGCTCCCGCGATATTCTATTGGCCTACAGCCCGATTGACACCTTAAAATCGGCCCAAAATGGCAGATTTTCGCTGCGGCGAAGGCTTTGGCAGCGTGAAAATGGGCTTTTCGCTACCAGTTTCCCTGTTTTTTAGGTCATTTTTCAGGTATCAATCGGGCTGTAGCCCTTTAGAATATCGCGGGAGAAGCTATGAAATACGGAGTATCTTTTTACCCATGAATGGGCTCGCCTCTCCGCGCCATGCTGCCCGAGTTGGGATGGCCGCGGTATGCGCTCAGTGCGCTTACAACGACCAGGCTTTGTAAACCGTCCAAGCACCAATCAGCAAAAACCCCGCGCCCGCCACCAGCTGCAAAGTACGTGGCGACACCAAGGTGCCTAGCCAACCACCCGCCACCACGCCGATACCCGCGCTCAGCGTGAGCGCGGCGCTGGCAGCAAAAAACACCGTCCACTTACTCACGGCGGCATTGCTGTCAGAGGCAAACAGCATGGTGGCCAGTTGGGTTTTATCGCCCAACTCGGCTAAAAACACCGCTGTGAAGATAGTGAAAAACGTTTGCAACGCAGTGGTGGTCATGGCGGGTTTCGATTACGTCACTTTAAATGGATTTACTTGGAAATCACCTGCGGGTTGAGTGGTGTCTTGGCCGTGCCTTGCAGCAGATAGCCCATCAAATTGTCCGCCGCCAAATTGCTCATGGCCAAGCGCGTAGGCCTGCTTGCGCTGCCGATGTGCGGGGTAAGCACTACGTTTTTCAGAGCGGTGAGCTTGGGGTTGACCTTGGGTTCACCTTCAAACACGTCCAAGCCCGCGCCAGCAATCTTGCCTGCTGCCAGGGCTGCGGCCAGCGCGTCTTCGTCGATCAGGCCGCCACGGCCAATGTTGATGATATTGGCGGTGGGCTTCATGCGGGCAATCTCGGCTGCGCCTACCGTGTGGTGCGCTTCGGCGCTGTAGGGCAGCACCAACACGATGTGGTCGGCCTGCGCAAACAGCTCGTCTTTGCTCACGTAGCGCCCGTTCACGCTGGCCTCGCTGGCAGCGTCCAAGCGCGAGCGGTTGTGGTAAATCACATGCATGCCAAAGCCGTGCGCGCCGCGCTTGGCGACGGCTTGGCCAATGCGGCCCATGCCCAAAATGCCCAGGGTGGAGCCGTGGATGTCGCTGCCCATGAACATGTCGTAGCTCCACTTGGTCCACTGCCCTGCGCGCAAGTAGGCCTCGCTCTCGCTCACGCGGCGGGCGGTGGCCATCAAGAGGGTAAAGCCCAGGTCGGCGGTGGTCTCGGTTAGCACATCGGGCGCGTTGGTGCCCAGCACGCCTGCGGCGGTCATGGCGGGCAGGTCGAAGTTGTTGTAGCCCACGGCCATGTTGGCGCAGATTTTGAGCTCTGGGCAGGCGGCCAGCAGCTCGGCGTCGATACGCTCGCCGCCGGTGGTGAACATGCCGACTTTGCCTTGCAGCTTGGCAATCATCTCGGCCTTGGTCCACAGCACGTCGGCTTGGTTGCTCTCCACGTCAAAGTGTTCCGACAAACGGGCGACGACCTCGGGGAAGTTGGCGCGGGCGATGAGAATGGCAGGTTTTTTCATAATAAATGGCTTGTAGCCCAATAAAATATCTCGGGAGCAGCTACTGATTAAATAGCAAATAAGGAATTGAAAATTCTAACGAAACCAAATAAAAGTCATGATGATAAACAAGGGAACCAGCACACCCATAGACCAAGCCATATAGCCAAAGAAGCTGGGCATTTTTAAACCACGGTCTTCGGCGATGGCTTTAACCATCAGGTTAGGCGCGTTGCCAATGTAGGTGTTCGCGCCCATAAACACAGCACCTGCCGATATAGCCGCCAAGGTGGGGGCCAACGTGGTCATCAGCACTTTGGCATCGCCCCCAGCGGTGTTGAAGAACACCAGATAGGTGGGCGCATTGTCCAGGAATGAACTTAAAAGCCCTGCTGCCCAAAAGTAGGCTGCCGGATTGGGGGTACCATCCGGGCGCGTTACCGCCGCGATAACAGACGAAAAGGGGCCATCCAGCCCTGCCTTGAGCATGGCAATAACCGGAATAATCGTGAGAAAAATACCTGCAAACAGCTTGGCGACTTCAAGCATGGGCCCCCATGAAAACTGGTTATCGGCATGCACCGCCTGTGCGGTGAATTTGAACGATACCCAGGCAATCAACACCAAGCCCGCGTCGCGCACCATACCGGGCAAGCCCACCTCGGTGCCCAACAGGTTAAATGCGATGTCCGACTTCCAAAAACCGCTCATCAACACCAAGCCCGCGATGGCGGCGAGCAGGCCAAAATTGGCTGCGCCGTCGAAACCCAGGCGCTGCGTATCGGGGGTGGGGTCAACAGGTGATACCTCTTCCCGGCGGTGGTAAAACCACCAGTCCAGCGCATAAAAAATAGCCAGCAGCGAACCCACCAGGAACAGTGTTTCCGGGAAGATCTGCCTTACCGTCCAGAAAAAGTCTACGCCCTTTAGAAAACCCAAAAACAATGGCGGGTCGCCCAGTGGCGTGAGCGAGCCACCTGCGTTAGATACGATAAAGATAAAAAACACCACCACATGCGCTTTGTGCTGGCGGTTGTCGTTAGCGCGAATGAGCGGGCGAATCAGCAGCATAGAGGCACCTGTGGTGCCCATAAAGCTGGCCAACACGGCACCAATGGCCAAGATAGCCGTGTTGAGCCCTGGCGCGCCATGCAAATTACCGCGTATATAGATGCCCCCAGACACGGTGTACAGCGCAGTAAGCAAGACGATAAACGGGATGTACTCGGCCAGCAGCGCATGCACCACACTAGCCGCCGCTGACCCGGTGCCAAATACGACGGTGAACGGCAGTAAAAAAGCCAACGCCCACGCTGCCGTAATTTTGCCGAAGTGGTGATGCCAAAAGCTCGGTGCTAACAACGGCAGGAGTGCAATTGACAGCAAAATACCTGCAAACGGTATACCCCATGCTCCCACCAGCTGGCTACCGTTCAGCTCTGCTGCCAACGCCAAGTGCGGGCAACAAATGAGCACGGCTATAAGCGCCGTTCTACACAAACAATTCATTCAACTGCCCCCCAAGGAATACGTAGTCAATTATGCAGGCTGCTCAATGTCAAAAACCTGCCGCAAATAGGCCAGGTACTTCTCGTCCTCACACATGTTTTTAGATGGTGTGTCTGACAGCTTGGCTACCGGTTGGCCATTGCATTTAACCAGCTTCATCACAATTTGCAGCGGCACATGGTCGGGTGGGTCGCCCAAGTCGTTGGTCAGGTTGGTGCCAATACCGAAGGCCAGTTGGCAGCGGCCACGAAAGCGCTGGTAGAGCTCAATAATCCGCGGCACGGTAAGCCCATCGCTGAAGATCAAAATTTTGGTGCGCGGGTCTACGCGGTTGGCTTTGTAGTGGGCAATCAAGCGCTCGCCCCAGGCAAATGGGTCGCCGCTGTCGTGGCGCGCACCGTCAAACAGCTTGCAAAAATACATGTCAAAGTCGCGCAAAAACGCGCTCATGCCGTACACGTCGCTCAAGGCGATGCCCAGGTCACCCCGGTATTCGTGCGCCCATGACTCAAAGGCAAACGTCTGGCTGTCACGCAGGCGCGGGCCCAGCGCTTGCGCCGCTTGCAAATACTCGTGGGCCATGGTGCCCAGGGGCGTGAGGCCCAGCTTCATGGCAAACAGCACATTGCTGGTACCGGCTAACTGGCCAGCACGCGACGCGGTGGGGTCGGTGCCCAATTGCGCTGCCAACACACGCAGCACCTCTTCATGCCAGGCTTTGGAAAAGCGCCTGCGGGTGCCATAGTCGGCAATTTTCAGATCGCTTAATCCGTCAGCACGCAAAAGCGCTATCTTGGCGTCCAGGCGTTTGCGGCCATCCATCAGGCGCGGCACTTTTTGAATATTGCGAAAGTACACCTCGTTCACTATCGCCAACACCGGTATTTCAAAGAGTATGGTGTGTAGCCACGGACCGTGCACGATGATTTCCAGCTCGCCACTGGGCTGGGGCGTAACGGTGATGTATTTTTCGTTCAGGCGAAAAAGGCCTAGAAAATCGACAAAATCACTTTTTATAAACCGCATGCCGTGCAGGTAGCCCAGCTCGGCTTCTGAAAAACGCAAGGTACACAGAGAACGGATTTCGTCGCGAATCTCCGCGGCATAGGGCGCCAGGTTAACGCCAGGGTTGCGGCATTTAAACTTGTATTCCACCTGCGCACCCGGAAACTGGTGCAGCACCACTTGCATCATGGTGAATTTGTACAGGTCAGTATCCAGCAGGCTTGTGATGATCATTTTGGCAATTGACAGCTTAGGGTGAGGTACATCGTACCAAACTTGTTAACCAGGCTTAGCGGCCCAGCCAGCGCGCACTGTAGCTGACCAATAACAAGTGCGGCAGGGTGACGGCGGCAAGGCTGACCACCAGCCACTGTATTGCCCGCGCATGGTTTGCGCCGTCTAGCCACGTGACAGGCGGTAAAAACCGCCATAGCAGCCACAAAAGCAGTGCCGTGGCCAATGCGCTGGCCATAAAACCCGCGCCGTACTGCGAAAAAGCAGGCGCGCTGTGCGCCGCTACGGCGCGGCGCACCCGGGCCATATGGGCAAGGCAGTGGTATAGGCCAAAATACAGCGCAAATGCCAGCAAGGGCGACACTACGAGATAGGCACACAGCACGGCAGCTATTTCTACCGCCGCCCATAGCGCGGGGCTGCGCGTGCCTGCAAGCAAACTGTGGCCGCCAGGGGGCAGCTCTTTTTGCAGCACTAGCCGCCGGGCCAGCCAGACCAGTGCAGTTGCGATAACCAAGACAAGCCAACTGCCGGCCAACACCTGCCAAGTTAGCCACACCGTGTCAAAGCCGGGCCCCAGGGCATCTTGCAACAGCTGCGCCATGGCGTCCCGCGCCACCAAGATGGGCCACATCACGCTTGCCCCACCTACACAAATACGCGCCCCTATCGTGGCGCTGTGCAGCTCGCCAAAATGCCACACCGACATCATCACCAAAACCAGCAATGCGAAGGGCACCGACCACGACAGAACCCACCCTGCCACCAGCACGCAAGCCAAATACGCCGCACTAACAAGCAGCGCCTTACTGCGCGGCTTGAACTGCCCCAGCAGCAGCAACGCATCTAGCGCCCCGTGCCCAAACCCTAAGGTAAGCGACAACAGCACAAACGCCCACCATGCCAGCGGTGGCCACTGCGCCTCCAAGGCACGCAGGGCCAGCAATACCAACAGCAGTAACCCACCTACAGCAAACGCCCCAGCAGGCCGACGTAAAAGGTAGCTCATACGCGCCGCGCTCAGGCCCACAAACGCCGCAAGGCCGCGCTGGCAAAGGGCGCCACTGGCAAGGCCCGCATGATAGCCATGCGCTGCCCCACGCTGGCGTGCCCCGCCAAAAACGCCACCATGCCGTCTGCGCCCATACGCTCAAACATTTGCATAAAGTACTGCGGTGCGCGTAGCCAGTCTTGGCTTAGCGCGTGTAAAAAAACACCGTCCATCCAGTGGTCGCTGGTGGCTCGTTTGAACGCTTGTGGCTGCCAGTTCGTCCTCACGCTCACCAGGTCGCCGCCAGCTAACGCCAAACGCAGTGCGTCTGCCAAGCCTTTGGCATGCGCCAGCGTGTCCAGGAATGCATAGCCCGTAGACGGTCGCAAGGTGCCACCACCTCGGCCTAGCGCTACGGCAAGCGTTGCTGGCTCGTGCTGCACGGCGTCCAGCGGCAACACGCCCTGCTCGCGGTATGCCACGGCGAACGGCATGCCCTTCAAGCGCTGGGCCAGGTACTGTTGCAACTCCTGGGTGTAATCGGGCTGCCAACTGGCGGGCGATATCCAAGTGGTCTCTACCAGGGCGCTGCGCGCGCTATAGGGCAGTACATACCAAAAATGCAGGCCTTTGGCATGTGGTTCAAAGGCCATCAGCTGCACTGCGCTGGTGTCAAAAGCGTCATGCTGGGTATGCACCTCCCAGCCAGCAAATTGCTGCACCAGGGTGCTGGGGGCCACGCGCTGCGGTGGCCGTGCGTCAAATACCCAGTGCGCGTGGATTGCTTCACCCTCGTCCGTCGTCACGCACACGCCACTGCGTTCGCCATGGCCTTCGCCCAGCGCATGCAGCGACGCCACGCCCGTTCCCAAGCGCAACTGTACGTGCGGTGCCGAGGCCATGGTTTCCAATGCTGCGGTGTAAAACGCATCGGCATCTAGCGTGGCGTAGGTGTGCAGGCTTGATGCATGCACGCAGGTTTGGCTGTCCAAAGCTACTGACCATTGGCGCCAGCGCGCGCGTTCCAAATGGCTGTATCGGTGCTGGGCGCCCGCCGCAGGGGCCCAATAGCTCCAGGTACGATCACGCAGGTATTCAAGGCGCTTTTCCAGCACCAGCACCGACAACTCTGCAAACTCGGGCGCAGCCAACTCTGCGGCCAGGGCCAAGCCGCTGAGGCCGCCACCCACTATCACGATGTCCCAGTGCTTGGCCATGGTACTTGCGCGTGCCGGCGCTAGGCCGGAAAGCCAGGCGTATCGGCCAGGTGCGACAACTCGCTACGCCAAACATCGCGTGCGGGCAACGCAGGGCCAGGGCCGCGCACCAATGTGCGCGCCACCAACCAAGATTTTTCGGCAGCACCGAGTGATGCGCGCCCGTGCCAAAACTGCTCGGGCCCGCGCTGCATAATTTTGTGGCCTATCGCCTGGTACAGCGCCGTGGCAATGCGGATGGCCCGGCGGTTTCGCGCCGGTATGGCCTGCATGCCCGATTGCGCATAGGCGTAAAAATCGTCTGCCAAAGCCAACAGTTTGCGCAGCGCGGCAAAGGCTTGGCCACGCTGCGCAGCGTCTTGCGGCGCCGCCAACACCTCACGGGCTACACCCCACTCTGCGGGCACGTAGCAGCGCCCACGCTGGGCGTCCTCCACCACATCACGCGCAATGTTGGTGAGCTGCATGGCCACGCCAAGGGCTATGGCATACGCGTCGGCCTGGGTAGGCGCGCCCAGCAAGGGCCGCATCATTTGCCCTACGGTGCCCGCCACGCCATAGGCAAAGCGCAGCAGGTCTTGCTGGGTATGGATAGCCCGTGGGCCCGCGTCGGTTTGCAGGCTGTCCATAAAGCACAGCAACACGGCACTGGGCACGCCATGGCTGCGCAGCATGTGGCCTGCGGCGTGGGCCAGGGATGGCTCACCCTGGGGCGATGCCAATGCCTGCAAACGCATGTCGGTCAAATACTGCAAACGTGCGTCCAGGGTGCCTAAGCGGTCTTCGTCAGCGTAGTCGTCTGCCGTTCGGGCAAATGCATACAGCAAGGCCGCATCTTGGCGGGCCGGGCCAGCCAAAAACCGCGCCGCCCAGGAGAAGGATTTGGCGTGATGGTCCATTACCGCTTGCGGGCTCATCGCGTCTTGCACTGGCATGGGCAAGCTCATTGCACACTACCAAACATCAAACGCTCTACCACTTTGGCAGACGTGACCACACCGGGCACACCGGCACCGGGGTGCGTACCAGCGCCCACAAAATACAGGTTGGGCAAATCTGGCGAACGGTTGGGAAAGCGAAAACCTGCAGACTGCGTGAACTTGGGCGTGATGGAAAAACCCGAGCCCAGTGGCGACAGCAATTCGTTGGCAAAATAGTTGGGCGTCACGCAGTGCTCGTCCACAATGCATTCGGCCAAACCGGGCAACAGCCTGCGCGTCAGTTCAGCTTGCAGCAAGGCTTTGAAAGGGGCGGCTTGCGTGGCCCAGTCAATACCGGCCGCCAAATTGGGCACTGGCACCAGCGCATAAAAGCTGTCATGCCCCGCGGGTGCATAGTTTGCATCGGTAGCGGTGGGGCGGTGCAGGTAAATGCTCAAATCATCACTCAAAACTTGGCTTTCAAATATCTTGTGCAGCACGTCGCGGTAGGAGTTGCCAAACAAAATGGTGTGGTGCGGCACATCGGCATACACCCGCTTGGTGCTGAAATACCAAACAAACAAACCCATGGAATACTGTTTGCCAGCCACCTGGCCGGGACGCTGCAAATTGTGCGGCAACAGCTTGGCAATAGTATGCCCTGCATCGGCATTACTTACCACCGCGTCGGCTTTAAAAACCCGGCCATCTTGCAATTGCACACCCGTGGCCTGCCCGCCACTTGCGGTAATGCTTTGCACATCGGCATTCCATACAAAGTCTACCCCATGCCGCTGGCCCAAAGCCACCAGCGCATCCACCAAGCGGGCCATACCCCCGCGCGGGAACCACACACCCCATTTGCGCTCCAGATAATGAATAAGGCTGTAAATGCTGGTGGTGTCAAACGGGTTGCCGCCTACCAACAGTGGCTGAATGCTAAAGGCGCGGCGCACCCGCTCGTCTTTAAAGTAACGCGCTGTCACGTCATACACCGATCGGTCAGCACGCAGTCGCATCATGGCAGGCAAGGCCTTGAGCATAGAGCCCCAGCCGAGAAAGGGCTGACTACCCAGCTCTTCGTAGCCTTTGTCAAACAGCTTTTGCGAGTGGGCTAAAAAGGCCGGGTATGCCAGCGCATCGGCTACAGAGAACTTGGCAATCTCGGCTTGTATTTGCTCGGTCGACCCGCCATAGTCCAAGCGCGTGTTGTCTGCAAAACGCATTTGGTACCACGGCGTTACCGGCATTAGTTCTACATGGTCAGAAAGCTTTTCGCCAAGCAGCGCGAACAGCTCTTCAAACAAAATGGGGGCGGTAAGCACCGTAGGGCCAGCGTCGTAGCGAAACTGCAGGCCATCGGTAGATTGCACAAACTCGCGCCCTCGCCCACCTGGGCCTGGCAGGCGGTCTAGCACGGTGACCTGATGCCCTCTGGCCGCTGTGCGCAAAGCCGCCGCCAAACCACCAAAACCTGCGCCTATAACTACTGTGTGCATCAATCGCTTTTAACCAAGAGTAAGTGACGAAGTTTAAGCGACAACTCCATCAGTAAAGCACCCGATTCAAGGGGAAGCTGATTGGCCAGCGCAATGGCAAGGCTCAGGTGCTCCAGCCCAAACTGGCATGCCTGCGCTGGGGCCTGATCGCCAAAGCCGGCATGCTGCAAAACAATAACAATATTCAAAGCGCCTGATTCACCATCGCGCTGCACATCAGCCAAATCGTCGACCACCTGGTAGCCTACAGAAAACGCCTCAGCCGCCTCACGCGCTTGCTTTGCCCAAACCCCATGGCCGCTGGCCAGTAAGGCCAGCTCCAACGGCAAGCTTAGCAACGCACCAGACTTGGCCAGCGCAATGCGCTTGTAGGCCGCCACATTGTCAACTGCGCTGGTAGCCTGGCCCAGGTCGGCACACTGCCCCGCAATGGCGCTGGCTACGCGTTCATGCACCACGGCCAGCAAAGCTGGCAGCGTGTGAAGCTCTTCTATGCCGCACAGCGCGGCATACGCGGCCGAGAGCATTAGATCGCCAGCGCAGATAGCCACACTGGCACCGCACTTAACCCACACCGCCTGCTGGCCGTGGCGCAGCGCGTCACGGTCTTGCAGGTCGTCGTGCACCAATGAGGCGTTGTGCAGCAGCTCGGCCGCTGCCGCAAGGCACAGGGCGCTGGGCTTGCACAGCCCCAGCGCCAGGCCAGCGCTAAGCGCCAGGCGGGCCCTTACCCGTTGGCCACCAGAGGCCAGGTGGTAGGCGGCTGCCTGCGCAGCACCTGAGATTGAGGCTTGGCCAGCAGGCAATGCATGCGCGCCAACCAGCTCCAGCATTTTGTGCTCGAGCTGCAAGGGCAGGTTCGCATAATCGTCCAGCTTGCTTAGCCACAACCCTGAGTGCTTTGCCTGCAGTAGCCCGCTATCGCTTGGCACTGTCCTCAGACTCGCTAACTGCTACGCTCCAGATGATCAAACCAAAAGCGATCTTGTTAAGCACATCAGCCAGGTTGTAGATAAGGTTTAACGCGTTGGCACTGGCCTCTGGCCCGCTGCCCGTGAGGTAGCCAAAAAAGTAGCCAATCGGGTAGATAGCCCAGCCAATAGTCACAATCAAGCGCATGGTGCTAAAGGCTGACTGCACTGCAGGGGGAGCACTTTGTGCGTTGATTTTGCTGGCCTGGCCTGCAAAAATCTCATACAAAATAAACGCCCAACCTGCCATACCGACAATGAATGCAGGCCACGCAGAAACGTAGCGCGCCTCACCCAAGTAGCCTCCCACCAGCATGACAATGGTGCCGATCATCAGCCGCCAAAACACGCCCGAGGGTACTTTGGTAATCGCCGACAAAATAAGAAAAAACTCGATCATCAGCAACGGCACTGTGATGAGCCAGTCGATATAGCGAAACACGGTAGGTGATGAACCCGTGTTAACCCATACCTCACGCATGTACAGGTAGTGCACAGCGGCGACAAGAGTGACCAAGCCAGAAACCGTCAGAGAAGTTTTCCACTTGGCCGAGACGCGGTCTCTTTCAAGAAAGAAAAACACGGTGGAGGCCATTAAAGCCATGGTGATAAGCCAGAAAGAAATACCCACGAAGTCATCAGGTTTGAGCAGAGCCCCTGATGCGGCTGCAGCCGGTGTGGACGCTAAGGCCACTGCTGTGCCAAGACCTAGACCTAAGGTCGCTTTGGACCAAAAACTTTTGAAAATCATGCGGGACTCCCTAATAATGCATGACCGGTTGGAATGAGGAACTATTTAGCGCCTCGCCTGCCATGATTTCAGTGATCACGTAAAAACGCGTCCAGACTAATCATGAACATCCATTCTACTTTTAGACCAAACGGTATTTACTAGGGTTTACGCCATTTTTTTTGAAAACCAAAGCGTTTTGTAACCAGCGCGACAGCCAAAAAAACCTCGGCTTCACCAAGACCGCTATAAAACAAAAAAAGGCCACAGCAAGCTGTGGCCTTTTGAGCGGGAGACTGGCTGTTTTACAGCTGGGCCATCGCTTCGCGGATCTTCTGCTCGCGCATAACCTGGCGCACTGCGTACAAGGCCACCATACCGAAGCCAACTTTGTTAAACAGGTCGGCGAAGTTGTAAATCAGCTCGCGGGCAACGCGCACGTCAGGGGAGTTGGAAACCAGTGTGATCAAGAAGCCCAAGGGGTAAATGGCCCAGCCAAACACGATAAACAGCTTCAGGCGGCTGAGGCCTTGCTTGACAGGGCCCAGCTTGTTGGCCGAGGCGTTGGTTACCGCCGTGTACAAGATAAAGATAATAAACAACCAGGCCAGCGAGCCCACACCAAACATGGCCCAGCCCACTACCGTAGAGCCCTTGGCAGCGTTGATAGACACCTCGCCAGCAAAGCCGAACACAATCATCATAATGTCGGCCACGATCACCAAAATAGCTACAGCAGCGGCGTCGTCACCACCCAGCATTTCTGGAAACTTGTTTACCAGCAAAGGCGTGGTAACCAGCCAGTCAATGTAGCGCAGCACCGTAGGGTAATCGCCCTTGAGCAGGGAGTCGGTTCCGATGCCGTATTTGAGGTTGATCAGCGCATACATCATGGCGGCCATAAAGCAATACACTGCCGAGGTAGCTGCGTTGGACTGGCTCTCCAAGGGCAGAGAGTTTTTAATTAGCGCAAAGTAAAGCGCGCCGCCCGTCATACCCAAAAACCCCATTAAAAATGAGAATTGGGTGGCCATAATTAAGTCAAATTGCATCGAGTGCTCCTAGCTTGGAATTGTAAAAAAAGGGAAGGATATCCCGTGCTGAAAGTAAAAGAATTACCGAAATTCAGTAAGAAAGGCTGTTGTACTTGGCGCCAAACTTGTCTGCCGCGTTGCGGTCAGAGTAAATGGTGATGATCTTTTTAATGCCCACCATGGTGCTGAACAAATCGTCTTTGGACCTGCAGCCTTGAATTTTGCTAATGACTGGTGCGGCATCTGACCCCAGCAGCGCGCTCACGTCGCGCATCATGTTGCCTTTGATGATTTCCAGCTCAGGCGAGGTGCCCTGCGGCTGGCTGTAGCTGGGCGCGGGCTGCGTTTGGTACTGCTGGGGTTGCTGCTGCATAGGCTGCTGTTGCATAGGCTGCTGTTGCATGGGCTGCTGCTGCGCGTAGCCTTGCATTGGTGCGCCGTTTGACACACGCGCACCGGCGATGTCCACCACCTTAGCGGCCGTGCCAGCCACTTCCAAAAAGCCTTGCTCCTGCAGGCCCTGCAAAACGGCTTGCAACGACGGCAGTTGCGGGTTGCGCGCGGCAAGCTGGTCTACCGACGACTCGCCGTCTACCACCAGCAAGTAGCTCATCATGCGCATGGGCAAACCGCCCGTTTTAAACGCAACCTCGTCGATACCCTTAAATGATTTACGGTACACAATTGACATATACAGCCCCCTATTCTTTCAAAATTGTCACAACGCGATACACATCAGTTGCCGCCTGTGGCTGTAGGCAGCGGCACAAAACCCGAGGTTTCGTGCTCTGAATCGATATTTGGCAACCTGGACACCGGGCTACCCGCGTGCAAAGATTCGTCAAACATACGCACCGCCAAACCCGACACGGTGCCCACCCGGCGCAGGCAACCCAGGCGCTCGAGCAGCTCAAACTTCTCTTCCAGTGGCGCAAATACACGCATAAACGGTATGTACTGCGCCACAGGGCATACGCCGTCTACCATGGTCAGCACGGTTCGGTGCTGTAGCGACACGACATTGCTGTCACTGCGCAACGTGGCAAAACCCCTGGCCGTGATGGCGAAAACTACATCTGCAATATCTGACATTTTACCCAGCTTTCGCTTAAATTGTGACAATCATGTTACAAATTATCCCTAAGTATCTGCTTAATAAGCAATAAGTGTTCCTGCGCCAGCGGCCCCAAATGGGCTAGCAGTTGCTCGTAGCCGCCCAAGGTGACTGCCAGCTGCTCAAGGTTGGTCAGCGACTCCAGCTCTTTGAGCACCAAAAACGAATGCTCGGGTGCATGGGTAAGCACAAAAATAGACATCGCGTCGACCGCGCTGCCCAGCGCCAGCGAACGGGCCGCGGGATCGGCCGGGTTATCGGGGTAGGCAAAATTGTAGGTGTCCGGTTGCGACGCTTGTGGGCTGGGCCCGCGGGCCATGGGCCTGCTGTGCGTTTGCGAATCGGCGGGGGGGCTGCGCTGCGTGCTGGTGTCACCCCAGACCATGGTGGACGGCGCAGACGCGCTGATCACCCCTGCGATAGCGCCCTCCAGGTTTATTGTCGGTGACAAGGCGCGAATGAGCCCTGCCATCTCCAGCGAGCTAAGCACGCCCTGAACGTCGCCAAAAGCCTTCAAACTCTCGCTATACACGCTGGCCTGTGTTTTGCCGTCTATTACCTTCAGCAAGGAGCGCAATTTACGCGGCAAAACAGAACCAGGGCTGTATGCGGCTAGTTGACCTTCTTCGGTACGAACATATGTGGTCATAAACTCAATTTAATACTTGGCAGGCAGTATATTAATTAAAACTTTTTAAGAGCTATTTGGGGTCTTTAGGGTATTGATATCGCGACTTAACGCACAAAGATGAGATTACCGTCATTGCCCAAAAAGCTTGTCAATCACGGAATGCAATTCTTTAAGGTGCTCCTCGCCGGCCGGCCCCACTGATTTGGCCAACAGTTCGTAGCTGGGAAAGCGCAGCTTTAACTGTTCGGCGGTGAGGATTTTTTCAATTTCCGCAAGCTCGGTAAAAGCCTTTTGAGGCAAATAAGTAAGCACGAAAGTGGCCATTTGGTCGGCCACCTGTTGGGCCATGCGGTCCATCAGTGAAGCGGGTTTGGGAGGGACTGGATTTTCCAGACTGGATGCTGCTGTGTGCATCCAGTCTTCCCTGGCGGCAACGGTATTGCCCGGGTCTAGCAGGCTTTGCGAACTGTCGCTATGGGCCAGCAGCGAGAAGCCTGAATTATGCGCACCAGAGGCAGAGGGCAGAGCAGCACGGGGCAGCGGTGCTAGATAGTCGGCATTACTGTTGGTGGTGTTTTTCTCGGCAATCAAACCAGCGGTTTCCAGGGCGGCAAGCAGCTGGGATATGTCGCCAACGTCAGCAAACTGGGTAATTAACTGCTCTGAGGCTGTCCTGCCGTCTACAGCTTTCAGCACGGCTTTCAGTGCTGGCGACAGCTTTGCCGATGGATTGAATGCCGTAACCCGCCCCTGGGTCGTACGCATGTAAATCGAGGCGGGGTTTGTCATGGCAATTGTCAGGATTAGGTTCTAAGTCTGCATAGTTTTCAATGATTGTACATTAACAAAATGTAACAGAACATTGTAGGCAAGCGTCAGTTGCCCCAAAACATCAGCGCGTCGCGCCCTTCGGTGTTCAGGCTGATTTTTGCGCCAAACGGCAAACATACCTTGGTAGGCACGTGGCCAAACGGCAAGCCGGTCAGCACCGGCACTTTGGTTTGGGTGCGCAGCCAGTCAACCACGGTTTGCAGCTTGAAGCCTTTTTCGTAGCTGGCAGCCAGCGTGTAGTTGTTAAATTGGCCTAGCACGATAGCGCGCTGGCGCTGTAAAATGCCGGCGTGCAGCCAGGTGGTGAGCATGCGCTCGATGCGGTAGGGGTGCTCGGCCACATCTTCAAAAAACAGCACACCTTTGTCTATTTTTGGCAGGTAGGGCGTGCCCAGCAGCGCGGTCAGCACACACAGGTTACCCCCCCACAGGGTTGCGTTATTGACACTTATTGGGCTTTCAGCCCTTTGTTTAATAGCACAAGCTGCTACTGAATTAATAGTAAACTGCGGGGTCCTGGGCGCGGCTTCTTTGGGCATGCGCCAGCCAGCGCCCTCGCCTATGCCTTGCACCAGGTCGTCAAAGCAGGCCTCCATGATGTCGTCGGGCAGCGCGGTGTCCGCAGCCTCAGTGCCGCTTAAGTAGCCGTTGCCAAAGTCATGGCAGATGTCGGGGCCGGCCCAGGTAATGGCACCGGTTTTGGCCAGCAGCGCCGCTTTCAGGGCGCAAAAATCGCTGTAGCCTACCCACTGGGTGCCGCGCTCTATGGACTTGGCGATGGCCTTGTAGTTAATGGCGGGCAAGATGCGCGTCAGGCCGTAGCCACCGCGGGAGGTGAGCACCAAGTCGGCCCCGCTGGCGGCAGCGCGGGCGATGGCCGCCAGGCGGGTGGCGTCGTCACCAGCAAAGCGCATATGTGACGCCAGTGCGGCTTGGTCTACTTCGACAGTGTGGCCTAGGGTTTTAAGCCGTTTGACGCCGCGTTTAAAAGCGGCTTTGTCGCGCACGGCGGTGCTGGGGGAGATGATGTAAATGCTGGCCATGGCAGCGAGTGTAGCGTGGGCAACGGCTGGTTGGCTATGCGTTTTTCTGTTTACTCTGAGTTTGGTTTGTCTTGCATTGTCTTGTACGGGAGCCGAAGCCTTCAAACCGGCCAGAGCGTCACCGCCTGCTGCGCGATAACCTCCCCATGCTCCTGCACAAAATGCCCCGCCTCGGGCAGCAGCATCGGCTCGGGGCAGCCGCGGATAATCTTTTGCAGGCCGCGCATGGCGGCCTCGCCCAGCACGGGGTCTTGCTGGCCGATGGCCATCAGGGTTTTGCCGCTCCACTGCGTTTGCCAAAAGTCACGGGCGGCGCGGCTCACCGCTGCGCCGTCAGAATCTGCCAACTCAGGCACCATGGGCGGGAAGGCGCGGGTGGCGGCGCGGTGGCCGGTGTCGGGGAACGGGGCCATGTAGGCGGCGCATTCGGGCAGGCTCATCTGCGGGTTGCCGCGCGAGAACAGGCGGGCGATGTCGAAGCTGGGCTTGCTGGCGCACATCTCGCGCCAGGCTTTAAAGCCTGCGGTAAGGGTTGCGTCGCCCGTGGCCAGCGTGGTGTTCATCACTACCAGGCCTTTGTAGCGGTGGGGGGCGGCCATGGGCAAGGTGAGCCCAAGGATGCCGCCCCAGTCTTGCACTACCAGCACGATGTTTTGTAAGTCCAGGCGCTCTACCAGCTCTAGCAAGCTTTGGCGGTGCCAGGTAAAGCTGTGAAAGCTGTCTTTTTTGGGCTTATCGGATTTGCCAAAACCCAGCATGTCGGGCGCCACCACGCGCGCGCCGCTAGCGGTAAAGGTGGGGATCATCTTGCGGTAGAGGTAGCTCCAAGCGGGGTTGCCGTGCAGGCAGAGGTAGGTGGTTTGGCTTGTGGCACCCGGCACTGCACCTTCGTCCAGGTAGTGCATACGCAGGCCGGCCAGGCTGGGCAGATCGCTCAGGTAGTGCGGGGCCCATGGGTAGCCGGGCAGCTTGGCAAAGGCGGCGTCGGGGGTGCGCAGGGCGTCGTCGCGCAGGGGGTGGCTGCTGGCGTGGTGCAGGCGCTGCTGTTTTCGCCTCTGACTGAAGAATTCTTGCAATAATTGGCCGCAAGCCCTTGTGTATAGGGCACAAGGTGCTCCTAAATCAGAAGCGTTTACCACTTCGGTTTGGTGGTTCAGCGCGGCGTTGGCAAACAGGTTGGCTACCGATCCAGCGGCCCCGGTCTTTGGGTCTGGCACGGCAAACACCACCCGCTTGATGCGCGCATGCAGCATGGCCCCGGCGCACATGGCGCAGGGCTCCAGGGTGACATACAGCTCGCAGTCGTCCAGGCGGTAGTTGCCCAGCTTGGCTGCTGCCGCCCGCAAGGCCACGATTTCGGCATGGGCGGTAGGGTCGTGGCTGCCAATGGGCGCGTTGCGGCCAGTGGCGATGACTTGGCCGTTTTTTACCACCACGGCACCCACCGGCACCTCGCCTGCCAGCGCTGCAGCGCGGGCCTCGGCTAAAGCGATTTGCAAAAAATGTGCGTTTTCACCAGTGCTGTCCATAGCCAAGCAGTTTACAGTGGTGGCTATGACTACCAAACACCTTGCCACCGCCCTTGCCTTGTGCCTGCTCAGCCTGGCCGCCTCCGCGCAGCTCAGCCTGGTACGCACGCTGGCCAACGTTACTGAATACAGCTTGCCCAATGGCATGCAGGTGCTGCTGGTGCCCGATGCCACCAAGCCGGTGGCCACCGTCAACATTACCTACCGGGTAGGTTCGCGCCACGAAAGCGCGGGCGAGACCGGGGCGGCCCACCTGCTGGAGCACATGCTGTTTAAGCCCAGCGGCAAAATTGACAACCCCATGCGGGACATGCAGGCCCTGGGTATGCGCTGGAACGGCACCACATCATTTGACCGCACCAACTATTTTGCCCACTTTTTAAGCAGCGACGACAAAGCCGCCGAGCGCATGGACTACATGCTGGGCTGGCTGGCCGGCATGATGACCCAGGCCAAATTTACCCGCGCCGACCTGGACAGCGAAATGACCGTGGTGCGCAACGAGTTTGAGCGCGCCGAGAACGACCCCGGCCGGGTGCTGGGCGACCGTATGCGCGCCACGGCCTTTAGCGCTCACGGCTACCGCCACAGCGTACTGGGGGCCAAAAGCGACGTAGAAAACGTGCCACTGGAGGCGCTGTACGCCTTCTACCGCAAGCACTACCGGCCCGACAATGCCACCCTCATCGTGACCGGGCGCTTTGACGAAGCCGCCGTAAAAGCCAAAATTACCACCGAGTTTGGCGCGCTAGCCAAGCCCAGCGCGCCCCTGCCCACCACCTACACCCTCGACCCGGTGCAAGATGGCGAGCGCAGCGTGACCCTGCGCCGCGTGGGCGGCCTGGCCAGCACGGCGGTGCTGTACCACATGCCCGCAGGCGGTACGCGCGAGGGCGTGGCCGCGCGGGTGCTGGCCGAGGCCCTGAAGCAGCGCGCTGGCCCCTTGGCCCGCGGCCTGGTAGCGCAGCAACTGGCCGTAACCGAATGGGCCTACTACTCCGCCACCCGCGAACCGGGCTTTTTGACCGTGGGTGTGGGCCTGTCCGAAAAAGCCGACGGCGCAACCGACGCACAATACAACATCAAAGCCATTGCCAGCGCCGCGGCGCTGGCCAGGGTGGTAGAGACCTTTCAGCCCACCGATGCCGAGGTGCAAACCGCCCGCAACACGCTACTGGCCAACACCCGCGACATGCTGCGCGACGCCGAGGCCACGGGCCAAGCCTTAAGTGAAATGGTAGCCATGGGGGACTGGCGCTTGCTGTTTGGCCTGCGCGACGCGCTGGAAACACTGACCGCTGACGAGGTGCGCAGCGTAGCGCGCAGCTACCTGGTGGCCAGCAACCGCACCGCGGGCACCTACCTGCCAGTGGCCGCTGACAGCGCCGCGCAAATGGCGCGTGCGCCTGCCATTGGCATACCAAACGCTACACAACTAGTAGCTGCTAGTGCCATTGGTACAAGGGCTTTGGACGATAAACCCTTAAATTCTGCCCCATCCAGCCCCGCCACTGCCAGTGCGGTGGTAAAGGCCGAAAATTTTGACATCACGCCCGCCGCGCTGGTGCAGCGCACCCAGCGCGCCCAGCTGATGGTGGCGGGTGCGCCGGGCCTGAAGCTGGCCGTGGTGCCGCGCGCCGCCAAAGACGACCGCGTGGTGGGCGCCCTGCGCCTGCGCTGGGGCACGGCAGAGTCGGTCAAGGGCTCGGGGGCATTGGCGCCGATGATTGCCCCCATGCTGATGGAAGGCACCTCGGCACTGAGCGAGGTGCAGGTGAAAGAACGCTTGCAGGCGCTGGATGCGCGCATTAACCTTTCCAGCTCTGCCGGGTTTTTAAATGCCAGCCTGGAGTTTCCAGCCGCCAACACGCAGGCGGTGCTGGCGCTGCTGGGCCAGCTGCTACAGGATTCCAAATTTGCCAAACCCGCCTTTGAGCGTAACCAGCGCGCCATGCTGGCCGCCATACAAAACATCAAGGCTGACACCAACAGTGTGGCCAGCAATGCACTGGAGCGCAGCTACCGCCCCAAGAGCCTGTACGGCGAAGGCGACCCGCGTGAGGTGCGCCCCTTCCCCGAAACTGAGGCGCTGATACGCCAAGCCAACGCCGACGAACTGCGCGCCTACTGGCAGCGCTTTGGCTCGGCCCAAGTGGGCGAGCTGGTGCTGCTGGGCCCAGTGGCGCTAGCGCCCGTGCAAGCGCAGCTACAAAGCCTGTGGGGCGACTGGGCCAGCCAAGAAAAGCATGTGCCCTGGGTGGCCGAACACGCCGCGCCGCAGGCCGAAAAGACCACCGTTATCGCCCTGGCAGACAAAGCCAATGCCAGCTACTTAGGCCGTATAGCGGTGCCCATGAACGAGGCCGACCCAGACTACGCCGCGCTGTTTTTGGGCGTGCAGATCCTCAGCCGCCAGGGCCTGTGGCAACGGGTGCGCGAGAAAGACGGCCTGAGCTACGGCGTGTCGTCCAACCTGAACGCCCCAGTGCAAGGCAACGCCGCCTCGATCGACATCAATGCCAGCTTTGCCCCCCAGAACACCGCCAAGCTGCGCGCCGCCATTCGCGAGGTATTGCTGGAAAAGCGCAACCAGGGCTTTAGCGGCTTTGAGGTGAACTTTGCCAAAACGGCCATCATTACCCGCCGGGCCGAGCTGCGCGCCCAGCCCGCCAACGCGGTGGGCGGCATAGCCAACAACCTGCGCTACGACCACCCGCTGGACTACGGCGCCCGGTTTGACAACGCCTACCAGCAGCTGGACGCAGCCACCATTAACGCGGCGCTGAAGAAATACCTGGACCCTGATCGGCTATGGGAGGTGCTGGCCGGAACTTTTGGCAATTAGCCTTGCTCGAAATGGTTGCATTTGGTGCCCCCCCCGGTTAACCAGTCGTCAGGAGTAATGCTATGGATTACGATGCAGAGCGCACCAGCCTGTACCTGCCCCACTTGGCGGCCACGGTGTTTGACGATGCCGCCCAGCATGCGCACGACTGGGTGTGTGCTGAGCTGTCGCGCTTGGCCTATACCCCCTTCTACCATGACCTGATGCAAAACGCGCGCCTGCTGACGGAGCTGAAAACAGGCGGTTTTGAGTGGGTAGATGATTTTCATACGACCGGGGCGCAGGCCATTGCCCTGCGCATGCGGGCCAATGGCAAACTGCTGCTGGTGTTTAGCGGGTACGAGCCCAACTTTGTGGACTTTGCCACCGACAAACACGCCGCCAAAACGCCCTGGCCTGCTGGCGGCCATGTGCACCTGGGCTGTGCCAAGCTGTGGGCAGACATGTGGCCAGCCATACAGCACAGGCTGGGCGACCAGCTGGACGCCTGTATTTTTACCGGGCACAGCATGGGCGCCGCGCTGGCCACCCTGGCAGCCAGCCAGGTGCAGTCGCCGCTGGCCCGCTTGGTCACCATGGGCTCACCCGCCGTGGGCGACGCGGCCTTTGCCGCCAGCATTGCAGGCATGGAGATTGACCGCTACATTAATTGCTGCGACGTGATTTGCACCCTGCCCCCCTCGCACCTGGACTATGTGCATGTAGGCGCCATGCGCTATATCGACTCAATGGGCGAGGTGCATAACCGGCCGCCCCAGCCCGAGGAAATAACCGAAGACCAAAACGCGGCACGCTTTGCCTATGCGACCGAGACAAGGTGGCTAAAAGACGCGACAGAATCGCGCGACTTGGCAGACCACGCGCCCATAAACTATGTTTTGGCCATGCTGCCGGTGCAACGGGAATCTGCGCTGCAGGGCTTGCTATGAGGCCGCTGCCACCAGACGCTGGGTGTAGGGGTGCTGCGGGGCGTCCAGCACCGCGTACACGCTGCCAGCCTCCACAATCTCGCCGTCCTTCATCACCATGACCTCGTGGGCCATGGCGCGAATCACGTCTACGTCGTGGGTGATCAGCAGATAGCTTAGGCCGCGCTGTTTTTGCAGGCGCTGCAGCAGGGTCAGCACCTGCTTTTGAATGGTGACGTCCAGCGCGCTGGTGGGCTCGTCCAGCACCAGGGTTTGCGGCTCTACTATCAACGCGCGGGCGATGGCAATGCGCTGGCGCTGCCCGCCCGAGAACTCATGCGGGTAGCGCTGCAGCAGGTTGGGAAACTGGCTTTGCTCCAAACCCACCTCACTTAAGGTGTGCAGCACCCGCTCTTGGCGCTGCAGCGCCGACAGCGCAGGCACATGCACACGCAGGCCCTCGCCGACGATTTCTTCCACCGTCATGCGCGGCGACAGGGACGAGAACGGGTCTTGAAAAACCACCTGAATGCTCTTGCGCAAGCCGGATGCAAAGTCTATATTTACTATGCTTTTCATAGCATCCTGTGCTATGCTCTGTTGGGCTAGAGGCTCATTTCCCTTATAAAACACCTCACCAGAGGCTTTGGTCAGCCCCAACATGGCCAAGGCCAGGGTGGACTTGCCCGAGCCGGACTCGCCTATCACCCCCAGCGTTTGGCCCGCGGCCAGATCAAAAGTGGCTTGCTTGACGGCGACAAACTCGCCTTTGCTAAACCAGCCTTTAAAGCCTGGCTTGGGGATGGGGTAGCCCACGCGCAGGTTATTGGCGGCCAGCACGGTGTCTGCGGCGGCGGCCTCCACCACGTCGCGTACCGGCTTGCTGGCCAGCAGCTTTTGGGTGTAGGCATGCTGCGGGTTGGCAAACACCTCGGCCACCGTGCCCTGCTCTACGATGTAGCCGTTTTCCATCACCGCTATGCGGTCGGCAAACTTGCGCACCATGTTCAGGTCATGGGTGATCAGCAGCACCGCCATCTGGTGGCTTTTTTGCAGGTCACCCAGCAGGTCCAAAATCTGCTGGCGCAGCGTCACATCCAGCGCCGTGGTGGGCTCGTCGGCCAGCAGCAGGCGCGGTTTGCTGGCCAGCGCCATGGCAATCATCGCGCGTTGGCGCTGCCCGCCGCTAAGCTGGTGCGGGTAGCTTTGCGCGCGGCGCTCGGGCTCGGCAATGCCGGTCTCGGCCAATTGGGCCATGGCCCGGCTCCAAGCGTCTTTTTTGCTTAAGCCTTGTTTGGTTTCCAACACTTCGGCAATTTGGTCGCCCACGGTAAACAGCGGGTTCAGCGCCGTCATGGGCTCCTGAAAGATCATGGCTATGGCGTCGCCGCGCAGGCCGCGCAGCGCCTGCTCGGGCATTTGCAGCGTGTCCTGGCCGTCAAACAGCACTTTACCGCTCAGGGTGGCGTTCAGCACCAGCCGCAGCATGCTAAGTGCGGTAACCGATTTGCCCGAGCCAGACTCGCCCACCAGGGCCAGCTTTTCGCCGGCACGCAGGGACAAATTGATGCCGCGCACCACCTCTTTGCCCGCAAAGGCTACGGTGAGGTTTTGCAGATCCAGCAACGGCGCATCGGCACCACGCACAGTGGCGCTCATACGTCGGCCTTTCGGGGGTCTAGCGCGTCGCGCAAGGCGTCACCCATGAAGGTCAACAGCAGCAAGGTAATGACCAATACGCCAAAGGTAGACAGCGATATCCACCACGCATCGATATTGTTTTTGCCCTGCGCCAGCATTTCGCCCAAGCTGGGCGTGCCGGGCGGAACGCCCAAGCCCAGAAAATCGAGGGAGGTTAGGGCCAGAATAGCAGCGCTCATGCGAAACGGTAAAAACGTGACCACGGGCGTCATGCTGTTGGGCAGCACGTGCCGCGTGATAATTTGCCAGTGCGACAGGCCCAGTGCCCGCGCGGCGCGCACGTAGTCCAGCTGGCGGTTACGCAAAAACTCGGCGCGCACGTAGTCCGACAGGCCCATCCAGCCAAACAGGCTGAGCAGCACCAGCAGCAGGACAATGCTCGGGTCAAACACAGCGGCAAAAATAATCAGCAAATACAACTCTGGCAGCGACCCCCATATCTCCATAAAGCGCTGAAAGGCCAGGTCAATCTTGCCCGCAAAATAGCCCTGGATAGCGCCGGTAATCACGCCCACCACCACGCCGATAAACGTGAGCGCCAGAGCAAAAAGTACCGAGATGCGAAAGCCGTACAGCAAACGCGCCACCACGTCGCGGCCCCGGTCGTCGGTGCCCAGCCAGTTGGTGCCAGACGGGCCCGACGGGTTGGGCTCTTTGGCAAAATAGTTGATGGTGCTGTGGTGGTAGGGGTTGAGCGGGTACAGCGCAAAGTTGCCGGCTTTGGCAAACTGCGCCTGGATGAACGGGTCGAGGTAGTCGGTATTGCTGGCAAAGTCACCGCCAAAGGTGGTCTCAGGCACGTTTTGCAGTACGGGCGCATACCACTGGCCGTTGTAGCGCGCCAGCAGCGGTTTGTCGTTAGACACTACCTCGGCCAGCAGGCTGATGACCACCAGGGTGCAAAAAACAAGCAGACTCCAATAACCCAAGCGGTTGCGCTTAAAGCGCAGCCAGGCGCGGCGTGAGGGCGATGCAGATGCAGATGCAGATGCCGATGCCGTGGGCGAGTGGCCAGGGATGGTTGTTCGAGGGTCGCCGTGGATCGGGCTCTGCCCGTCCAATGGCGGCGCCCCCCCAAGGGGGAGGCGGCCAGCAGCCGCTTCGGGGGGGTTAGTCAAATCTAACACGCGGGTCCACCCAAACATAACAAAGGTCGCTGATCAACTTGGTGACCAGTCCAATCAGCGTAAACAGGTACAGCGTGCCCAATACCACCGGGTAGTCGCGCCGTATCACGCTCTCATAGCCCAACAGACCCAAGCCATCCAGAGAAAACAGGGTTTCAATCAACAACGAGCCCGCAAAGAAAGCGCCAATAAACGCCGCCGGAAACCCCGTGATGATGGGCAGCAGCGCGTTGCGAAAAACGTGCTTGTACAGCACGCGCCGCTCGTCCAGGCCCTTGGCCCGCGCGGTTAGCACGTATTGCTTGCGTATCTCCTCCAAAAAGGCGTTTTTGGTCAGCATGGTGATCACCGCAAAGCTGCCCAGCACACTGGCGGTAACCGGCAACGTGATGTGCCACAGGTAGTCTGTTATTTTGGCGCCCCAGCTCAGGGTGTCCCAGTTGCTGGAGGTAATGCCGCGCAGTGGAAACCACTGCAGCTGTCCGCCAAACACCACCAGCAAGGCCACGCCCAATACAAAGCCAGGTATGGCATACCCTACCAGCACGATGAGGGTGGTGAGCAAATCAAACCGTGAGCCAGCCCGAACCGCTTTGGCGATGCCCAGCGGGATCGAAATAAGGTAGGTTAAAAAGAAGGTCCACAGCCCCAGGCTGATGGATACGGGCAACTTCTCTTTCACCAGCGTCCATACGTCTTTGGGATAAAAAAAGCTTTTGCCCAGGTCAAATCGGGCAAACTGGCCCAGCATTTGCCACAGACGTTCGGGCGCGGGTTTGTCAAAACCGTACAGTTTTTTAATCTCTTCCACCCGTGCAGCATCGACGCCTTGGCGCCCACGGTAACCGGCGCCCCCGGCGGCGGCGCCTTCGCCACCCGACTCACGCCCCTGCAGTTGCGAGACCATTTGCTCTACCGGCCCGCCGGGCACAAACTGGATGACGGCAAAGGTAAGCAGAATCACGCCCAGCAGGGTTGGAATCATCAACAGCAAGCGTTTGGCAATATAGGCAAACATTATTTGGCGCCTCCACTGTTGGCCGCTGCCTTGGATCGCCCGGCTTTGCTCCACCAGGTGCTGGTGATCCAGCTTTCGGGTTGGTAATAACGCGGCGTGATGCTGGGCTGCTCAAACTTGCCACCACGGTAGGCCACACGGTGCACCCCGCCGTACCAGTGCGGCACAACATAGTGGCCATGGCGCAGCACGCGGTCTAGCGCCTGCAAGGTCACTACCAGTTCTGCGCGGGTGGTGGCTGCGGTGGCTTTGTCAATCAGCAGGTCTACGGCTGGGTTTTTAATGCCTATCAAATTGCCCGAGCCTTCGGTATCGGCCGACTTGGAACCATAGCGTTCGCGCAGCTCGGTGCCCGGCGCCTCGCTGCCCACCTGGCGAACACTGATAACGTCAAAATCAAACACGTCTTGGCGTTTTTGCAAAATGGCAAAGTCGATCACCTTGTAGTTCACCTTGATGCCCAGCTTGGCCAGCGCCTGGGTGTAGGGTGATACGACCCGCCCCATTGAACCGCTGCTGTCCAAAAACTCAAACTCAAACGCCTCGCCTTTGGCATTGCGCAGCGCGCCGTCTTTGAAGGTCCAGCCGGCCTCGGCCAGCAGGCGCTTGGCCTCGCGCAAATTACCGCGCAGGCTGTTGGGTGCGTCGGTGTTGGGCGGCATTGGCACGTCGTCGGTCAATACGCCCGCGGGCAAGCTGCTTTTGTACGGTTCCAGCAAGGCCAGTTCTTGTGGCGACGGTTTACCTTTGGCCTCAAAGTCGCTGGCCACAAAGTACCCGCGAATGCGCGTGTAGGCGTTGTAGAAAAGCTGCCGGTTCATCCACTCGTAGTCCATGGCCAGCTCAATGGCGCGGCGCACGCGCACGTCTTTAAACTTGTCGCGCCGGGTGTTGAGCAGGAAGCCTTGAAAATCTCCTGCGTTGCCGTGTTTGAGCTCTTTCTTGATCAGCTCGCCCGAGTCAAACTGTTTGCCGCTGTAAGACCGGGCCCATTCGCGGGCGATAAAAACCTGCAGGTAGTCAAACTCACCCGCCTTGAAGGCCTCGGTTTGGGCTGTGTTGTCTTTGTAGATGCGGTAGGTGATGCGGTCAAAGTTAAACATGCCGCGGCGCACGTTCAGGTCACGCGCCCAGTAAGCCGGGTCACGGTCGTAGCTGATGTCTTTGCCAAAGTTAACGCGGCCAATTTTGTACGGGCCCGAGCCGATGGGCGGGTCGGTGATGATTTGGTCCAGCGGTTTGCCTGCACCCCATTTGCGGCTAAAAACTGGCATGCCGCCGGTTATAAGAGGCAACTCGGGGTTGACCAGCTTGAAATCAAAGCGCACGGTACGGTCGCTCACCACCGCGGCAGACGCCACCTCGCCAAAGATGGTGCGGAACTGTGGCGCCGCCTCTTTGCTGGTGAGGCGGTCAAATGAATGCTTTACATCGGCGGCCAGCACGGCGTCGCCGTTTTGAAACTTTGCCAACGGGTTGAGCCGAAAGGTGGCCGACAGCTGGTCTTTGGCCACGTCAATATCTTCTGCCAGCAGGCCGTAGGCAGTAGTGGGCTCGTCGTAGTTACCCGTCAGCAGAGTTTCAAACACAAAACCATTCAGCGACGGCGGCGCACTGCCTTTGAGGGTGAATGGGTTGTATTTGTCAAAATTGGTCAGGCGGGTGGGCGGCACCAGGGAGATTTCGCCGCCCTTGGGCGCCTGCGGGTTGACGTAGTCAAAGTTTGGAAAATCGGCCGGGTATTTAATATCGCCAAACTGCGCGTAGGCATGCGCCGCCCAGGCAGGCAAAGCTGAAAACACCAATCCCAGAAACAACAACGTGCGCATGCGACAATTCTGCCTAAGTTTTAACGTAAAGGTTGCTATGGGCTTTCTAACTGGCAAAAAATTATTAATCACCGGCGTGTTGTCCAACCGCTCTATCGCCTACGGCATTGCCAAGGCCTGCAGACGCGAGGGGGCAGAGATTGCGCTGAGCTACGTGGGCGAGCGCTTTAAAGAGCGCACCCAGCAGTTTGCAGCCGATTTTGACAGCACGCTGATATTTGACTGCGATGTGGGCAGCGACGAGCAAATAACCCAGCTATTTACCGGCTTGGCGCAAACTTGGCCCAAGTTCGACGGTTTTGTCCACAGCATAGGCTTTGCGCCGCGCGAGGCGATAGCGGGTGACTTTTTGGAAGGCCTGTCGCGCGAGGGCTTCAAAATAGCCCACGACATCAGCGCCTACAGCTTTCCGGCGATGGCGAAGGCCGCCTTGCCGTACTTGAATGACAATTCGGCCGTCCTCACCCTCACCTACCTGGGCGCGGAGCGCATTGTGCCCAACTACAACACCATGGGCTTGGCCAAGGCGTCGCTAGAGGCGAGCGTGCGCTACCTGGCAGGGTCTCTGGGCGCACAAGGCCGTGGCCTACGGGCCAACGGCATCAGCGCCGGGCCGATCAAGACTTTGGCAGCCAGTGGCATCAAAGACTTTGGCAAACTTTTAAGCGCCGTAGGTCAGGCGGCACCAATTCGCCGCAACGTGACGATTGAAGACGTGGGCAACGTAGCGGCCTTTTTGCTCAGCGACCTGGCCGCAGGCGTAAGCGCCGAGATTGCCTATGTAGACGGTGGCTTTAGCAAAGCGGTGGGCGGCATTGCCGAGCCTGCGGCGTAGGCATCCCCCATTACGCCCATTGGGTATACAACCAGCCGCAGAGCGCGGCGCCTACCAGCCACAGCAGCCACAGCAGCCACAGCAGCCAGGTGTTTGAAATAGCGTAGCGCGGTTAATTCTTTACGCAGTCCGCATAGTAGCGCTTCACACCGTCCGCACCCACCTGCTCTACCAAACCGTGGATGTCGGTTTCAAACCCGGGGCATTCGCGGTTGAAGGCGCGGGCGAACTTGAGGTAGTCGACGATTTTTTTGTTGAACACTTCGCCGGGAATCAGGAGTGGAATGCCCGGAGGGTATGGCGTTACCAAGCCTACGGTAATGCGGCCCTCTAGCTTGTCGATCTCGACGCGCTCGGTTTTGCGGTGCGCTATGTGGGCATACGCGTCGCTCGGGGTCATGGCGGGGTGCAGGTCGCTTTGGTAAACATCGGTCGTCAAGCGGGCGATGTCGTACTTGGCGTACAGCGCGTGGATATGCTGGCACAGGTCTTTCAGGCCCATGCGCTCGTAGCGCGGGTTGGCCTTGCTGAACTCGGGCAAGATGCGCCACATCGGGTGGTTGCGGTCGTAGTCGTCTTTAAACTGCTGTAGCGCAGTCAGCAGTGTGTTCCAGCGGCCTTTGGTAATGCCGATGGTGAACATGATGAAGATGCTGTACAGGCCGGTTTTCTCAACAATCACGCCGTGCTCGGCCAAAAACTTGCTGACAATGCTGGCCGGAATACCGGTTTTGGCAAACTTGCCCTGCAGGTCTAAACCAGGCGTGACGATGGTGGACTTGATCGGGTCCAGCATGTTGAAGCCTTCGGCCAGGTTGCCAAAGCCGTGCCAGGTGGGTTTGCTTTTGGTGCCCTTGGCATGCTGCTTGGCCTCGCCACGCAACATCCACTCTTTGGCGGTGGTCATGCCGTCTTCAGAAAACTTGTCGGGGCCCCACAGCTTGAACCACCAGTCGTCGCCAAACTCGGCGTCCACCTTGCGCATGGCGCGCCGGAAGTCCAGCGCCTCCATGATGGACTCTTCCACCAGCGCGGTGCCGCCGGGCGGCTCCATCATGGCGGCCGCCACGTCGCACGAGGCAATGATGGCGTATTGCGGCGAGGTAGAGGTGTGCATCAAATACGCTTCGTTGAACAAATGCCTGTCCAGCTTGCGGTTTTGTGCGTCTTGCACCAGCACGTGGCTGGCCTGGCTGATGCCCGCCAGCAGCTTGTGGGTAGATTGGGTAGCAAAGGTCAGTGCCTCCTTGGGCCGCACGCGCTTTTTGCCCATGGCATGGAAAGAGCTGTAGAACGAATGGAAGGCCGCGTGGGGCAGCCATGCCTCGTCAAAGTGCAGCGTGTCGACATAGTCGTCCAGCATGTCTTTGATGGTCTCGGTGTTGTACAGCACGCCGTCGTAGGTGCTTTGCGTCAGCGTCATCACGCGCGGCTTCACGGTATCGGCATTGACATGTTTAAGCAAGGGGTTGGCCCTGATCTTGGCCTTGATGGTCTCGGGTTCAAACTCGCTTTTTGGAATTGGCCCGATGATGCCGAAATGGTTACGTGTGGGCTTGAGGAACACCGGAATAGCGCCCGTCATGATGATGGCGTGCAAGATGGACTTGTGGCAGTTGCGGTCAACCACTACCACGTCGCCAGGGGCTACCGTGTGGTGCCATACCATTTTGTTGCTGGTACTGGTGCCGTTGGTGACGAAGAAGCAATGGTCGGCGTTAAAAATGCGCGCCGCGTTTTTCTCGCTCTCGCCAATTGCACCGTCATGGTCCAGCAGTTGGCCCAGCTCTTCTACCGCGTTACACACGTCGGCGCGCAGCATGTTCTCGCCAACAAACTGGTGGAACATTTGGCCAATGGGCGACTTGAGAAACGCCACGCCACCCGAGTGGCCGGGGCAGTGCCAAGAGTACGAGCCGTCTTCAGCGTAGTCCAGCAAGGCTTTGAAGAACGGTGGTTGCACGCCTTCAAGGTAGCTTTTAGCCTCGCGCAAAATGTGCCGCGCCACAAACTCGGGCGTATCTTCAAACATGTGAATAAAACCATGCAGCTCGCGCAGGATGTCGTTGGGCAGGTGGCGGCTGGTTTTGGTCTCGCCGTAGACGTACAGCGGCACGTCGGCGTTTTTGCGGCGCACTTCGTTGATGAAGGCGCGCAGGTTGAGTACGGCCGGGTCCAGCTCGTCGCTGGGCGTGAACTCATCGTCGTCCAGTGACAAAATAAACGCACTGGCGCGGCTTTGCTGCTGGGCAAACTGGGACAGGTCGCCATAGCTGGTAACGCCCAGTACCTCAAAGCCTTCTTTTTCAATAGCTTGCGCCAAGGCGCGAATGCCCAGGCCCGAGGTGTTTTCAGAGCGAAAATCTTCGTCGATGATGACGATGGGGAAACGAAATTTCATGCCAGTTCCAGACCAGGAAAAGGTTAAGCCGCCGGCACGTTCACCGGGTGAAGTCCGAAGTGTAAGGATATTCTGTGACGCAGACCTTGCGAACCATCAGTTTTGCCTCAAAATGTGGTGCATCACAGACAGGAGGCCGATTTATGGCGCAATCGACGATTTGGTGGGTGCTGGCAGGCTTGGTAGTGACGGCCGAGCTGATGACCGGCACGTTTTATCTGCTGATGATCTCCCTGGGCATGACCGCTGCGGCCCTGGCGGCGCACCTAGGTGCCAGCACCAGCGCGCAGTTGGTTGTAGCGGCGCTGGTGGGCGGTGGCGCTACGCTGGCTTGGCATTTTTACAAAGTAAAGCAGCCCGGCGCTGCCCCGGTGCAGGCTAACCGCGACGTGAACCAGGACATTGGCGCTACGGTGCACGTAGACGCCTGGAACCATGACGGCAGTGCCACCGTGAAGTACCGCGGCGCGCAATGGGCCGTGCAGGCGGCACCCGGCGTGGCGCACAGGGCGGGCAGCTACCGCGTGACAGAAGTATCGGGCAGCAAGCTGGTGGTAGAGCCCGCTTGAAGCGGCGCATCATTTTTTAAATACTAAAGGGAGAAATATATGGAATTTGCAGTTGTTTTACTTGTGCTGGCGGTGGTGTTTATCACGCAGGCTGTCAAGGTGGTGCCCCAGCAGAACGCCTGGGTGCTGGAGCGTTTGGGTAAGTACCATGGCACGCTGACACCGGGCCTGAGCATTGTGGTGCCGTTCATTGACAAAGTGGCCTACAAACACAGCCTGAAAGAAATCCCTTTAGACATTGCCAGCCAAGTGTGTATTACCCGCGACAACACGCAGTTGCAAGTAGATGGTATTTTGTACTTTCAGGTGACCGATGCGCAGCGCGCCAGCTACGGCTCTAGCAACTACATCTTGGCCATCAGCCAGCTGGCGCAAACCTCGCTGCGCAGCGTGATCGGCAAGCTGGAGCTGGACAAAACTTTTGAAGAGCGCGACATTATCAACGCGCAAGTGGTGGCTGCCATTGACGAGGCCGCGCTGAACTGGGGCGTGAAGGTGCTGCGCTATGAGATCAAAGACTTGACGC
>JAYUHM010000091.1:0-2059 GCA_043766985.1 Polaromonas sp.
GACACGATAAACGGAACGCGCCAGCCCCAATCGGCAAAGGCGGCTTCACCAACTGCCGTGCGGGTGCCCAAAATCACCATCAACGACAGGAAAAGGCCCAGCGTGGCGGTGGTTTGAATCCATGACGTGTAAGCACCGCGTTTGTGGTGAGGTGCATGTTCGGCCACATACACCGCAGCGCCGCCGTATTCACCGCCCAGAGCCAGACCCTGCAACATGCGCAGCGCAATCAGAATGACGGGAGCTGCCACGCCGATGGACGCATAGTTGGGAAGCAAGCCGACGATGAAAGTTGACAAACCCATGATCACGATGGTGACCAAAAAGGTGTATTTGCGACCAATCATGTCGCCCAGCCGACCAAACACCAGCGCACCGAATGGGCGCACGATGAAGCCAGCGGCAAACGCCAGCAGCGCAAAAATAAACGCCGAACCGGCATCCAGTCCGCTGAAGAACTGCTTGGCAATGATGGCGGCGAGTGAGCCGTACAGATAAAAGTCGTACCACTCAAAAACGGTACCCAGCGACGAAGCAAAAATCACCTTTTTTTGCTCGGCGCTCATGGGTCGATTGTCGACGGCTGTTGCCATGGTTGATATCTCCAGAATTAGCAGGCTTCCAATATTGGAAGGCAGATGCATTGTTTTGGTCACGCCTGACCGGTTTCTGACAGCATTTTTGCCGCACCGGCCCAGCACCTGACTCCCTGCTTACAAACCAAGTGACAACCCTGTGGGCCCATTTCACATGGCGATAAATACGCCCTTAAACAGGCGGTAACGTCTTTTTTAGACGGCGTACAGGCTAGGGAAAGTCCTCATGCTGCGACAACTTCCTGGCCCACAAAAACCTCGCCGACGGCGGCGAGCCCGCTATTTGCGCTGAACACCAGCCCCGACACGGGCCGCTGCATCCCAGGCATCACCATCAAACCACGCATCGCCAGCCAGGTAGGCGCGCAGCATCGGCAGGCTGTCCAAGCCCCAAAAAACCTTGCCGTCGACCACCAGCGCCGGAACGCCAAAGACACCGCCCGCAATCGCTTCCTGCGTGTTGATTTTGAGCGCGTCCTTGACGGACTCCGACTGCACATCCCGCAGCGGCGCAAGCTGGGCGGCCAAGGCAGCAAGGCGGGCCGGATCAACGGCGTCTTGAGGTTTGTTGCCCACGGGGCGCCACACATGGCGAAAAATCGTCTCGCACACATAGCGGTTGGGCGCATTCGCGAGCGAGCCGGCATCATCCCCCAGGCTGCAGGCCAGCGCCAGCCGCAGCAGCGGCAAGGGGTTGAACGGGTGGGCGCTGGGCATCACCATGTCAATGCCCAGGGTGTGGGCCTGCCACAGCACCTGCCGATAGGTCCAGTCGCGTTTGGGGGCGATTTCAGCCGGGCCGAGTTGGCCATAGTGCTTGAGCAGGGCCGCGAACAGCACTGGGCGGTAGCGCACGCTGTAGCTCAGACCTTCCAGCGCGGTGGGCAAGCGCTCAAACGCCAGGTAGGCGTAAGGCGAGATGACGTCGAAATAGAAAGTGATCTGTTTCATGCGGTGCCGACCGCCAGCACGGCCATGCGCTGCTCGATGCGCTGCCACACGTCGCGTTTGGCTTCGTCGTTGGCGCTGCCCCAGGCCACCAGCTCTTCACCGGTGCGAAAGCAGCCACCGCACAGCTCGTTGGCTACACCCTTGAAGCGAGTCATGCGGCAAACCGAGATGCATGGGGACGCCATCACACCGCTGGCCTTTATATTCACTGCCTTTGAAGCTACTAAATTTATAGCATCTCGCAAGGCATTGGCTTCTTGCACTGGGTCCACGGCCACATCCGCTACAGGCGCGCTGCTTATGCGCTGCAGATCCTGCGGCGACAGCTGAAACACAGCATGCGGGTGCCCGGCCGCCGCCCAAATCACGTCAAACCGCAACAGCGACGCGTCGATCACGGCCACGGCGGGCGTGGCGTGCGCCACAGGCGACACACCGCCAATCGAAAACCCGGTGGAGGCTTTGACAAACGCTGCATCGGCCCGGCCCAAGCGCTTGCCGTCAGGGCAGAC
>JAYUHM010000092.1:0-68073 GCA_043766985.1 Polaromonas sp.
TGAATACGAAGAGGCCGCCATGGTCGACGGCTACACCCGCCTGCAAGCCTTTCGCAAAGTGGTGCTGCCCCAGGCCACCACCGGCATTGTGGCCACCGCCATTTTCTGCCTGATCTTTGCGTGGAACGAATACGCCTTTGCCGTACTGCTGACCTCGGGCGAGGCGCAAACCGCACCGCCGTTCATCCCCATCATCATCGGCGAAGGCGGGCAAGACTGGCCTGCCGTGGCTGCCGGTACGACGCTATTTTTGGTGCCCATCCTGGTCTTCACGGTATTGCTGCGCAAGCATTTGCTGCGCGGCATTACCTTTGGCGCTGTGCGCAAGTAACACAAGGCTCACACGCTATGTCCACCCCCCGCACCTCCACCAGCCCTGCGCCAGCGCACAGCCATTGGCCCAAGGCCTTGCGCCGTGGCCCGATGGAGATAGCCGCTTGTGTGTTGATCGCCCTGGGCCTGCTCATGTTGCTGCAACCCTTCTTTCTCATTTTGTACACCTGGTCGTTCGTCACGATGCTGGCAGGCACGGTGCTGTTCATGCTGGTGTCCAAGTTTCCAGAATAAGATGCCATGGCCGAAATACGCGTTCAACAACTGACCAAAGCATTCGCTGATTTCACAGCGGTGAAAAACTCTAGCTTCACCGTCAATGATGGTGAATTTTTCTGCCTGCTGGGCCCCTCAGGCTGCGGCAAAACCACCACCCTGCGCATGATTGCCGGGCTGGAGTTGCCCACATCAGGGCAGATATTTTTAGGCAATGAAGACGTTACGTTCAAGCGCGCCTCAGCCCGCGACATTGCCTTTGTATTCCAAATGTTTGCGCTGTACCCGCACATGAACGTGCGGCAAAACATTGCCTTCCCGTTGGTGTCGCAGGGCATGCCCAAGGCACAAATCGACGAACGCGTGGCCGATGCCGCGCGTACCCTGCAGATTACCGAGCTGTTGAACAAATCTGTCTCGGGCCTTAGCAGCGGCGACCGCCAGCGCGTAGCGCTGGGTCGCGCCATCGTGCGCCAGCCCCTGGCCTTCATGATGGACGAGCCCCTGGGCGCGCTGGACGCAGAGTTTCGTGAGCTGATGTGCGAAGAGCTGCGCAGTCTGCACGACCGCCTCAAAGCCACCACCGTGTACGTCACCCATGACCAGCGCGAGGCGATGTCAATGGCCGACAAGATTGCCATCATGAACCAAGGCGTGATCGAGCAGCTAGGCGCGCCGCAAGAAATCTATGAGAGACCAGCCTCGGTGTTTGTGGCTGATTTTATGGGCTCACCGTCGATGAACTTTATCCCGTTTGAGGCGAGTTTGGCGCGTGGTGCCACCGCTGCCACCATCGGCGCTGCGCAGCTAGGGCTGCCCGCCCTGCGCGAGGCCGTGGCATCCAGACCTCTGCTATACGGCGTGCGACCAGAGCATGTGCGCATCAGCACAGACTCCGCCTTTCGCGCCGAAGTGCTGGGCACCGAGTACCTGGGCACCAGCCAAATTGTGTCGCTCTCTAGCGCGAATGGGCATTTGCTGCGGGCCAAGGTGGATGCGGGCACGCCGGTACAACGCGGCGACCATGTAGGCCTGGCTTTTGATGCCACGCAAATTAGCCTGTTTGACCAAGCCAGCGGCTTAGCGATTGCCACCGCGCGTGACGACGTGGCGGTCAGCAAGCTCGGTTCAAGGGGAGCCCAGCATGGCTGATCTGTCACTCTCTGGGGTCAGTAAGCGCTTTGGCCCAACGCAAGCCGTGCAAGGCTTGAGCATCGATATTGCGAGTGGTGAGTTTATCGTGCTGCTCGGCCCCAGCGGCGCAGGCAAAACCACCACCTTGCGCTTGGTGGCGGGCTTGGAAAAGCCCGACAGCGGCCAAGTCTTCATCAACGGGCAAGACGTCACTGCCACGCCCCCTGCTATGCGGGACGTGACCTTTGTGTTCCAGCAATATTCGCTCTACCCGCACCTGAGCGTGTTTGACAACCTGGCGTTTCCGCTGCGCTCGCCCTTACGCAAAATCAGCGAGGGTGACATAAAGACTAAAGTGACGGAGATAGCCCGCATGCTGCGCATTGAGGACAAGCTGCAAAGCTCTGCCACCAAACTCTCTGGTGGGCAAATGCAGCGGGTAGCGATTGGGCGCGCGCTGGTGCGCAGCCCGGCGGTATATTTGATGGACGAGCCGCTCTCCTCGCTGGACGCCAAGCTGCGCAACGACCTGCGTCTGGAGCTCAAACGTATTCAGCAAGACCTGGGCGCGACCATGCTGTATGTGACGCACGACCAGGTAGAGGCCTTGACCATGGCGAACCGCATTGGCGTGCTGGACCAAGGCCAGCTGGCGCAACTGGGTACACCACAGCAGGTGTATGAAAACCCGGTAAGTGTGAACGTGGCCAGCCGCTTGGGCTCTCCCCGCATCAACCTCTTGCCGCGCGCAGCCTTGCCCCACCTGCCAGCGCCGCAGCAGGTAAGCACCCTGGGTGTGCGGGCGGAGCACATACGTTTACATGGGGGCTTGCATGGCGGCTTGCATCCGCAGGGCAGCGGCAGCTACGCACAGGTGCAAGTCAAACGTATCGAGCGCCTGAGCGACCAGTACCTGGTGCACCTGGGCTTGGCTGGTACCGAGCACCATTTAATCGCCTCTGTGCCCCCTGGGCAAACGCTGGAGTTTGGCCAAACTTTGCAGTTGGAAGTGCGCCAATGCCTGTGGTTCGATCCCGCAGGTCAACGCATGTACAGCTAACTTTTTTGAAGCGAGAAAATAATGGCTTTGCAACAAACCATCCAACATGCCACGCAAATTTTGGTAGACCATGTCGATGAGCTCACCGCGCTAGACCAAGCCATTGGCGATGGCGACCACGGCCTGAACATGAAACGCGGCGCGCAGGCCATCCAGGCCAAGCTGCCTGAGCTGCAAGATGCCAGTCTGAACGAGGCCCTCAAAACCATGGGCAAAACCTGCGTGGCCGTGATCGGCGGCTCATCGGGCCCGGTGTTTGGCACCCTGTTGATGACTCTGGGCAAAGAGCTGCCGGATAACCCCACAGCGTTGGACTTTGCGCCCGCGCTGCGTGCCAGTATCGAGGCATTGACGCGTTTGGGCAAAGCCCAGGTGGGCCAAAAAACCTTGCTCGATGTACTAGACCCGGTGCAAAAGGTGCTGGCCCTCGGTGGCGACGACTTGTTGGCCAGGGTCAAGCAATGCGCCGTTGACAGCGCGCTGGCCACGGCCGACATGGATGCCACGCGCGGCAGATCTTCCTTCTTGGGTGAGCGCGCCAAAGGCCATATCGACCCCGGATCACGCTCGATGGCATTGATCATTGGCTCAGTTTGCGATAGCCTATCGACAACTTGAAACGCGGCCAAAGCCCAGTCACTGCAGTTCATAAAGAGACCTCCATGAAAAACCTCAGTAACCACGTAGACACCATCCTGACCGAATCGCTAGACGGCTTTGCCGCTGCGCATGCGGACATAGTGACCCTGGGCGCGGACCGCGAATTTGTGCGGCGCAAACACACCAAGCCTGGCAAGGTGGCGCTGATATCGGGCGGTGGCTCGGGCCACGAGCCATTGCATGCAGGCTTTGTAGGCTACGGCATGTTGGACGCTGCCTGCCCCGGGCAAATTTTTACCTCGCCCACACCCAACCAAATGCTCAATGCAGCGCAGGCGGTAGACGGCGGTGCGGGTGTTTTGTTTATTGTCAAAAACTACTCGGGCGACATGATGAATTTCCAGATGGCCGCCGAAATGCTCGACCAGGACAACGCAGTGGTGATCGTGAACGACGACGTGGCGGTAGAAGACTCCACCTACACCACGGGAAGGCGCGGCGTAGCAGGCACTTTGATTGTGGAAAAAATTCTGGGCGCAGCGGCAGAGCGTGGCGACAGCCTGGCCCAGCTCAAAGCACTGGGTGATGCAGTCAACAAGGCCACGGCCTCCATGGGCGTGGCGCTCACGTCGTGTACCGTGCCTGCCGCTGGCAAACCTACCTTTCAAATTGGTGCGAGCGAGATGGAGGTGGGCGTAGGTATCCACGGCGAACCAGGCCGCAGGCGTGTGCCACTGGCCAGTGCGAACGATATTGCCAGCGAACTAACTGGCGCGATCATCAAAGACTTGGCGCTCAAGCCTGGCCAGGAAGTGATTTTGCTGGTCAACGGCTTTGGCGGCACGCCGCTGATGGAGCTGTACCTGATGGTCAACGCCACCCGCAAGGTGCTGGCCGACGCAGGCGTAAAAGCCGTGCGCTATCTCACCGGCTCTTACGTCACCTCACTGGAGATGGCGGGCTGCTCTATTACCGTAACGGTGGCTGATGCCGCAACGCTGGCACTGTGGGATAGCCCGGTGCACACCGCTGCACTGCGCTGGGGTATGTAGGGTGATCTCGCTCTGGAAGCATACCTATACGCTACATATTTCTTAGCTGCTCCTGCAACACTCTATTGGGCTAGAGGGCCAAACGACTAAAAAAATGACGAATCAGGGCGTATCAAGCCCCAGGCTCTCGGTGCGCAAGGCGCTTCCCCATAAAAACACTCAGTGGATGGTCCGGATACGCTCCAAACGGCCCGCGCCTTGTGTACGCTTGCTTGCTGTAGAAAGCCAGCGCTTCTGGTTGGTAGGGCCCTGTTTCCAAGAGCAACTCCTCGCACCCAGCCCCGAGCGACGACGCCTCAAGCGCAACCAGCAAGCTACGCGCAACGCCCTGGCCACGGTTCTGTGGGCGCACGTACATTCGTTTCAGCTCACCCACACAGCCTGTGATGACGACCGCACCGCAACCCACAGCCGTGCCTTCGCCATCCCGCGCGACCATAAATATCACGTTCGAATTCTTGAGCGAAGCCAGATCCAGCGCATACCGCGCCTCGGCCGGATAAAGCGTGTCTTGGTACGCATCCAAGTCTGCAATGAGTGCAATGACGTCCGGCTGGTCGGGAGATTCTTTGGATGCATGCATGCGAAGGGTTCTGCGGTTCAACATAGACGTAACCGGCGACTTGCGACAGCAAGGCGCGCAGCGCCGGGACGCCGCAAGGCGTCCGAATTGACGGCCATGTTATCTTGCATTCCGGTACGCATCGACTACGTCCTTGGGGATGAAGACATAGTCGAGAACGTCGTCGAGCAATTCTGGATGAAGAGTGAGCGGCGAATTAGCTGCCTGAAGTCCGCTGCGCAATTTCACCTTGCGTCGGTGTGACTTTCCGTAGAAACCGTTCTGCCAAATCAGCGCTTGGCGCGCGGGATGCTGCTTCTTTCCGATGATCGTCTCTAACAGGCCACCAGAGATGAAGAACTCCTGCGGATGACGTGATTCGGCTTCGATATTGTGGCGAATCTCGATGAGAAGTGCGCTGATCATTACCCCCTGAGCCCCATGAAACTCGTACTGCAGCACGCGCGCGTAGCGCCGAACTTCCCATACAGCCCGGTCTAGCTCCACTATCTCCCCGCCCTTCACGTACCAGGAACTTTCAAAATACCTGTGCCGTCCGTATGTGTCGAGAAAGTCAATGAACTTTCGGCAGGGTTGACTTAGCCGAAGCTCGAAGGGATTCACGCGCTCAAAAGCTCGAACGAGTTCACCCAGGTCATGGCCGCGCTTGGCTGGTATTCGATTCAAGACCAAGATGCACTTCAGGTACTTCTCGAGAGCTTGAAGGCTCTGCCAGAGAAACTGAGGGATCAACCGCGACCGAAACGAAAGTCTCGCGGCTATGTAGTCCTGATCCCCCGTATCCCGGAAGGAACGTATGGCAAAGTCATTCAGGAGGGCGTCGCGGGAGTTCATGCAAGATAACGTTTGTGGTAAGCCGCGCGCGGCGGGCGCAGCCCGGCGCGCGTTGGCTTGACCGAATGGTTAGGCCCCACTGGATGCGAGCAAGGGCTTGAGGATAGCATTGACTGCGGGGGGCACGTCACCGACTTCGGGATACTCGCGAGTGACGGCCGCAGCGGTGAGCATATAGACGCTCGCGGACATGAGAACGACAACTTCGGCGTTTGAGTGGCACTCTTCGAGTACATGGGGTTGGGAAAACTCGGTCATTTCCAAATCGGCGTAGGGGCCGCCGTGAACGAACGAGGACAGCAGTGCATAGGCGGGAACGATGTGAGCTAGAAATGGCCGTTCCGGCGCTATGAACTCGTAGGGCTTGCTGGCTAGAAAGCGGAGAATGGACCTGTACTTGAACATTCCTGAGCGGCGCTCAAGTTCCGCACTGCTGAGGTGTTCGACTTCAGGATAGAGGGCAGCAACCGCCTTCTTGGCGTTGAGCACTGCGTTTTTGCCGAGTAGCCGTTCGGTCGCAGCCAATGAGTTCACGTAGTCGACGGCCTCGGCCGCACCACAGAAGTTGTAGAAGTCCTGTCCGGGTTGGTCTGATTTTTCTTGGATGAATCGGGACCAGACGTAGATGAAGCGCAGGTAGTGCTCGCAAAAGCACCGAAACAGGACCTTGAACGCGTAAGGGTTGTTGGTATCGATGCACTCAAACATTCCGGTTTTCAAGCTGCTTGCCTTGACGCAGAACGTGAAGAGGCACCTGTACGTGGCGGGATACGCCGTATTGGTGATGTTGCCGAAGACTCGCGCAGAGGTTTCCTTGAACACCTCGAAGTACTCGTCGTCGATTTGACGGTAATGCATAGGGACCGTGGGGCCTAACGAATAGCGTTTATCTGTAGCGAGACCAAGCTGAAAAAAATCAAGAGTGCCTCCTGCGGCAGATAAACCATGTTGGACTGAATCACGCAAGGTGGTTGCGGGTAAGGGGGATGAAATCTTCAGCCCAATACATGGGACAAATTATGACCCACATTGGCGCACTTTGGAGCAAGCAAAGTGCGTCCAGCGCCATTATCGCGCCGCCAGATGCGCCGATGCAGGGCGAGAATTCTGCGAAATACGAGCTGCTTGCTCCTGCGCGCACGCAGTCTCCTGCACATGCCCACACGTTGCAGGGAGTCGGGCAGGTGCTGGCACGACCTGGCTGGTCTTCCACAGCAAGGACACTGCAACTCGCCTATCGCTCGATGCTGAGTAACAACGGCGCTTTACGTACGACATTCGCGTCAATCCGATTGCATAAGCACTATTAAAAACATAGCCGCTCCCGCAATATTCTATTGAGCTAGAGGGCTAAACAGCTTCAAACTTGACACCTCAGCGCGCAAATGAGCGACACCATGCCCGTTCAGCGGTAGTTCGGCGTGTTTGTGATGAAAAATCTGGAGAAAGGCGCGGGGATTGCCTTCTGGGTGCTACTGAACGGATCGCGTGATTTCGTAAGGTTTTTGCAGCACAAATTCCCGAGCTGCCGCCAGCCAACCCACTTTGAGAACCATCTTCAAGAGACCACGTCAAACCGACGCATATGCATACCGTTCAAGAGGCGTCTACAACGCAAGGTTCAAACGCGCACTGGTCCACCGGCCATTGGCGCGGCTGGACTCCACCACGGCTTCAATAAACTTCATCCCGCGCGCCCCGTCTTCCACCGTGGGCACCCAGCAGGCCAGCGGGTTGGGCGCAGTGCCTGCCCAGCGGGCTTGCAACTGGTCGGCCACGTCTTTGTAGATCTGCGCAAAGCCTTCCAAATAGCCCTCAGGGTGGCCTGCAGGAATGCGCGTGGCGTGCGCTGCCCCTGGCCCATTGCCAGAACCCCCACGCGTGATCAAACGGGGGCTCTGGCCCAGTGGGGTGAACCACAACTGGTTGGGGTTTTCTTGCCTGAATTCCAACCCGGCTTTGCTGCCGTAGATGCGCACTTTCAGGCTGTTCTCATTACCCGGCGCTACCTGGCTAGACCACAGCATGCCGCGCGCGCCGTTGGTGTAGCGCAGCAGCACATGGGCGTTATCGTCCAGCTGCCTGCCCGGCACAAAGCTGGACAGATCGGCGCTGACCTCGGCCAGCTCCAGGCCAGAGATGAAACGCGCCAAATGCTCGGCATGGGTGCCTACATCGCCCAGCGATCCACCAGCCCCCGCCTGCGCGGGGTCGGCCCGCCACACGGCTTGCTTTTGGCCTGTAGCCTCTAATGCGGTGCTGAGCCAGTCTTGCGGGTACTCAGCCTGCACTACGCGCACCTCGCCCAGCTCGCCCGCTGCCACCATCTCGCGGGCTTGGCGCACCATCGGGTAGCCGCTGTAGTTGTGCGTCAGCGCAAACAGGCATTGGCTTTGCCGCACGCGTTGCACCAGCTCCAGCGCTTCGGCCAAGGTGGTGGTCATGGGTTTATCGCAGACCACGTGGATGCCTACGTCTAGGAAGGCGCTGGCAATCGGGCTATGCAGATGGTTGGGCGTGACGATAGCCACGATGTCAATGCCGTCGTCCAGCGCCGCCTCGGCGTGGGCCATGTCGCGGTAGTTGGCGTAGCTTCGGTCGGCGGCGATGTGCAGCTCGGCAGCGCTGGCGTGGGCGCGGGCTGCGTCTGCCGACAGCGCGCCTGCCACCAGCGTGTAGCGGTCATCCAGGCGCGCGGCCATGCGGTGCACGCCGCCGATAAACGCGCCCTGCCCGCCGCCCACCATGCCCAGGCGAATGCGCCTGGGGGCCGCTGTGTTTGCTGAAGATTCCATCGTCATACTTGGCTCCTGGCTTGCTCGCTGGTTTGCGTGGGTAGGTGCGGGGCGCTAGACAATGCCCAGCATCTTTTTATTGGCGGCGGTGTCCACCGTGCCCCCGGCAAAATCATCGAACGCGCGCTCTGCTACGCGAATGATGTGGTCGTTGATAAACACCGCGCCCTCACGCGCGCCGTCTTCGGGGTGCTTGATGCAGCACTCCCACTCCAGCACCGCCCAGCCCGCAAAGTCATAGCCCGCCATCTTGGAGAAGATGGCTGCAAAGTCCACCTGCCCATCGCCCAATGAGCGGAAACGCCCTGCCCGTTTTAGCCACGGCTGGTAGCCGCCGTACACACCTTGCTTGCCGGTGGGGTTGAACTCGGCGTCTTTCACATGGAAGATTTTGATGCGCTGGTGGTAGTAGTCGATGTAGTCCAGGTAGTTCAGCTGCTGCAACACAAAGTGGCTGGGGTCGTACAGCAGGCAGGCGCGCTTGTGGTTATTCACGCGGTCTAAAAACATCTCATAGGTTTCGCCATCATGCAGGTCTTCACCGGGGTGTATCTCATAGCACACGTCCACGCCCGCGCCATCAAACGCATCCAGAATCGGCCGCCAGCGTTTGGCCAGTTCGTCAAACGCGCCTTCTATCAAGCCTGCCGGGCGCGGCGGCCAAGAGTACAAGTAGGGCCAAGCCAAGGCACCCGAGAAAGTAGCGTGCGCCACCAAGCCCAGATTGGCTGAGGCTCTGGCGGCCAGCAGCATTTGCTGCACCGCCCACTTTTGCCGCTGCACCGGGTCGCCCCGCACCTCGGGCGCGGCAAAGCCGTCAAAGCCCAAGTCATACGCCGGGTGCACTGCTACCAGTTGGCCTTGCAAGTGGGTAGACAACTCGGTGATCTGCAAACCGTATTGCGCCAAAGTGCCGGTGACTTCATCGCAATAGGTCTTGCTGGTAGCCGCCTTTTGCAGGTCAAACAGACGCACGTCCCAACTGGGCACTTGAATGCCTTTGTAGCCCAAACCCGCTGCCCATTTGGCGATCGAGTCCAGCGTGTTGAACGGAGCGGTATCGCCTGCAAACTGGGCCAAGAAGATGGCAGGGCCTTTGATCGTTTTCATTAGCGTCTCCTAGGGAGTAGATGGATCACACTAGGCGCATTATGCGAGGAAATTTTGATTTCAGCTTGCCAAACAAATGGCCCTAGGTGGTGCACCTCAGCACCGACGCATTTTTAGTGAAGAATAGGCCACTAGCCCAATAGAATATAGCACGAGCAGCTACTATTTCTATAGTGATTTGATGCGTTTGATTCTTCTACCGCGCTGTCGTTTCAGAGGCCTATCCGTCTGCAAGCACGTGCACCACCCGCCCGCGCAACACCGGTAGCAGCTCCGCTTCAAACCACGGATTGCGTTTAAGCCACAGGTTATTGCGCGGGCTGGGGTGCGGTAGCTGCACCACGCTCGGCCAGTGGTCGCGCCAGGCCAGCACCGCGTCGGTTAGCGTAGCTCCCGCATTGGGCAAATGGTAGGCCAGCGCGTACTGGCCAATCACCAAAGTCAATTGCAAGTTTTTAAGGCTAGCCAGCAGCGGCGCACGCCAGGCTGGCGCGCACTCGGGCCGTGGCGGCAAGTCACCCGACTTGCCTGTGCCCGGAAAGCAAAAGCCCATTGGCAAAATGGCAATCTGCTTGTCGTCATAAAACACCTCACGCGAGATGCCCAGCCAAGCACGCAGCCGCTCGCCGCTGGCGTCGTTGAACGGCACACCCGTCTCATGTACCTTACGCCCCGGTGCCTGCCCCGCAATCAGAATGCGTGCGGATGGATGCACTTGCACTACAGGGCGCGGGCCGTGCGGCAGGTGGGCTGAGCACAGGGTGCAGGCGCGGACCTCTGTCAGCAGGGAGGCTAAGGAGAGCATGCGTTAGGGTTGCCTAGCAGTTAAATTCGGTTCACCCAATATTCGGGCCTGCGCTTATGGGCCGCTACGGCTAGTACTTCAACACGGCCTGTTCTCACACCATACAACACACTGTAGGGAAAACCTGCAATGCGCAACCTGCGCACATGCGGGGGACAGGCTATAGGGTACTGATTTGGGTTACCACAAACCCGCTCCATCGTGGTGTCAAACGCGTCTAGATAGCGGGCACCCAAACCTGGCAGCCTCTGCTCGTAAAAGGCAACATGATCAAGGTGCTCAGCCCGTGCCTCGGGGTGAAAAAAATAACTCAGCGGCAAAGCGCCCGGGCCTCGCGTGCCACGTCTTGGCTGGAGATGAGGGTTACCACGCCTGTGTCAATCTCATCGGCTCGGCGGGCAGCCTCGTTCAGCCAAAGCTGCGCAACTTCTGCGTCAGGCAGATCCTCTAGGCTAGCGAGTAACTGCGCGGCCAGCGCTGCCCGCTCGCCCGTAGGCAACAGCATCGCTTCGCGGTGAATGGATTGGGTATTCATGGCTAAATAATATCACCAAGCGCAAAGTTTTGCTGATTGAAATGGATAGCGCTCATACTTTGTTTGTCGGTTTGCGGGGTAACTTGGCAGACTCACAAAAAAGCCGACGCATGCGTCGGCTTTTTTTATCTCAGCGCTGAGAAAATTTAAGCAAAATTCTTCGCCGCAAAATCCCAGTTCACCAAGTTGCTGAGGAAGGTCTCCACAAACTTGGGGCGTGCATTGCGGTAGTCGATGTAGTAGGCATGCTCCCACACGTCGATGGTCATCAGGGCTTTGTCTGCCGTGGTCAGGGGCGTGCCAGCAGGGCCGGTGTTGACGATGTCTACTGTGCCGTCGGGCTTTTTCACCAGCCAGGTCCAGCCGGAACCAAAGTTGCCTACGGCGCTTTTGGTGAAGGCTTCTTTGAAGGCGGCGTAGCTGCCGAATTTGGCGTTGATGGCGGTGGCCAGCGCGCCAGTGGGTTCACCACCGCCAGCAGGCTTCATGCAGCTCCAGAAGAAGGTGTGGTTCCAGATTTGGGCGCTGTTGTTGTACACGCCGCCGGTGGATTTTTTGATGATCTCTTCCAGAGTCATCGCTTCAAACTCGGTGCCTTTTTGCAGGTTGTTGAGGTTGACGACGTAAGCGTTGTGGTGCTTGCCGTGGTGGTATTCAAAGGTTTCTTTGCTGTAGTGGGGTGCCAAAGCGTCGATGGCGTAGGGCAATGCGGGTAGGGTATGTTCCATGGTGGTTTCCTTTTTTGGTTTGAAAATTGTTAACAGTACATTGTAGAAAGCTTTTCAAGGCTTGCTTGCTGACAGGGTTTTGGCGCCTTTGATCTGTTAAAACAGGTAAAACCGCATTTTTGCGTTTTCTTCACTTACAGACTGCCCCCGATGACCGCTTCCCCCACTTCCACCAGCCCCAGCCTGCCCGCAGTTTTGCCCGCCGCCCACCCCACCATCCACTGGACCGAGGCCGATGAGGCGCACACGGCCCTGTGGCACTCTGAGCGGGGCGCACCGCCGCCCAAGCGCGTGGTGCTGGCCGACGACACGATGAACGCCGATACGGCCTACCGGCTGGCCTGCGAGGGCGTGGGCTTGCTGTGGCAGGGCGATTTTCAAAACGCCCGCATGTTGATCCAGGCGTTGGCCCGGCGTACCGACCGGCTGCCCGAGCGGCAAAAATTCAAGGCAGACAAGCAAACTGCCCGGCTAGCCAACAAAAACAGAGCTGCAGCGACGGCTGCCAGTGCAGCTGGCGGCCTTGCAGGTAGCGCGGCGGCCCATCTGACCGGCGACCCTGTCACTGCCCCATTGGCAGGGCAAAGCGCAGGTGCTACACCTGCCCAAACGCTGGCTGCCGAGGCTTTTCATCACCACCGGCTGGTCCAGTCGCAGCGCGCACGCGTGCTGGGCATGGTACTGGTGCCGCTGGACGAGGCCTACCAAATTACCCTGCGCCGCGCGCCCGATGTGCAAGCGGCCTGCGCCGAGGTTTGGGGGGCGCTAGACACAGCCACCGTGGTAGCCGCCCAAGACCGGCTGCTAGCCCATAAACAGGCTGCCGGCATAGTGGCCAAGCCATCGGACGACCCGGCCAATCAACCTTTTATTGAAACATTCGATGAGCCTGGCAAACCAGCCGTCAAACCGGGCAGATTTGAGCTGAAAGTGATAGCGCAGAGCAAAGGTGCCATTGCCCACATTACCAGCCTGCGCGAGCTACTGGGCATGACCAGCACCCACGAATGGCGCAAAAAAGGCGTTGAAGTGCCCGCACTGGGCGACACCGACAACCGCATTCACCCGCATTACGGCGTGTTTTCCCCGGTGCGGGGCGAATACGTGGGCTTGGTGGCCAAAGCCCCGCTGCCAGTATCTGCCGCGTCCAAGGCCACACTGGTGGCGTGGGACATTGGCACCGGCTCGGGCGTGCTGGCCGCCATGCTGGCGCGGCGCGGGCTGCAGCACGTCGTTGCCACCGACCAAGACCCCCGCGCTCTGGCCTGCGCACGCGACAACGTGGCGCGGCTGGGTGTAGCGCAGCAGGTACAGGTGGTGCAAGCCGATTTGTTCCCCGAAGGCAAAGCCCACCTTATCGTCTGCAACCCGCCTTGGCTACCCGCCCGCCCCGGTTCGCCGATTGAGCATGCCGTGTACGACGAAGGCAGCCAAATGCTGCTGGGTTTCCTTAACGGCCTGCCGGTGCATTTGGCCAAAGGCGGTGAAGGCTGGCTGGTGCTGTCAGACATTGCCGAGCACCTGGGCCTGCGCACCCGTGCCGAGCTGCTGGCGGCTATAGAAAGCGCTGGCTTAAAAGTGGTGGCCAGAGCGCAAACCAAGCCGCAGCACCCCAAGGCGCTAGACGCCAGCGACCCACTGCACGCCGCGCGGTCAAAGGAAGTGACTTCGCTGTGGCGCTTGGTTGCAGCGTGATTTTGTGGCTTTTACCAGTGTTTTAGGCCATGAGCCAAATAGAACAGGGCACAAGCTGCTATAAAATAAATAGTGATCTAATTTAAACTACGGCCTCTGGTCGGGGGCGCAGGTTCAAGGCTAGGTCGCAGAGCGGGTACCCAGCAAGTATTCTGGCTTGCCCAGCTCCACGCCGTTGTGGCGCAGCAAAGCGTAAGCGGTGGTAACGTGAAAGTAGAAGTTAGGCATAACCCAGTGCTTGAGGTAGGCCTCGCCTTTCATCGTTTTAGTCGCCTCGCGGCCTACCGGGAAAGTGACGTCTTTTTCCTCGGTGCCATCCAGCTTGCTGGCAGGCACGCTGGCTAGAAACTCGATGGTTTTGGCGATGCGGGCTTTGAGCTCTTCGAACGTCGTCTCAGTGTCTGGAAAACTCGGCGCCTCCACCCCAGCCAAGCGCGCTATGCCCATCTTGGCAGCATCGCAGGCAATGGTGATTTGCCGGGTGAGTGGCAGCATATCCGGGGCCAAGCGGGCTTGCGTCAGGGCGGCAGGGTCGCATTTTTTAGTATCAACAAAGGCTTGGGCTTTGTCTAAAAAATGGCTCAGGTTACCCAGCATGAGCTGGAAAACGGGCAGGCTGGCAGAAGACATGGAAATAGACACGGCAGAGGCCTTATAAAAAGTAAGAAGCGCACATGGTAGCCGCTTGCGCTAACGCCTGCACAGCGGCTCACAAATTAATCAAAGCCCGCGGCTACTACGGATTGGGGCGATAGTGCTTTGCAGGCACAATCAGGGTATGAATATTGTGATCCTCGACGACTACCAAGATGCCGTGCGCAAGCTCGAATGCGCCGCCAAACTAGAAGACTACCCAGCCAAGGTATTTACCAACACTGTCAAAGGCATTGGCCAGCTCAGTGTGCGCCTGAAAGATGCTGAAGTGATCGTGCTGGTGCGCGAACGCACGCAGCTGACGCGCCAGTTGATTGAAAAACTGCCGCGCCTGAAACTGATCTCCCAAACCGGCAAAATCGGCGCGCACGTTGACGTAGCGGCTTGCACCGAACGCGGTATTGCCGTGGCCGAGGGCGTAGGCTCGCCCATCGCTCCGGCAGAAATGACCTGGGCGCTGATCATGGCCGCCCAGCGCCGCCTGCCGCAGTATGTGGCCCACCTCAAACATGGGGCGTGGCAGCAGTCTGGCCTGAAAGCGGCCTCCATGCCGCCCAACTTTGGCCTTGGCACCGTGCTGCGGGGCAAAACGCTGGGCCTGTGGGGCTACGGCAAAATTGGCCAACTGGTGGCGGGCTATGGCCGCGCCTTTGGCATGCAGGTGATGGTATGGGGCCGCGAAAGCACCTTGGCCAAAGCACATGCCGATGGCTACATGGTGGCTGAAAGCCAAGAGCAGCTGTTTGCAGAATCTGACGTTCTGAGCTTGCATTTACGCCTGAATGAAGACACCCGTGGCATCGTTAGCTTGCAGGCGCTGTCGTTGATGAAAACCACCGCGTTGTTGGTTAACACCTCGCGCGCCGAGCTGATCGAGCAAGACGCCTTGATAGCCGCGCTGAACCGGGGCCGCCCGGGCTTGGCCGCAGTAGACGTGTTTGAGTCGGAGCCCATTTTGCAAGGCCACGCCCTGCTGCGCCTGGAAAACTGCATTTGCACACCGCACATTGGCTATGTGGAGCAAAGCAGCTATGAGCTGTATTTTGGCGCGGCGTTTGACAACGTGGTGAACTTTATTCGCGGCACGCCTACCAATATTGTCAACCCTGGCGCCTTGCAGGTGCGGCGCTAGCCTTGCTCATATGTTGACTGGCAAAGTAATGCGCTACTTATTTTGTAGCTGCCTGTGCCACCTCTGCCTTGTCTAACGCCCTAAACATTTCGAAAGCCCGAAGCACTCACCTGTTGTGGGCGCTGTTGTTTGGTAATTTTGTGATTGGCACCGGGGTGATGTTGGTGCCCGGCACGCTCAACAATATCAGCAGCTCGTTGAACGTGAGTGTAGCCAGCGCGGGGCAAATTATCACGGCGGGCGCGGCGTTAATGTGCATCAGTGCGCCCCTGCTGGCGGCACTGGTAGGCGGCTGGGACCGCCGCAAGCTGCTGGCGGGCTCTTTGCTGTGGTACGGCCTGTTGCACGCGGCCTGTGTAGCCGCCACAAGCTATGGCGGACTGATGGCGCTAAGGGTAGCGGCAATGATTGCACCGGCCATTTTTACCCCGCAGGCGGCTGCGGTAGCGGGGCTATTGGTACCGCCTGAGCAACGCGGCAAGGCCATTACCATGGTTTTTTTGGGTTGGTCCGTTGCCTCGGTGGTGGGCGCTCCTTTAGGCGCATGGATAGGCGGCACGCTGGGCTGGCGCGCTGCATTTGCTTTGCTGGCGCTGCTGGCATTTTTGTCTGCGGTGTGGGTATGGCGCGTGTTGCCCAGTGGTGTGCGCCCGCCGGCGCTCAGCGCTCAGCTGTGGCGCGAGACCTTGTCGTCCAAAGTGCTGCTGTCGGCGGTAGCCGTTACGGCTATTTCGTCGGCCGGGCAGTTTGTGCTGTTTGCTTACCAGGCGCCATTTTTGGTAGCCCAAGTGCAGGCAACACCCAGCATGGTTGCGCTTTACTTCACCGTGTTTGGGGCTTTTGGGTTTATCGGCAACCTCGTCATCTCGCGCCATGTGGACCGCCTGGGGCCACCCCGGGCGGTGCTGATAGCCCTCGCCTGCATGGCGCTGAGCTTGCTTTTGTGGCCGCTGGGCACCAGTTTGGCTTTGCTGTGTTTGGTCTCGGTGCCCTGGGCCTTGGGTTGCTTTTCCAGCAATTCTGCCCAGCAGGCTCGGCTGGTAGCCATTGCGCCCGCCGTTGCCAGCGTTAGCATTGCGCTGAACACCTCGGCCATGTATATGGGCCAGGGCTTTGGTTCGGCGTTGGGCGGCTGGATGATAGCCCGTGACCGCATGGCCGATCTGCACTGGGCAGGTTTTGCCGGCCTGCTGTGCGCCATGGGCGTCAGCGTGTGGGCCAGCAAGTTACAACTGCGCCCTACAGCTTAGACGGCCTGGAAGGCCGGAAGTCGCGCGAGGTGGCGGAGTCAAAGTCAATGCCGTTACCGTCATTGGCCCCTGGGGCGCTGGCTTTGGGCGCCACAGCGGGTGCCACCGAGGGCGCCTCTTCAAACAGGTCCAACTCAATGTCAACGCCAATGTGCTTGCTTACCAATGGCAGTTTCTTCAAGGCTTCTTCCCAGTCGTCGCTGGGCTCGCTTTGTAGCGCGGCATTGGCGCCTAATGCCGGCACTACTGCGGTAGACAGTGGCTGCAGCTCGGTAGAGGCGTATCGACCACGTGCAGCGCGCGGGGCACCAGCGGCAGCGTTGCTATCGTCAGAGGAAAGCGAGATGTCTGGCGGCTGCGTCATGTCGAAGTCGACTTGCATCCCACCCACGTCGTCTTCGTTTTCGCACACGTCTTTGGCCACTGCGTAGAGCAGCATCAGCTCACGGTAGGCGAGCAGGTCAAAGGGCTGGTTGTCGCGGTCAGGCTTGCGAAAGATCGACTCTTCAATCACTTCCAGCACTTTGACGTTGGGCCACAATACCGTAATGCGCTCCATGGCCGACGCATAGTCTTCCAGCCCGCGGCTGTTTAGCCCGTACTTTGCATACTCAGGCACTTGGGCGTTGAACACGCGGTTGAACTCTTCGCGCAGCGTAGCAAAGTCTTCTTGCATCCCCACCTTATGGTAGATGTCAAACAAATCAAGGTAGGCTAAAGCACTGGTTTCAACATTTTCACCAATGTGGTTTTGCAAAATGTCGATGGCCTGTGCGTGCTGGCCCAGCGACATGAAAAAGTCCGCCTGTTGCTGAATATCAAATAACTCTTCGGCATTGACCGGGCGCAAGCCAGCCACCGCACTGGGTTCAAATCCGCTGGGCGAGTCGCCACTGCGCCGCGCACTTGGCACGGTTCTGCGCTCAGCCACCGATGCCAGCAGCTCGGGACTGGGGTGCCTTGACTGCATATCCAGCCCGCGCTGCATGCTGGTGCGAGCCATAGCGGCGGGCGCTGCGGACAGCGGCATAGGTGCCGATGGCGGTGTCACCAGCTGCGATGCGGCTACAAAACCCAACTCGCGTTCACGGTCTCGCTCCGCGTCTTCGGCGGCGCTGAACGCTTGGCTGTTAGAACGGGCGGGTGGCGACTTCTTGCCGTCGGTGCTTACACTGCTGGTTTTTGGGCTTTGTGCACTACCCCACCATGGCGCACTTGCGCTGCGGCTGCGCTGCCATGCCCACGCTGCAAAAGCCAGCGCAGCCAAGGCCAAAGCGCCCAAGGCGTAGACGAAAGGGTTGGCATACTGGCCGCGCTGCGCCTGCACCAAATCGCTTTTCAGGGTGCCGAGGTCTTTGGTCTGGCGCTTGGTCAGCTCTGACATGGCGCGCACTTCTGTCTCAAGTACTTTAAGGCGCTCGGTGTCCCGCAAAATATCTTCGGGCGATGAATTGATGGCGCGCCAAATGGCCGCAGCCTGGGCGCGGGTCTGTACATCGTTGGTGGGCAGACTGAGCAGTTCAGCACTGGCACGCAAGCTGGGGTCACGCCCCGAAGAAGGGTCAAGCAAGTCAACCTTGAGCCGCCCGGTATTGGTTTTGGTGGACGAGCCCAGTGTGGGGCTCATGCCGGTACGCGCTTTGGCCAGCCGCTGCGCTTCGGCCCGCGCAGACAGCGGCGAGGTGGATGCTTCGACGTCTTTGGTGGCTGCCTCGGCTTGCGCCTTGGCACTGGCAGCCTTGGCCGCTTGGCGCTGCTCTTGCTGCTGGGCCGCGCGCTTGGCAGCACGCTCTGCACGCCTTGCTGCTGCCTCTGGGTCTACGCTGGCGGCGTTGGGAGGGGCCGCGCTTGGCAAGCGCGCGATGGGCGCGGCCAGCGCAACAAAAGGCACCACCGGGGCTTGAACCGATGGCGCTGGCTCGCTGGGCGAATCCGACAACAACACGTAGCGCCTACTGACGTTGGAGCCGCAAGCCGAGCGCACATACACCGTCACAAAAGGCTCGTCAATCGCCAAGCTGGAGCGCACGCGCAAACTCAGCTCGGTGGGACTGGTACGCACCGGCGTCACACTGACATTTTGTGAACCCACCAGGGTATCGCCGTAAAACACTTCGGGGCTGAAGCAGCTGGCCTCAGGGGTGGCTTCTTGTGGCTCGATGGTAGCCAGTATGGAGACGTCCAGGGGACGGCCCAGCAACGCAGCGCCGCGGCTGCGCCCGAGCGACAGCGCATCAGCAGCCATTGGCCAACACTGCAACACCAAACTCATGGCTACCGCCAAGCGAATGCCCCCTGCGCGCACGTTGCTGTCGGTTCTAAAAAGTAACGTAGATGTCATTAATTGAATTACTTATGCTTACCATATATTCTGACACACTAAAAACTTGATAATCACGCCATGAAACCCGTATACATAAACACCGCCATCATAGGTACCGGGGCCATGGGGCGCGGTATAGCCCAAATCGCCGCCCAAGCCCATAGTGCAGTACTTTTGTATGACACACAACCTGAAGCCGTAAACAATGCCATCGCCGCGCTAAGCAGTGTATGGGATAAACAGGTTGATAAGGGGAAATTATCATCCACGCAAGCCGCAGTACTAAAGTCATATTTGGTGCCATGCGCCAAATTGTCTGATTTAGGCCACTGTGACTTGGTAATTGAAGCCATCGTGGAACGGCTGGACGTCAAACAGGGCTTGTTCAAGCAGCTTGAGGCAATCGTTTCGCCCATGTGCGTGCTGGCCAGCAACACCTCGTCACTGTCGGTAACAGCCATTGCTGCGGGCATGCAGCACCCCGAGCGCTTTGCGGGATACCACTTTTTTAACCCGGTGCCCCTGATGAAAGTCGTCGAGGTGATAGCCGGGCTGAAAACCGCCCCCGCTGTGTGCGATCAGTTAACCAGCTACGCCAAGCAAATGGGCCACACCCCCGTGCAGGCCGCCGACACGCCTGGCTTTATCGTCAACCACGCGGGCCGCGCCTACGGCACCGAGGCGCTGCGCATCGTGGGCGAGGGTATTGCCGATTTCGCCACCATTGACGCGATTTTGAAAGACCAGGTGGGCTTCAAGCTCGGCCCCTTTGAGCTGATGGACCTGACCGCGCTGGACGTGTCGCACCCGGTGATGGAGTCGGTGTACCGCCAGTACTACGACGAGCCACGCTACCGCCCCAGCGTGATTACCGCCCAGCGTTTGGCAGGCGGCATGCTGGGCAAGAAAACCGGCGCCGGTTTTTACCAATATGTGGACGGAGCCCAGGTAAAGCCGGCACAAGATGCTACGCCTTTGGTAGCAGAAATGCCACCCGTTTGGGTTTCGCCGCGCGCCACAAGGCGCTCTGAGCTGTTGCAACTGCTGAAAAATTTGGGCGCCACTATCGAGACCGGCGCATCACCGTCTTTAAACGCCCTCACTTTGGTAGCGCCCTTGGGTTTTGACGTCACCACGGTTGCGGTGGTAGAGCGCTACGACCCTTCCCGCACGGTCGGCATTGACATGCTGTTCGACGACGCCGCCACCAAACGCCGCGTGCTGATGACCAACCCCGCCACCCGCACCGATATGCGGGACGCGGCGCACGCTCTGTTTGCGCGCGATGGCAAAGCTGTGAGCGTCATCCGCGACAGCGGCGGCTTTGTCACCCAGCGCGTAGTCGCCTGCATCGTCAACATTGCCGCCGATATTTGCCAACAGCAAATTTGCAGCCCCGCCGACCTGGAAACTGCCGTTACCTTGGGCTTGGGCTACCCCCACGGCCCCTTGGCACTGGGCGACCTGCTCGGCCCCACCAATGTGCTGGAAGTGCTGTTTAACATGCAAACCGTGTACGGCGACCCGCGCTACCGCCCTAGCCCGTGGCTGCGCCGCCGCGGTGCGATAGGCCTGAGCCTGAAACACGTTGAGGCCTAAACCCAGATGGACAACCAAACCAGCGGCGAGCTTAAAAGCAGCACCGTGGGCATCAAGGGTCAAACCATGGTGCTCACCATCTCTAACCCCACGCTGCGCAATGCGCTGAGCCCCGCCATGTACGCCGCTGGCGTAGAGGCACTGCACTTTGCTGACAGCTCTGATGAAATTCGCAGCGTGGTGCTGGCCGGCGAAGGCAGCCAATTTTGCGCGGGCGGTAACCTGCAACGCCTGCTAGACAACCGCAGCCAGCCGCGCGACGTCCAAGCCCAAAGCATTGACGGTCTGCACAGCTGGATAGAGGCCATCCGCAGCTGCCGCAAGCCCGTCATTGCCGCGGTAGAGGGCCCCGCTGCAGGCGCAGGCTTTTCGCTGTGCCTGGCCTGTGACTTGATCGTGGCCGCGCGCGATGCGGTCTTCGTCATGGCTTACAGCAATGTAGGCCTATCGCCTGACGGCGGCGCTACCTGGCACTTAAGCCGCATGCTGCCGCGCCAAATTGCCAGCGAGCTGCTGCTGGGCGGAGAGCGCATTAGCGCCGAGCGGCTGCACGCGCTGGGCGTGGTGAACCGCGTAGTGGACACTGGCAGCGCACTCACCGAAGCGCTACTTGCCGCAGACAAGCTCAACGCCCGCGCACCCAATGCGGTTGCCAGCATCAAAGAGCTGATCAACGAGGCGCCCCTGCACACCCTGCCCGTACATCTGTCGGCCGAGCGTGACGCTTTTGTAGCCAACTTGCACCACGCCAATGGCGGCGAAGGCATTAGCGCGTTTCTGGGCAAGCGGCCTGCGGTGTACCGATAATTTGTGATGCGTACTATGCTTTTCGTAGCTTCTTGTGCCTATGCTTAAAGGACTTGGCACCGTTTTGCGCTGGATATTCACGCCCTTCATTGCGCTGCTGCTGGTATTTGAAGAATGGGGCTGGGAGCCGTTGGCAGCGCTGGTTGCCCGCTTGGCACGGCTCCCACTCTGGGCGCGCACGGAGCGATGGATTGCCAGTTTGCCACGTTGGGGCGCACTCGTCGTCATGGGCGCGCCTACGCTGGCACTGTTTCCCATCAAGCTATTGGCGCTGTATTTTTTGGGCAATGGCCAGGCTGTCATTGGCACTACGGTGTTGGTGGTAGCCAAATTGGTAGGCACGGCCTTGCTGGCACGGCTGTTTCAAATCACCCTGCCCGCCTTGATGCAGTTTGCCTGGTTTGCCAAATGGTACCCGCGCTGGAAAGCCTGGAAAGACGGTTTGATGGCGCAAGTGCGCGCCACTGCGGTGTGGCGGGCAGGCCGACGCATTAAGTCCATGTTGCGCCGTGCCGCGCGCAGCTTTTGGCGCAATATTGGTAAGTAAAACCGCTGTTAGCCCAATAGAGCATAGCACAAGAAGCTATATTTTTTATAGTGAATAACTTGCCCAATTGGTGGTGTCAACTTGGGTGCAACCAGCCCTGGCCCTGCCCCATTACTTCTTGGGCTTCCAGCGTTTAAGCAGCAGCGCATTGCTCATCACGCTGAGTGAACTCAGGGCCATGGCGGCGCCAGCCATGACGGGGCTCAGGTAGCCCAGCGCGGCCAGCGGAATGCCTGCCACGTTGTAGGCAAAGGCCCAAAACAGGTTTTGGCGGATTTTGGCGACCGTGCGGTGCGAGATGTCCAGCGCGGCTGCTACCAGCAATGGGTCGCCGCGCATCAGCGTGATGCCGGCTGCGTGCATGGCAACGTCGGTGCCGTTGCCCATGGCCATGCCCACGTCTGCAGCAGCCAGCGCGGGGGCGTCGTTCACGCCGTCGCCCACCATGGCTACTGTGTGGCCCCTACGCTTGTCACTTTGTGTAGTGCGCTGCCCCCCATGGGGGCTAATTTTTCCAAGGGCGGCCTGTCGAAAAATTGTGTCCCCCTCGTCTTTCAAATGCATCACTATCGCTGCCTTCTCGCCCGGCAGCACCTGGGCCATCACCTCACCGGCCTCGGGCCGCAGGCCCAGGCGGCGGGCCATCACGTCGGCAGCGCCTTGGTTGTCGCCTGAAATCATCACCGTGCGGATGCCGCGCGCGCGTAGTGCTGCCAGGGCTTCTTTGGCACCAGGCTTGGGTTCGTCGCCAAAGGCCATTAGCGCGCGTAGCACCACGCCGCTGGCCGTGTGCTCGGCCATGGCCGACACTGTGGCACCCTGCGCTTGCAGCGCCGCAGCCTGCGCGGCCACGGCCTGCATGTCTACGTGAAGTTCATCCATCCAGCGCAGGCTGCCAATTAAAAAACTGCGCTCACCCACCTCGCCCTGTGTGCCCCGGCCCGGTACTGCCTGCACATTGGTGGGCACCGTTAGCCCCAAGTTTTTGTCTTTAGCACTGCTAAGCACCGCGCGGGCCAGCGGGTGTTCGCTGCCGCTTTGCAGGCTGGCTGCGGCCTGCAAAGCGGCAGCCTCGGGCATGCCGGGCAGGGCCACCAGAGCCGTCAGCTTGGGGCGGCCCACGGTGAGCGTGCCGGTTTTGTCGAAGGCCACTACGTCTACCTTGTGGGCCAGCTCCAGCGCCTGCGCGTCTTTGATCAAAATACCGTGCTTGGCGGCCACGCCCGTGCCCGCCATGATGGCCACTGGCGTAGCCAAGCCCAGCGCGCAGGGGCAGGCTATCACCAACACCGCCACGGCGTAAATCACCGCTGTTTCAAATGGATGGCCCGTCAGCCACCAGGCCAACAAAGTGCCTAACGCTATTACCAGCACCACGGGTACAAACACGGCGCTTACCTGGTCTACCAGCCGCTGGATCGGCGCTTTGGCGGCCTGCGCGTCTTCCACCAGCCGAATAATGCGCGACAGCACCGTCTCGCTGCCCACAGCGGCCACCTGCATCACCACCCGCCCCTCGCCGTTGATGGAGCCGCCCGTCAGCCTGGCTACCGGGTCGCTACCCGCTTCTTTTGTAACCGGCAGTGGCTCGCCCGTCAGCATGGATTCGTCCACCTGCGTATGGCCTTCCAGCAGGGTACCGTCTACGGGAAAACGCTCACCGGGTTTGACCACTAGCGTGTCCCCCACCAGCACCTCGGCCACGGGGATGTCCTGCTCGCCGTCTTGCCCCAGCCAGTGCGCTACCTCGGGCCGCAGCCCGTGCAGCGCGCGAATGGCCGAGGTGGTTTGCCGCTTGGCCCGCGCCTCCAGCCACTTACCCAGCAGCACCAAGGTGATCACCACGGCCGAGCCTTCAAAGTACAAATGCACCATGGTGTCAGGCTCAGCGGTTAGCCATAGCCACATGGACAGCGCCCAGCCTGCTGTGGTGCCAATAGCCACCAGCAGATCCATATTGCCAGTGAACGCTTTGAGCGCATGCCAGCCCGCCGTGTAAAAGCGCGCACCCAAAATAAACTGCACTGGCGTGGCCAGCAGGAACTGCCACAACGGGGGCAGCATCCAGTGTTTGCCCAGCAAATTACCCACCATGGGCAGGGTTAGCGGGGCCGACAACGCCAAGCCAATGGCCACAGGCATAAAACCGGTCCAAGGGGACGCGTCCACTGCGTCAATGGCCGCACCCGCAGCGCGTGGCTCGTAGCCTGCGTCGCGCACGGCGCGTCGCAGGCGCGCCTCCATGTCTTCGGCAGGGGCGAAGACCACCCGCGCCGACTCGGTAGCCAGGTTGACAGTGGCGTTTTGTACACCGGGCACCTTTTTCAAGGCTTTTTCTACCCGAGCGACGCACGACGCGCAAGTCATTCCACCAATCCCGATGTCCAGCGGCTCACTGGGCACATCAGGCATAGTAGAAGGCAATAAAACAGCGGTCATGTGTATAGATGTATCTTCGCCATGATGGCACGAATAGGCGTTGACCCATATCAAGCTTTCATCAAACAGTGCAAGGGCAAAGGGGATAGCACTGCCCACACTATGCGCCACCGCGCTATGCTGTGAAGCGTACGCAAACTGCGCACGACGTCAACGCGTGCCACATTTTATTGTCAGCGAGGATTTTTCTATGGACCAAAATTTCACTGTTACAGGCATGACCTGCGGGCACTGCGAAAAGGCCGTTACCCGCGCCGTAAAACAACTTGACGCGCAAGCCGAGGTTGCCATCGACCGCAGCGCCAACCAGGTACGGGTGAAGTCTGAGCAACCCCGCGATGCGATTGCGCAGGCCATTGCCGACGAGGGCTACGTAGTGGTAGCGTGATGACTTTGCTGCCGACCACGCACACGGGTTGGACGAGGTAATAAATATGTACGAGCAACCGCATATGCGAAATGCAACTTTTCGCACGCTTTTAGAATCAAATTTTCTTGCATGGTAAATGATATTTACGCATACTGTGCGAGCAGGCATTAACAGTATGTGGCATCCTATGGCAACGGTGCACTTTTGGTATTGAACTCAAAGGAGGTTTTATGGATATCGTCCGCAACTTTCTAACGCGTTACGAGCAGTCGCGCGAAGAAGACTTGTCGATTGAGGATTACCTCAACACCTGTAAAAAAGACCCTCTCACCTACGCTACCGCGGCCGAGCGTATGCTGGCGGCTATTGGCGAACCCGAGATGTTTGACACGCGCCATGACCAGCGCATGTCGCGCATCTTTGGCAACAAGGTCATCAAAATCTACCCTGCCTTCAAAGATTTTTACGGGCTTGAAGACCCCATTGAGCAGGTCGTCTCGTACTTCCGCCATGGCGCGCAAGGCCTTGAAGAGAAAAAGCAAATTTTGTATTTGCTGGGGCCGGTAGGCGGCGGCAAGTCGTCCATTGCTGAGCGGCTTAAACAACTCATGGAACAGGTGCCGTTTTATGCGCTGAAAGATTCTCCCGTCAATGAATCCCCGCTGGGGCTGTTCAATAATGTGGAAGACGGCCCTGTGCTCCAATCCCAGTATGGCATTGCACCGCGCTATCTCCAGCGCATCATGTCGCCTTGGGCCGTCAAGCGGCTGGAAGAATATGGCGGCGACATTCGCAAGTTTCGCGTGGTCAAGCGCTTCCCCTCCATCCTTAAACAATGCGCCATCACCAAGACCGAGCCAGGCGACGAAAACAACCAGGACATCTCCGCATTGGTGGGCAAGATTGACATTCGCAAACTGGAAACCTTTGCCCAGGACGACCCCGACGCCTACAGTTACTCCGGCGGGCTGTGCCTGGCCAACCAAGGGCTGCTGGAGTTTGTGGAGATGTTCAAGGCGCCCATCAAGGTGCTGCACCCACTGCTGACGGCTACGCAAGAGGGCAACTTTAAAGGAACCGAAGGGTTTGGTGCCATACCGTTTGATGGCATCGTCATGGCGCACTCGAACGAAAGCGAGTGGAAGGCTTTTAAAAACAATAAAAACAACGAAGCTTTTCTGGACCGCATTTACATCGTCAAGGTGCCCTACTGCCTGCGGGTATCCGAAGAGATCAAGATCTACGAAAAATTAATTCAAAACTCGTCCTTGTCCCAGGCGGTGTGCGCCCCAGGCACGCTCAAGATGATGGCGCAGTTTGCCGTGCTGACGCGCCTGAAAGAACCCGAAAACTCCAGCATCTTCAGTAAACTGATGGTGTATGACGGCGAGAACCTGAAAGACACCGACCCCAAAGCCAAAAGCTTCCAGGAGTACCGCGACTTTGCCGGTGTAGACGAAGGCATGAGCGGCATATCCACCCGCTTCGCTTTCAAAATTATCTCCAAGGTGTTCAACTTTGACTCTACCGAGATAGCCGCTAACCCGGTGCATTTGATGTACGTGCTGGAGCAGCAAATTGAGCGCGAGCAGTTTGCACCAGAGACCGAGCAAAGGTACCTGGCTTTCATCAAGGAAAACCTGGCTGTGCGCTATGCTGAATTCATCGGCAAAGAGATACAAACCGCCTACCTTGAGTCCTACTCCGAATACGGCCAAAATATTTTCGACCGCTATGTTACCTATGCGGATTTCTGGATTCAAGACCAGGAGTACCGCGACACCGACACCGGCGAGCTGTTTGACCGTGCGTCTCTGAACGCCGAGCTGGAGAAGATTGAAAAACCCGCGGGCATCAGCAACCCGAAAGACTTCCGCAACGAGATCGTCAACTTTGTACTGCGCGCACGCGCCCACAACGCGGGCAAAAACCCGCTGTGGACCAGCTACGAGAAGCTGCGCAGCGTGATCGAGAAAAAAATGTTCTCCAATACCGAGGACTTGCTGCCCGTTATTTCGTTCAACGCCAAAGCCAGCGCCGACGAGCAGCAAAAGCACCAAGACTTTGTCAACCGCATGGTGGACAAAGGCTACACCACACGCCAGGTCCGCCTGCTGTGCGACTGGTACCTGCGCGTACGCAAAAGCTCCTGAAACACGCTAAAACCATACCATTAACGCAGCATCCACCCTAGACCCCTATGCTCCAACAAGTCGTTGATCGGCGTTTATCAGGCAAAAACAAGTCGATTGGCAACCGCGAGAGATTTTTGCGGCGCTACCGTGAGCAAATCCGTGATGCCGTCAAACGGGCCGTCACTGGCCGCAGCATTAAAGATATCGAACAAGGTGAAGACATTACCCTGCCCCGGCGCGACATCTCGGAGCCGGTGTTTGGCCACGGCCCAGGCGGCAACCGAGAGGCAGTGCACCCTGGCAACCGCGACTACGTGCGCGGCGACCGCATAGAGCGGCCCCAAGGCGGCGGTGCAGGTGGCTCAGGTGGTGGGGCCAGCCCAGACGGCACTGGAGAAGACGACTTTGTGTTTCGCATCACGCGCGAAGAATTTATGCAGTATTTCTTCGACGACCTGGAGCTGCCAGACCTGGTACGCACCCAGCTACTGCCCGACGCACCCGAATGGAAATCCCAGCGCGCAGGGTTTCTGTCAGAAGGCAACCCCACCAGCCTGCATGTGGTGCGCTCGATGCGCACGGCGCTGAGCCGGCGCATTGCCATGGGCGGCGAAACCCGGCGCGAGTTGAGGGAACTTGAAGCGCGTTTGGCAGTAGCGCTGCAGCAGGCCCACACGCCGCTGCAAGAAATTACCACACTGAAGGCGCAAATAGAGGTGCTCAAGCGCCGCCTGCGGCAAATACCTTTTCTGGACCCGTTTGACCTGCGCTACCGCAACCGCATCAAGGTGCCCATGCCCACCTCCAAGGCCGTGATGTTTTGCATGATGGATGTGTCGGGTTCCATGGACGAGGGGCGTAAAGACATCGCCAAACGGTTTTTCATTTTGCTCTACCTTTTTCTTACCCGCCATTACCAACGAACGGACGTTGTTTTTATTCGCCACCACACCCAGGCCAGCGAGGTGAACGAGCAGGAGTTTTTTGAGTCTACCGAGAGCGGCGGCACCGTAGCGTCCAGCGCCTTGGTGCTGATGCACGAGATCATTACCGCCCGCTACCCGTCAGACCAGTGGAACATCTACGGCGCCCAAGCGTCGGATGGCGACAACTGGCACCAAGACTCTGCCAAATGCCGCGCGCTGCTCTCTGAGAAGCTGCTACCGCTGACACGTTATTTTGCCTATGTGCAGGTGGCAGACGAAGACCAAAACCTCTGGCATGAATACACCCAGGTGCGGGAAGAGCACGCCAATTTTGCGATGCAAAAGATCTCCACACCCGCGGACATTTACCCGGTGTTCCGCGAACTGTTCAAGAAAGCAGGTACCGCATGAGCGCGCTACCCAATGATACAGACCGCGCCGTGGTCGAGGCTGCGCCCGACGCCACGGGACACACGCCGCTGCCCTGCCCGTCAGATTGGTCGTTTGAGCTGATTGAGACCTACCACCAGGCCATAGAGCGCACAGCACAACGTTTTGGGCTGGACACCTACCCGGTGCAGTTGGAGATCATCACCGCGGGGCAGATGATTGATGCCTATGCCTCGGTAGGCATGCCGGTGAACTACCGGCACTGGTCGTTTGGCAAAGAGTTCATCACCACCGAGAAAAACTACCGCCGAGGCCACATGGGCCTGGCCTACGAAATTGTCATCAACTCCGACCCCTGCATTGCCTACCTGATGGAAGAAAACACCATGCCCATGCAGGCGCTGGTAATAGCCCACGCCTGCTACGGCCACAACTCCTTCTTCAAAGGCAATTACCTGTTTCGCATGTGGACCGATGCCAGCTCGATCATTGACTACCTGGTGTATGCCAAATCCTATATTGCCGATTGCGAAGAGCAGCATGGACTGGACGCGGTAGAAGACCTGCTGGACTCATGCCATGCGCTGATGAACTATGGCGTAGACCGGTACATACGCGCGCAAAAGCGCTCGCTGGCCCAGGAAGAAACAAAGCGCAAAGACCGTGAAACCTACCTGCAGCAGCAGGTAAACGACCTGTGGCGCACGCTGCCCAAAGGGGCCGAAAAAGAGGAAGCCCCCAAGCACCGCCGCTTTCCGGCCGAGCCGCAAGAGAACATTCTGTATTTCATCGAAAAAAATGCGCCACTGCTTGAGCCTTGGCAACGTGAGGTAGTGCGCATAGTACGCAAGATAGCGCAGTACTTTTACCCGCAGCGCCAAACCCAGGTAATGAACGAGGGCTGGGCCACCTTCTGGCATTACACCCTGCTTAACACCATGTACGACGATGGCCTGCTCACCGACGGGTTTATGGTGGAGATACTGCGCTCACACACCAATGTCATCTACCAGCCACCTGTCACGCACCAGGCCTACAGCGGCATCAACCCCTATGCACTGGGTTTTGCCATGTTCAGCGACCTCAAGCGTATTTGCCAAAACCCGACCGAGGAAGACCGCCAATGGTTTCCAGATATTGCGGGCACCGACTGGCTAAAAACGCTGCACCACGCAATGCAGCACTACAGGGATGAGAGTTTTATTGGGCAGTACCTGTCGCCGCACTTGATACGCGAGCTACACTTGTTTTCTCTGGTAGACGATGCTGACGACAGTGAACTGGAGGTCTCGGCCATCCACGACGAACAAGGCTACCGCCATGTGCGCGAAGTGCTGTCGCACCAACATGACCTAAGCTACCGCGAGCCCAACATACAGGTGTGGAACGTAGACGTGCGCGGCGACCGCGCCCTCACCTTGCGCCACACGCTGCACAGCGGCAGACCGCTGAGTGACGCAGCGCAAGAGGTGGTCAAGCATGCGATGCGCTTGTGGGGCTTTCAAGTTCGGCTGGAAAGCGTAGACGCCCACGGCAAGGTGCTGCAGCAATGGGAAGCCACGCCATCCGCCTAATAAATAGGCCGCCAGCCCAATAGAATGCGGTACAAGCAGCTATTAACTTTATAGCGTATAGCTTATTCAGCGCGCAGCGCTTTGCGCAGCTCCACACCAATCTCGGGCTTATGCGCAAACGGATCGGTAGGGTTACGCTGCTGCATGATGTCTTCCAGGCGCGTTTGCACCGAGCCAATGGACTTGGGGTGGCTGTAAATGTAGAACTGGTTGGTGTGCACGGCGTCAAACACCTTTTGCGCTACGTCTGCCGCGCTAACCTTGCCTTTGCCTACGGCCTGGTCGTTCATGGCCTGGCCGATCAGTTGGCTCTTGGTGGGCTTGACACCGCTTTGCTTGAATTCATCGGGGCGGTTGCGGTGGCTTTGGCTGATGCCGGTGGGTACAAAGAAGGGGCATAGCACGGAGGCGCTGATCTGGTCGGTGACCAGTTGCAGGTCTTGGTACAGCGTCTCGCTCAAGCTGACCACAGCGTGTTTGCTGACGTTGTACACGCCCATGTTGGGGGCATTGAGCAGCCCGGCCATGCTGGCGGTGTTGACGATGTGGCCTTGGTAGGCCGGGTCTTTTTTGGCGGCTTCCAGCATCATGGGGGTGAACACGCGCACACCGTGGGCCACGCCCATGATGTTGACGCCGATGACCCACTCCCAGTCTTTCAGGGTGTTTTCCCAGATCAAGCCGCCTGCGCCTACGCCAGCGTTGTTGAAGATGAAATGCGGTGCACCAAAGCGCTTGAAGGTGGCGGCGCCCATCGCCTCGACCTCGGCCGCCTTGGAGATGTCCAGCTTGAAGGGCAGCACCTGCACGCCCATCGCTTCGATCTCGGTCGTGGCTTTGTCCAGCGCATCTTGCTGCACATCGGCCAGCACCAGGTTCATACCCAGCTTGGCGCCAATGCGCGCGCACTCCAGGCCAAAGCCTGAGCCTGCACCGGTCAATACAGCGGTTTTATTTTTGAAATCAGTAATCATCTATCTCTCCATACAAGTAAAAAAATCAAGGCCGCAACATTTCGATGTGCGGGATGCCGTCTTCCAGATAGGGCACGCTGGTGGTCACGAACCCCAGCTTGCCGTAGAACTTTTCAAGATGCGCCTGCGCACTGATACGAATGGGCTGCACGCCCCATTGCTGGTGCAGACAGGCAATGGCCTGTTGCATCAATACTGGGCCTGCACCTGTGCCGCGCAAACCAGTGCGGGTAATCACTCGGCCAATGCTGGCCTGCGCAAACTTGACGCCAGCAGGAAAACAGCGGGCATAGGCTACCAGCGTGCGTGCTGCCGTATTGACTTGGTCGGCATCTGCCCAGCCCAGCACATGCATGGCCTGCGCATCCGCTCCATCCATGTCCTGAAATGGGCCGTTTTGCTCAATCACAAACACTTCGCTACGCAGTTGCAGCACGGCGTACAACTGGTACGGGCTAAGTTCATCAAAAGATAGGTGCTGCCAAGCGATGGATGTTGGGGCAAAGGTGGCTGGCGCGATGCTTGCATCAGGCATGAGGGTGGATGCCATTCAAGCCGCTTTCAGCACAAATCCAATGCGCGGGAAGTGCACATTGACATTGCCCGCGCGCGCGTCTTGTCGGCGCAAGCTGTAGCGGGTGCGGGTAGCAGCCACCAGCTCGCCCTGCGTTTCTTCCAGACCAAAGCTCTCGGCTTTGATGATGACCTGGCTACCCAACGGTATGCCGTGGTCGTCCTGAAAAACCTCGTGTTTTACATCAAACAGGTGGTTTACACCAGAAAAACCGGCACAGGCTGCTATTGATTCAGCAGCACTGCTTTTGCTGGAAGTACCGTGGCCAAACGCTTTGATGCGGTCCATCCAGGCTAGCACGCTGGGCGTGGCATCCAAAATCGGGGCCAACGCGGGGATGTTTCGGGTGAACCACAGCGGATGGTAGATGGCAAAGTCGGCCACGCTGGGCTGCGCGCCCAGTACAAAGGGCTGCTCGTCCACCATGCTGGCAATGCGGCGCAAATAGCTTTTATAGGCGGGCTTGGCGTCTGCCGGGTTCATGCGCGGTGCGCCACCGCGCATGGCAGTGCGGTCTGCCACCAAAGTGGTGGCAGCGTCGGGGTTGGCGGCAAAAATATGCGCTGCACCTGGGGGCGAAAAGTTGTATGCCATGGCCACCCAAAACAGTGTGCTGTCGGCCCACTGCGCCACGGTACGCGCCGCGCCCTTGATGCCAGCGGGGTACAGGGTTTTATCCGGACTTAAATGTTCCAGTACATCACAGATGAGTGCCGTGTCGCAAATAATGTCATTGCCAATTTGCAGCACCGGGATACGCCGGTAACCACCCGTGAGGGCCTGCATGTCGGGCTTGGGCATCACCATCGGCTGCATCACCGATATCCAGGCGATGTTTTTGTAGCCAAAAATGGCACGCATCTTTTCGGCGAAGGGGGAGTTGGGGTAGTGGTGAAAGTAAATGTCTTGGCTCATTTTTGTCTCCTGTAAAAAGGGGGCAGGGGGATTTTTTGAACGCAGAGAGCGCGAAGGTTACGCGAAGGACGCAGAAAAGAAATACCAAAAAAATACAAAAATATTAAAACCTAGACCCATCAAACCACCCTAGCCCGGCGCGGCGCAAATATGAGTTTAAAAGTATCCAATACGTCACGCACTTCCGCGCCTTGCAGCGCGCCTTTCTCTTGCAGCAATGCATGCAAACGTGGCAGGTGGTAGTGCGGTACAGCCGGGTACAGGTGGTGCTCTAAATGGTAATTGACATGGTGCGGGAAGAACACGGCGCGAAACAACCAGTTGCTGATCTTGCCAGACGTGTTGTTGCTACGCGCAGCGGTGAGGGGTGAAGACAAATCAGTCACCGCACCATGCTCGCAAATGGCGCGCAGGCGCAGGATGGGTTGCAGCACAGTCACCAAGGGCAGCATCCACAGCACAGCGTACATAGCCAAGCCCTGCCACCCACCTATTGCTAACGCTACAAAAGGTGCAGCAATGTGGAAGCCTATCACTATCAAGCGGTCTTTGCGTGCGCTGGCACGCAGCTCAGCCGAGGTGTCGTTCAACGGATTCATCTTGCCGCCCGTATCGGCGTTGATTGCGGGAGCACCAAAGAAGTAGGCGTAGGTTTTCCAGGCGTTCCAGCCAACCAAGTCCAGGGCCAGCTTCCGCCACAAATACGCCTTGCCGCGCGGGTAGCCACCGTGGATTGCCGTGTCAGGGTCTTGGCTGCCATACAGATTGTTATGGTGCAGGCGGTGCGTGACGCGGTAGGTGCACATGCTCACCCCCCCCAGCATGCCTATCAAGCGGCCCGCAGCATCGTTTGCAGCGCGGTTAGTAAACATGCGGTAATGCGCCGCCTCGTGCGACAAAATAAACAGCCCATGTAAGGCAATGCCAATCGCCAGTACGCTAAGCAGTACCCAGGGCGTGAACCAATTCACCACACCAAACGTAATGGCAGCCGCGATCAATAGCAAGGTTTGCACAATGCCCACCAGCGAGCGCGCATTGGACAAAGTAGTGAGCGGCGCCAGCTCCTGCGCAGACAAAATTTTGCGCGCCGCTGCGTTGCCAGAACCTGCTACAGGCCCTAGCGCACGCAAGTCATCGCGGAATTCTTCACCTTGCCGACCCTGTGGCAAGGCCGTAGAACCTGACACTGATGTGGATAAAGTCATATTGGTATTCCTTTTGCGCCCTTTGCGAAACCTTCGCGCCCTCTGCGTTCAAAAAATCCCCGCTTTCAATCGGCAAAACATCAAACTAACTTAACTACCTGCTTGCCAAAGTTCTTGCCTTTAAGCAAACCTAAAAAGGCTTCTGGCGCCGCCTCAATGCCCTGCGCTACGGTCTCACGTGGCTTGAACTTGCCGGTAGCTATCAAACCACCCAGTTCCTTCAAAGCCTCGGGCCAAACCTCCATGTGCTCGCTGACGATAAAGCCTTCAATCTTTAGGCGGCTCATCAAGATCAGCGCTGGCGCCGCCAGTGGCAGTGGCTTGCCATCGTAGCCGGCAATCATGCCGCACACCGCGATGCGGCCAAAGGCGTTCATGCGGGCCAGCACGACGTCCAAAATCCAGCCACCTACGTTCTCAAAATAGCAATCTATGCCGTTGGGCGCAGCGGCTTTCAGCGCGTCGTTGAAAGCCTTACTGTCAGCATGCTCTTTGTAGTCCACGCAGGCGTCAAAACCCAGTTCGTTGACGACATAGTCGCACTTGTCTTTGCCGCCTGCAATACCCACCACGCGGCAGCCGCGCGCCTTGGCCAGCACGCCCACGGCGCTACCCACCGCGCCACTGGCGGCGGTCACGCACACGGTCTCACCTGCTTTTGGTTGACAAATTTTAAGCAACCCGTAGTAGGCGGTAACGCCCGGCATGCCTACTGCGCCCAAGTAATGGCTGAGCGGGATGTGGGTGGTGTCGACCTTGCGCAGCGCGCCCACGGCATTGGCATCGACCACGCTGTACTGCTGCCAGCCGCCCATGCCCACCACTTTGTCGCCCACGGCAAACTTGTCGTTTTTAGATTCGACCACCTCGCCTGCTGTGCCGCCCCCCATCACTGCGCCCAGCGCTTGAGGCACCGCGTAACTTTTGCTGTCGTTCATGCGGCCTCGCATATACGGGTCCAGGCTCATGTAATGGTGAGTGACCAACACCTGGCCGTCTTGCAAGGCTGGCGTGTCGGTGGTGACGAGTTTGAAGTTGCTGGTTTGCGCCTCGGCTGTGGGACGATTGTCTAAAAGCCATTGCTTGTTATGCATGATTTTGTCCTTTAATTACTATTACTTTTATAGCTGCTTGTGCTTTGCTATATTGGGCTTATGGCCTATTTCGTTATTAAAATAGGTATTTAGCTAGTCTGTAGCTGGTGGGTTCAAATTATTTGCCTTGGTAGCGCCTGTCGGCAAGCGCCGCACGTATTTAAAGGTGCCGGTAGCGTGGGAGCACGCCCTGCCCTGCACGTCAAAAATCGTCGCTTCGGTAAACGCCATGGTCGATGTGCGGTGGATCAAACGCCCCTTGGCCACCAACGGGCCGACAGCGGGCTGCATGAAGCTGGTCTTCATCTCGATGGTGACAATGCCCATGTTCAGCTCCACGCTGCGCGCCGCATGCGCCATCACCACGTCCATCAAGGTCATGCTGGCGCCGCCGTGCGTGACGTTAAAGCTGTTCAGGTGCTCTGGCCGCGCGGTGTAGTTAATCTGCGCGTGGCCATCGGCAAACTCAACCAATTCAAAGCCAAGATGCTCTACAAAAGGAATGTGTACGCTAAATTTCATGCTTTCAACCTGTTAGCCGCCTGCCACCACACTTACCCCACCATCCACCGCCAGCCACTGGCCGGTGATGTGTTTACCCGCTGCAGATGCGTACAACAAGCACAAGCCTTTTAAGTCTTCGTCATCACCTAAACGGCGTAGCGGTGCGTTTTCTTTCAGCTTGTCTTCGCCCAGAGCCTTGAGCGTGCCGACCGTCATGCGGCTGGGGAAAAAGCCTGGGCAAATGGCGTTTACGCGGATGTTGTACTTGCCCCATTCAGCGGCCAGTGCGCGGGTAAAGTTGATGACCGCGCCTTTGGAGGTATTGTAGGCAATGGTGTTCATGCCGCTGGGGTTGCCGCCCAAGCCTGCGATGGAGGCGATGTTGATGATGCTGCCGCTGTGCTTGTCGATCATGCACTTTTTGGCGATGCGTTGGCTGAGCAAAAAGTAGCCGCGCACGTTGAGGTTCATTACCTTGTCCCAAGCCTCTGCGGGGTGGTCTTCAGCGGGTGCGCCCCAGGCGGCACCGGCGTTGTTGACCAAAATATCTACGGTACCTAAACGCGCCAAGGTTTCATCGACCAAACGGTTGATTTCTTCGTCCTTGGCGCAGTCAGCGGCAATCCACTGCGCATCAATGCCTGCCGCTTTCAGTTCGGCGGCAGACTCTTCCAGATCAGACGCTTTGCGAGAGCTGAGCATGATCTTGGCACCCGCCTCGCCCAGTGCATGCGCCATTTGCAGGCCCAACCCGCGGGAGCCGCCGGTAATGAGGGCCGTTTTGCCCGTCAGGTCAAACAGTTGCTGGATTTTGCGTGGGGTCATGGGTGTCTCCTGTATGGGTCGGGTTAAATCAAGTTAAAAACGTGCGCCTTGAGTAGCGCCGTGCTGGGTACGCTGGTCGTACTCTTTGTCGCGGTTTTTCAGGTTGTTGTACAGGCGGTCAAACTCTGACTGCGCAATGGCTTTGGCTTGACCGCAGGCCATGTCGCCATAGCCCAAAAACTTCTCCTGTATCAGCGCAGCCAGTTCGTTGCCATGCTGCACATGGCCCTCTTCGTGCTGCTGCAGGGCGGCGTAGTAGTCTTGCCAGCGCTGGCGCAGCGAAGGGGGGGCTGCAGCCTCATCGGTCCATTTGGGCATCAAAATTTCACCTTTGACGGTGAGGCGTATGGTGTCGAAACGGCACATATTGCCTGCGGGCACCGTGGTGTATTGGTAGGAAATGTCCCAGCTAGACAAGCCATGAAAGCCCTTGGGGCCGTTGGCGCTTAAAGACCGCACCAAACTGGCGTAGTCTTGGCCGCTTACGGGGTAGCGGTTCCAGATAATTTTGGTATCCAGTCCGCCGCTTTTGGGGGACGCATTTTTTAATGTCATAGGGGTAGATGGTACGCCCTGCGCGCAGGGAATTTCAGTAAATATGGTGCGTCCATTGTCCACGCATTTATAGACCTGCGCCGTTGCAGCAAATGGCGCCACCGCACACACTGCGACGGCCACAATTACCCCTAGGTGCCACGGCCGCATTTGTACGGGCTTTTCCCCTTGGCTCACTTCATTCGAGAGCGAATGTAAATCAGCAGCACGCCCAGCGCTGTCGCCGAGCCCCCCAGCAGCGTCAGCGTATTGGCGGTGGTCCAGCCCGCCCCTGCGCCACTTTTGTCGCTTAGCCCAAGCGCATAGCCCGTGATAAGCGTAAGCAGCCCGCCGTAGATAAGCACCCACACCGCAGTCTGCACGCGGTTTTGCGCTTTTGTGGTGGGTAACTTGACTTCTTTGATCAATGGCATGGCGGGGGCTTCCTTGCCTTGATTGTGAACCTCTTTGCAGCATACTCTGCCCTGGACGTTAGAACGCGTCTTCGGGCGCGTTGGCGCAGGTCATGTCGCGGGTGTTTACCACCGCCAGCCAGGCATCAATTTTAGGCAACTCATAATTATAAAAATACTGGTTTGCCAACGCAATGCCCGCGCGAGCTGCTATTGAATGCGCAGCACTTTCTTTACCGCTAGCCAGCGTTACATCTAGCCACACCCACGCCAACACGACATGTCCAAAGGCCTGCATGTAGGGCACAGCATTGGGCAGTGCTTCGAAGGGGTTGCCAGTAGCCCAGGCGGCCTGGGTGGTATGGCCTATCTTTTGCAAGGCCGCTGTCAGCGCTTGGGCGTGAGGCGCTAAAGTGGGCACCTGCATGGCCCGCTCTGCCGTGGCCTTCGCACGTGCAAACAAGAGTTGTAAGCCCTTACCGCCCTCCATCAGCACCTTGCGGCCCAGCAAATCCATCGCCTGAATGCCGTGCGTGCCTTCGTGGATCATGTTCAAGCGCTGGTCGCGCCAGTATTGCTCCACCGGGAAGTCGCGCGTATAGCCGTAGCCGCCGTGGATCTGGATCGCCAAGCTATTGGCCTCCAGACAGTTTTCACTCGGCCAGCTTTTGGCAATCGGGGTGAGCACTTCCAGCAGCAGGCGGGCTTCGTCAGCGGCTTCTGCTGTGCCCGTGTGCTGCTCATCGACCAGCATGGCGCAGTACAGTTGGAGGGCCAGCGCGCCTTCGCAGATCGACTTTTGCGCCAGCAGCATGCGTTTGATGTCGGCATGCTCGATGAGCCGCACTTGCGGCGCAGTGGCATCTTTGCCGCCAGCGCCCATAGGCCGGCCTTGCGGGCGATTTTTAGCGTAGTCTAGCGACGCGTAGTAGCCCGCCAGCCCCAGCATGGTGGCCGCCATACCAATGCCAATACGCGCCTCGTTCATCATGTGGAACATGCCTTTAAGGCCTTCGCCCGGCTTACCTACCAAGTAGCCCACAGCACCCGCGCCTTTGCCATACGGCCCGTCATTGCCAACGGGAAACTTGCCTTCGCCAAAATTCAGCAATGTATTTGTAGTACCGCGCCAGCCCAGCTTGTGGTTCAGGCCTGCCAAGGCCACGTCGTTGCGCACGCCGGTGAGCTCACCTTTGGCGTTCACCAACTTCTTGGGAACGATGAACAAAGATATGCCGCGCACACCCGCTACCAGTTTGCCGTTGTCGTCTGGTATCTTGGCCAGCACCAAGTGCACGATGTTCTCGGTTAGCTCATGCTCACCGCTGGATATCCACATCTTGTTGCCACGCAAGCGATAGCGCGGGCCCAGCGGGTCGCTGGAAAAGTCCGCACCATCCGGCAAGGCTTTGGTAGCTACATCGCTCAATGATGACCCTGCTTGCGGCTCGCTCAAACACATGGTGCCCGCCCAGCGCCCGCTGAATTCATTGGCTGCAAACACATCCTTCTGCATCTGCGTACCCGTGGCCATGATGCAGTTGGCATTGCCCGAGGTCAGCAAGTTCGAGCCAATCGAGATCGATGCCACAGCAAAAAACGAGTTCGCAGCCGCGCCCACCGTAAACGGCAGTTGCATGCCCCCCAGCGCATAGTCCTGCGCCGCTGCCAACATGCCCGAATCCACGTACGCCTTGTGCGCATCGTGGGTCGCCTGCGGCAATACGACCTTCTCGCCATCAAACTGCGGCTCTTGCGTGTCAACAAGTCGATTGAACGGCGCATATTTTTCTCGTGCAATCCGTTCGCAAGTGTCCAGCACCGCATCAAAGGTCTCGCGCGAATGGTCGGTAAACCGGGCGCGCTGGCTTAACGATGCAACCGCAAGCCAGTCGTAAAGCAAAAAATCGAGGGTGGTTCGCAATGCCATTGTCAAATTCCAAAAACCATAAAAAATGGGGCGCTAAGTCAATCTGCTTAGAGCCCCATTTGTTGCATACAAAAAGTTTACAGAACTTCGAAAATACCCGCAGCGCCCATGCCGCCGCCGATGCACATCGTCACGCACACACGCTTGGCACCACGGCGTTTGCCTTCGATGAGGGCGTGGCCGGTGAGGCGTTGGCCGCTGACGCCGTACGGGTGGCCCACTGCGATTGCGCCGCCGTTGACGTTGAGCTTGTCGTCTGGAATGCCCAGTTTGTCGCGGCAGTAGAGCACCTGCACGGCAAAGGCTTCGTTCAGTTCCCACAAATCGATGTCGCTTACTTTTAAACCCAAGCGCTTGAGCACCTTGGGGATGGCATACACGGGGCCGATGCCCATTTCGTCAGGCTCGCAACCCGCCACGGCAAAGCCCATAAAGCGGCCCAGCGGTTTGAGACCGCGCTTGGCAGCAAGCTCTTCACTCATCACCACACAGGCGCCAGCGCCATCAGAAAACTGGCTGGCATTGCCCGCAGAAATCAAACCACCAGGCAGTGCGGAACGCAAGCCCGTGATGCCTTCAAAGGTGGTGCCCTCGCGGATACCTTCGTCTTTGGACACGGTGAGTTCTTTGGTCATCAAGCCCATTACCTTGTCGGCCACGCCTGCCTTGACGGTAATCGGCGCAATCTCTGCTTCAAACAAACCGGCGGCCAGCGCTGCCGCAGCACGCTGCTGGCTGCGCGCGCCGTAGTGGTCCATGGCATCGCGCGAGATGTTGTAGCGCTTGGCCACCTGCTCGGCGGTTTGCAGCATGTTCCAGTAAATCTCAGGCTTCTTCTTCAGCAGCGCTGGATCGGTCAGCATGTGGGTGTTGGCCTCTTGCTGCACGCAGGAGATGCTTTCCACGCCCCCGGCCACATACACGTCGCCCTCGCCCGCAATGATGCGCTGGGCGGCCAGTGCAATGGTCTGCAAACCCGATGAGCAAAAGCGGTTTACCGTCATGCCTGAGGTGGTGATGGGGCAGTCGGCCATCAGAGCGATTTGGCGCGCGATGTTGGAGCCAGTGGCACCCTCCGGGGTGGCACAGCCCATGATCACGTCGTCTACCTCGGCGGCATCAATGCCTGCGCGCTGGATGGCGTGCTTAACTGCATGGCCGCCCAGTGTAGCGCCGTGGGTCATATTGAAGGCACCTTTCCAGCTCTTGGCAAGGGGGGTGCGGGCGGTAGAAACGATAACAGCGGATGTCATAAAAATACTCCTGAATAGTAACTGGCTGATTTATTTGGCCAGCGAGGCCCACAGTACGAGCAGCGCGATGGTTGCAGGCACGGTTTGGATGAAAAGAATTTTCTTGGCTGCTGTAGCGGCACCATACAACCCTGCGATGGCAACGCACAGCAAAAAGAACACTTTGAACGCGAGTCCTGCATCGCCCATCCACAAACCGACAAACAAGCCGGCTGCCAAAAAGCCGTTGTAAAGCCCTTGGTTGGCCGCCAAAACTTTAGTGGCTGTGGCAGCTTGCTGGGTGTTTCCAAAGGCTTTCATGCCTTTGGGTTTGTCCCACAAAAACATTTCCAACACCAAGATGTACACATGTAGTAGCGCGATGAGACCAATCAAAATATCAGCGGCGATTTTCATGGGTACCCTTAGTGAGCTTGAGTTTGAGGGCGGCGTTTGGGATGGGATGGCGCGACCTAGCTCGCCTGGCTAAAGGTTTTACCCTCAGACGCCAAACGCGCCAGCAGGGGAGCCGGCTTCCAGAAGTTGGCGTCGTCATTGGGGTTCTTGGCAAAACTGTTCATGGCCAAGCACACGTTGAACAGGCCTAGCTGGTCAGCATAGTGCATCGGGCCACCACGGTAGATGGGGAAGCCGTAGCCCGTCAGGTACACCATGTCGATGTCGCCTGCTTTGCTGGCAATGCCTTCTTCCAGGATATGCGCGGCTTCATTGACCAGCGAGAACACCAAGCGCTGCACAATTTCTTCGTCACTGATTTTGCGGGGTGCCAGGCCGCTGGCCTTGCGGTGCTTCTCGATCATTTGAACCACCACATCGCTCGGGATCGCATCGCGCTTGCCGGGCACGTAGTCGTACCAGCCAGCGCCGGTTTTTTGGCCGTAGCGGCCCAGTTCGCACAAGAGGTCAGCGGTCTTGCTGTATTTCATGCCTGGCTTTTCCTGGTAACGGCGCTTACGGATGGCCCAGCCAATGTCGTTGCCCGCCAAATCGCCCATACGGAACGGGCCCATGGCAAAGCCAAATTTCTCTACTGCTTTGTCTACCTGTGCTGGTGTGCAACCTTCTTCGATCAAAAAGCCCGCCTGGCGGCTGTACTGCTCGATCATGCGGTTGCCGATAAAACCGTCGCACACGCCAGAGACCACCGCGGTTTTCTTGATCTTTTTGCCCAGTGCCATCACCGTGGCCAGCACGTCTTTGCCGGTCTTTTTACCGCGCACCACCTCCAGCAGCTTCATCACGTTGGCCGGGCTGAAAAAGTGGGTGCCAATCACGTCTTGCGGACGCTTGGTAAACGAAGCAATCTTGTCCACATCTAGCGTGGAGGTGTTGGACGCCAAAATAGCGCCTTTCTTCATCACCGCATCGAGTTGGGTAAACACTTTCTCTTTCACGCCCATTTCTTCAAACACGGCTTCGATCACCATATCGGCGTCTTTCAAATCGGCGTAGTTCAAAGTGGTGGACAGCAATGCCATGCGCTGGTCGTACACGGCTTGTTTGAGCTTGCCTTTGGTGACCTGCGACTCGTAGTTTTTGCGGATGATGGCAATACCTTTGTCCAAGGCTTCCTGCTTCATCTCCAAAATTTTGACCGAGATACCCGCATTCAAAAAGTTCATGCTGATGCCGCCGCCCATGGTGCCCGCACCAATCACGGCGATGGACTTGATCTCGCGCTTGGGCGTATCTTCGGGCACATCGGGTATCTTGCTGGCTGCGCGCTCGGCAATGAACAGATGGCGCAGGGCCTTGCACTCTGGCGTCCACATCAAGTTGGTGAAAATCTCGCGCTCAATCGCCATGCCTGCATCAAACTTGTTTTTGGTGGCCGCCTCTACCGCATCCACGCACTTCGCGGGCGCAGGGTAGTTTTTGCTCATGCCCTTGACCATGTTGCGGGCAAACTGAAAGTACGCGTCGCCCAGTGGGTGGCGGCAAGGCAGGTTGCGCACCAGTGGCATGGGGGATTTGTCTTTGGCATGTGCATCGGCTTTGTCGCGCGCCAAGGCAATGGCTTCGTCCATCAGCGACTCAGGCGACTTGGTCAACAGGTCGATCAACTTTTGGCCGGGCAGCATATTGAGCATTTCGCTCTTCACAGGCTCGCCGCTGACGATCATGTTCAGCGCGGCTTCTACGCCCAGCACGCGCGGCAGCCGCTGCGTGCCACCGGCACCGGGAATCAAGCCCAGCTTGACTTCAGGCAGCGCCACGTTGCAGCCAGGGGCCATCACGCGGTAATGGCAGCCCAGTGCCAGCTCCAAGCCACCACCCATGCAGGTGGTGTGTACCGCAGCGACCATGACTTTGGGCGAGTTCTCGCAGGCCAAAATCAGCGCCAGCAAATTGGGGTCTTGCACCGCTTTGGGTGAACCAAATTCTTTGATGTCGGCACCGCCCGAGAAGGCCTTGCCAGCGCCGGTAACGACGATGGCTTTGATCTTGCCGTCTAGCTGCGCCTTGGCCAGCGCCATTGCAAAAGCCGTGCGTGTGGACAAGCCCAGGCCGTTGACTGGAGGGTTGTTCAGGGAAATGACCGCCACGTCGCCGTGGGCTTTGTACTCTGCCGTCATGGGGAGTCCTTTGTAGGTGTTGAAGATGCGCGTTGAAAAAATCGGGAAAGACGATAGTGTGCTGCAAACTGCAAAATAGTACGACCGTTCTTTTTCTATATTCTAAGTAGGTTTTAAGGCTTGGCGATAGCAAATCTGTCCCGCAAGTAGCTGCCAAGCTAATTTTTAATGCCGAATTGGGCGACAGCCCTGTAAAGCATTGCGATAGATGCTATGTACTTCATAGCTAAGAAACTTGGTTTTTGCCACCGTGTTCTTGGCCACTACACCTCCAGCCATTCTTTACGTGTGTACGCATCCGCGCGCAAGCTGTCAGGTGTGCCTTGAAAAACAATGCTGCCGTGGCCCATGACGAGAGCGCGGTCAGAAATGGCCATGGCGATAGTGAGTTTTTGCTCGATCAACAGCACCGAGATACCGCGCCGTTTCAGCTCTTGCAGATATTTGGCCACCAGTTCGACAATCTTGGGCGCCAAGCCTTCGGTCGGCTCGTCGATGATGATCAAATCCGGGTCGCCCATCAAGGTGCGGCACAGGGTGAGCATTTGCTGCTCTCCGCCTGATAGCACGCCCGCCTCGGTGTGCTGGCGCTCCTTGAGGCGCGGGAACAATTGGTACATGTCGTCAAAGGCCCAGCGGGAGTTTTTGGCCCCACTCTTTTGGCCCAGCATCAGGTTTTGGTGCACCGTAAGCGTGGGGAAAATATCGCGGTTTTCGGGCACGTAGCCAATACCGCAATGTGCCACCTCAAAGGCTTTTTTACCGGTGATCTGCTGGCCCTTCCACAGCATGGAGCCGGTGCAGTCCACCAAGCCCATGATGGCCTTGGCCGTGGTGCTGCGGCCCGAGCCGTTACGCCCCAGCAGCGCCACAATTTCACCAGCCTCCACATGGAAATTCACGCCATGCAGCACGTGGCTTTTGCCGTAGTAGGCGTGCAGGTTGTCGATGGTTAGGAGTGTGCTCATATCAGTGTCCACCTTGCGCGTCGGCAATATGCGAACCTAGGTACGCCTCTTGCACCTTGGCGTTGGCGCGCACCGCTTCGGGCGTATCAAACGCCAGCACCTCGCCATACACCACCACGGCTATTTTGTCGGCCAGGCCAAATACCACGCCCATATCGTGCTCCACGGTCAGCAAGGTTTTGCCCACCGTCACGCTTTTAATTAAATTGATAAACCGGCTGGTTTCTGACTTGCTCATGCCCGCCGTCGGTTCGTCCAGCAAAATCACGTTCGCACCCCCTGCAATGGTGATGCCAATCTCCAGCGCCCGCTGCTCGGCATAGGTGAGGTTGATGGCCAGCACATCGCGCTTTTTGTCCAGCTTGATCATCTCCATCAGCTCGTCGGCACGCGCGTTGGCATCGTCCAGGTCATTCAAAAACTTGAAGAAGGTGTACTTGTAGCCCAGGCTCCACAGCACCCCACAACGCAGGTTTTCAAACACACTGAGCTTGGGAAAGATGTTGGTGATTTGGAAGCTGCGCGACAGGCCCATGCGGTTGATCTCAAACGGCTTTTTACCGTTCAAGCGCGCACCATTGAGCAACACGTCACCCGAAGTCGGCTCAAAGCGCCCGCTGATCAAATTGAACAAGGTAGATTTACCAGCCCCGTTAGGCCCGATGATGGCGATGCGTTCACCCGCATTGACTGCCAAGTTGACCCCGCGAATAATCTCGGTTTTACCAAAGCTCTTTCTCAGGTCCTTGAGTTCTAAAGCGTAGGTCATAACAAAGCCTCCCGCCGCTTAACTTCTTTTTCAATGTCCTGCTGTATCTCGCCCCATTGGTGCAAGAACTGCCTGCGGCACAGCTCAAACAAACCAAGGCCTGTGAGCAGCACAAAGCCTGCACCAAACCAGCTGTTCACACCCTTGGCATTCAAAGGCATGCCCATAAAAACCATCTCAGAGCCTAAGGCGGCGTTGAGTTGCAAGTGGTAGACCATCTCAATCATGGCGGCAGCGCCCAGCAAGGCCACCAAGGCCGTGACCGCCAAAGCGAGGTAACTGACCCACAGTTTTCGCAGGAAGCCAAAGGCGGCCACCCGCAGGTTCATCATGATGAGCGAGGCTACGCCGCCGGGCGCGTAGATCACCATGAACAGGAAAATCAAACCAAGATACAGCAGCCAAGCCTTGGTCAACTCTGACAGCAACACAAAGGCCAGCACCATCATGATGGCACCCAGAATAGGACCAAAGAAGAAAGTTGCACCACCCAAGAAGGTGAACAGCAGGTAAGCGCCCGACCTGTCGCCGCGCACCACCTCTGACGTGACGATCTCAAAGTTCAGCGCGGCCAAACCGCCCGAGATGCCCGCAAAAAATCCTGCTGCGATGAAGGCCAGGTAGCGCACCTTTTGGGTGTCGTAGCCCACAAACTCTACCCGCTCGGGGTTGTCGCGCACGGCGTTGAGCATGCGGCCCAGTGGCGTGCGTGTGAAGGCAAACATCAGCCCGGTGCAAATAAAGGTGTAAATGGCAATCAGGTAATACAACTGGATTTGCGGCCCAAAGGAGATGCCCAGCGGCTTAGCGCCCGCCACACGGTTACCACTGACACCGCCTTCACCACCAAAAAACTCCGGGAACATCAAAGACATGGCAAACACCAGCTCGCCCACGCCCAAGGTAATCATGGCAAAGGGGGTGCCGGCTTTTTTGGTAGTCACGTAGCCCATCACAAAGGCCACCAACAAGCCCGTAAGCCCGCCCACAATGGGGATCAAACTGACCGGCAGGGGCAGCTTGCCAGCACTCACCAGATTCAGCGCATGGATGGCTAAAAACGAGCCCATGCCCGAGTACACCGCATGCCCAAAGCTGAGCATGCCGCCCTGCCCCAAGAGCATGTTGTAGCTTAAGCAGACAATAATGGCGATGCCCATCTGGCTGAGCATGGTGTGGCTCAAACTCGAGGTGAACAGCATCGGCGCTACCAGCAATACCAGTGCAAACAGGCTCCAGACTACCCAACGCCCAACATTCAAGGGCTTAAATTCGTGGTGTGTTTTTTGCATGATTTAACCTTCCCTTGTGCCAAGCAAGCCTCGGGGCCGGAAGATCAAAATCAGCACCAAAAACAGATACGGCATGATGGGAGCCACCTGGCTGATCTTCAGCTTCCACAACGGGTAACCAAAGGTCTCTGGCGTCACCGTCATGCCGATTTGCTGCAAGCCCCCCATGACTGACGAATCTATCCCCACCGCAAAGGTTTGCACCACACCAATCAGCAGCGAAGCCACAAAAGCCCCCGACAAGGAGCCCATGCCGCCCACCACCACCACCACAAAAATCACCGAGCCCACGGTAGTGGCCATACCCGGCTCAGTCACAAAGGCATTGCCGCCAATCACGCCCGCCAAGCCCGCCAGCGCGGCGCCGCCGCCAAACACCAACATGAACACGCGCGGCACATTGTGGCCCAGCGCCTGCACTGCATCCGGATGGGTCAGCGCCGCCTGGATCACCAAACCAATGCGGGTGCGCGTGAGCAGCAACCACACCGCCACCAGCATCACCAGGGCCACCGCCATCATGAAAGCCCTGTACTTGGGAAACTGGGTACCAAACACCGTAAACAATGGCCCGTCCAGCGCCAGCGGCACCCGGTAGTCGACCGAGCTGCGGCCCCACACCAGTTGAACCAGCTCCAAGATGATGTAGCTCAGGCCAAACGTAATGAGCAGCTCGGGCACATGGCCAAAGTGGTGCACTTTGCGCAAGCAGTATTTTTCAAAGCCTGCGCCAATCAAGCCCACCAGCAAGGGCGCGACGATCAAAGCGGGCCAATATCCCAGAAATAGCGTGACACTGTACGCAAAATAAGCCCCCAGCATGTAAAACGAGGCGTGTGCAAAATTGAGCACGCCCATCATGCTGAAAATCAGCGTCAAGCCCGAGCTGAGCATAAACAGCAGCAGCCCGTAGCTGATGCCGTTAAGCAATGAGATGGTGAAAAACTCCATGTGCAGATCTTCTCCAAAAAAATACCAAAACTTACCTTGTAGAAAAAAAGCCGGGCGAACCCGGCTTTGTAATGTCTACCTAAAGCGCAATCTCACGCAGAAAATGCAGCGCTCTGGCAACACGAAACAGGCCTGCAACTTAGGCTGGCCGCTTCATCTGGCAGCTGGTAGGCGTGCTGGACACATACGGGTCCATCTGCTTTACAGGTACAAAGGTAAAGCCCGTGTTTTCAACACTGTAGGGGTTCTTGCTGTCTGCCTTTTGCCATTTGGTGATGTACATGGACTGCTGCAACTGGTGGTCGTTTTTGCGCATTTGCACTTCACCAGCGAAGCTTGGAACCGACAAACCTTCCAGGGCGGCGGCTACTTTAACCGGATCGATTGACTTGGCTTTGGCAATGGCCGCGCCCATCAGATTGATGCCGTTGTAGGTGGCCAAGGTGTAGTAGTCGTCGTTAAACTTCTTTTTGTAGTCAGCGGTCATTGCGCCGATTTCACCGGTGTGGTTGGCATGGCCGTAGGCAACAACATACACCTCGCTTTCGCCACCCGCCGCCAGGGCTGTAGGCGTGCCGGTCACCTGCGCATAGTAGGTGTACATGGGCAGCTTGAGGCCAGCGTCGTTCAGCGCTTTAACAAACAAGGTCAGGTCAGCGCCCCAGTTGCCGGTAACGATGGTGTCGGCGCCAGACTGCTTGATCTTGGCCACATAGGGAGCAAAGTCTTTCACCTGACCGATGGGGTGCAGGTCTTCACCCACAATCTTCACGTCGGGGCGCTTACGGGCAATGCCTTCTTTGAAGAACTTGGCTACCTGCTGGCCGTGCGAGTAGTTTTGGTTGAGCAAGTACACGCTCTTGACCTTGGGTTGGTCTTTCATGAAAGCGGTAAGTGCTTCCATCTTCATGGTGGTATCGGCATCCAGACGGAAGTGCCAGTAGTCACACTTCTCGTTGGTGAGGGCCGGGTCAACTGCAGCGTAGTTGAGAAACACGACCTCTTTGCCGGGGTTGCGTTCATTGTGCTTGGCTACGGCGTCAGACAGTGCCAAAGCAGCCCCTGAGCCGTTACCTTGCGTGATGTAGCGGAAACCCTGATCGATAGCGGCTTTCAGCGAATTCAAGCTCTCTTGCGGAGAACCTTTATTGTCAAAACCAGTGACTTCAAACTTGACGCCTGCAGGGTTTTTGGTACCGCTGAAGCGGTCAGCCACAAACTGCCAGCTCTTGAGCTGGTTTTGACCCACGTTGGCAAAAGGGCCCGACAACGGATCAATAAAAGCAATTTTTACCGTCTCGCCTTTTTGAGCAAATGCACCGGTAGCGCAAGCAAACACAGCACAGGCAGCTACAGTTTTCAGAGTGAGGTTCATGGGTGTCTCCAAGTGATTAACAACAAGCCACAGCGTACTAGACAAACGCAACTTCTCCCCTAGGGGAATGCCCGTAATCACTGTGTTATTTGCAGGCCCCGCAACTTAGGCAGGCAACTTGTAATCCTTAAGCTGCTCGCGCAACCGTGTCTTGAGCATCTTGCCCGTGGCGCCAAGCGGAATGGCATCGACAAACACCACGTCATCGGGAATCTGCCATTTGGCGGTTTTACCGTCGAAGAATTTGATCAACGCGTCTCGGCTCACCTCCATGCCCGGGCGCTTGACCACGGCCACGATGGGGCGCTCGTCCCACTTGGGATGGAACATGCCCACGCAGGCGGCCATTTGCACCGCTGGGTGCGCCATGGCAATATTTTCTATCTCGATGGAGCTGATCCACTCGCCACCCGACTTGATCACATCTTTGCTGCGGTCGGTGATCTGCATAAAGCCATCGGCATCGATGGTGGCCACATCGCCAGTGGGGAACCAGCCGTCCACCAGCGGGTTACCGCCCTCGCCCTTAAAGTACTCGCGCACGATCCACGGACCTTTCACCAGCAGGTCACCATAAGCCTTGCCGTCGTGCGGCAGGGCTTGGCCGTCTTCGCCCACGATCTTCATGTCTACGCCATAGATGGCGCGGCCTTGCTTAAGGCGTATCTTCATTTGCTCGTCTTTGGACAAACCCAGGTGCTTGTTTTTTAGCGTGCACATGGTGCCCAGCGGCGACATCTCGGTCATGCCCCAGGCGTGCAGCACCTCTACGCCGTAGTCGTCCTGAAAAGCCGCAATCATGGCTGGCGGGCAGGCGCTGCCGCCGATCACCGTGCGCTTGAGGGCGCTGAACTTGAGGCCCGCAGGCTTCATATGCCCCAGCAGCATTTGCCACACCGTGGGCACACCCGCGGCAAAATTGACTTTTTCGCTCTCCATCAGCTCGTAAATCGACTTGCCATCCAGCGCCGGGCCGGGGAACACCAGTTTGCAGCCCGTGAGCGCCGCGCTGTAAGGAATGCCCCAGGCGTTCACATGGAACATAGGCACCACAGGCAGCACGCTGTCGCGGGCGCTGAGGCACATCACGTCGGGCAACGCAGCCGCGTAGGCGTGCATGATGGTGGAGCGGTGCGAGTACAGCGCGGCCTTGGGGTTGCCGGTAGTGCCACTGGTGTAGCACATGCTGGAGGCCGAGTTTTCGTCAAAGCTGGGCCAGTTGTAGGCCGTGGGCTGTTTGCCAATCCACGCTTCGTAGCTTTGCAGGCCGGGTATGCCGCTGTCCGGTGGCAATTTATCGGCATCGCACAGGGCGATAAAGTGCTTGATGGTCGTGCAGCGCGCATGCACGGCCTGCACCAGGGGCAGAAAACTCATGTCAAAAAACAGAACCTGGTCTTCGGCATGGTTGGCTATCCACACCACCTGGTCGGGGTGCAGGCGCGGGTTGAGGGTGTGCAGCACTTTGCCCGAGCCGCTCACGCCAAAGTACAGCTCCAGGTGGCGGTAGCCGTTCCAGGCCAAGGTAGCTATTCGGTCACTGAAGGCCAGATTCAAGCCATCTAACGCATTGGCCACTTGGCGCGAGCGTTTGGCGACATCGCTCCAGGTGTAGCGGTGGATATCACCCTCCACCCGGCGCGAGACGATCTCGGTGTCGCTGTGGTGCGTGTCGGCAAATTCGATGAGCGACGAAATCAATTGTGGTTGCGATTGCATTAAACCCAGCATGGAAAGTTCTCCTTGTATCAATGCACGTAGTATGTCGCAAAGCGCAGCGTGTTTGCGTGCGGGAATCCCCTCACCTGGCCGTGCACAGCTCCGAACATAGCCACATAGCCCCAGTGCCCATACAAGCCATCCAATAAGGGACAATACGCGCATGCAATTTGCAACACCTCAACAAAATTTTGCCCAACTGGGCACCTCATTTTTCACCCAGCTTGACACCCAGCCCCTGGCCGCGCCCTACTGGGTGGGCCGCAGCTACGCCATGGCGCGCGAGCTGGGGTTGACAGAGGAATGGATGCAGTCGGACGAGGCGCTACAGGCCTTGACGGGCAACGCCAAACTGCCCGGCTCACAGCCGCTGGCCAGCGTCTATAGCGGTCACCAATTTGGCCAATGGGCGGGGCAACTGGGCGACGGACGGGCTATTCTTTTGGGGGAAATGACAGCCAAAGACGGCCAAGGCTGGGAGATCCAGCTCAAAGGCGCAGGGCTTACACCGTACTCGCGCATGGGCGATGGGCGGGCTGTGCTGCGCAGTTCGATCCGCGAGTTTTTATGCTCCGAGGCCTTGCTCGGCCTGGGCATACCCACCACCCGGGCGCTGTGCGTGACCGGCTCTGACCAACCGGTGCGCCGCGAAGAGATCGAAACGGCTTCGGTAGTCACCCGTTGCGCGCCCAGCTTTATCCGCTTTGGGCATTTTGAGCATTTTTCATATAACAACCTGCATGAAGAGCTCAAGACTCTGGCCGACTACGTGATCACCCGCTACTACCCAGATTGCCAGCAGGCCGCCAACCCCTACGCCGCCCTGCTAGAGGCCGTGAGCGAGCGCACCGCCAAGATGGTGGCGCAGTGGCAGGCGGTGGGCTTTTGCCATGGCGTAGTGAACACCGACAACATGAGCATTCTGGGCCTGACGATTGACTACGGGCCGTTCCAGTTTTTAGACGTGTTTGACCCCGCCCATATTTGTAACCACAGCGACACCAGCGGGCGCTACAGCTATAACCGCCAGCCCAATATCGCCTACTGGAACCTGTTTTGCCTGGGCCAGGCGTTGCTGCCGCTGATTAGCGAAAAGGGCGAGCAAGACGAAGCCCTGGCCGCGCTGGAACCCTTTAAAACCATCTTCCCCGAGCAGCTGGAGATGCGCATGCGACACAAGCTGGGCTTGGCGAGCAGCTTGGAAGGCGACAAAGCGCTCATCGAAGGCATCCTTAAACTGTTGGCGCAAAACAAGGTGGACTACACCATCTTCTGGAGCCGCATGACAACCTGCATCCGCAGTAACGACTGGGAGCCAGTGCGAGATTTATTCCTGGATCGCCAATCTTGGGACGCCTGGTTGCTACTTTTTTCAGAGCGTCTTGTGCCCTTAGAGCTTGGGCTTATGGCCAATTTGATGCAAAAATCCAACCCGGTGTACGTGCTGCGCAACCATTTGGGCGAACAAGCCATTCAAAAAGCAAAACTTAAAGACTTTTCCGAAGTCGAACGCTTGCTTGATCTACTGCAATCCCCATATACAGCGCAGGAAGGCATGGAGGCTTACGCGACTTTTCCACCGGACTGGGCTGGCAATATTGAAATATCCTGCTCTTCCTGAATCACCTCTACGATAGGATCACCTATGACCACCAAAATCACCAAAACTGACGACCAATGGCGCGCCGAACTGGCTGCTAAAGGCGCAGAGCCCCTGGCGTTTGACGTAACCCGCCATGAGGCCACCGAGCGGGCTTTTACCGGCAAACTTGAGGGCAACAAGGCCGCAGGCACCTACAGCTGCGTTTGCTGCGGCAAGCCACTGTTTGACTCCAGCACCAAGTTTGACAGTGGCACTGGCTGGCCCAGTTTTTACCAACCGCTGGAAGCGGGGGCGGTGGGCGAGAAAGTGGATGGCATTTTGTTTATGAAGCGTACCGAGGTGCACTGCGCCGACTGCGGTGCGCACATGGGCCACGTGTTTACTGACGGCCCAGCGCCCACGGGCCTGCGCTACTGCATGAACTCCGCATCGCTTGACTTCAAACCCCGATAATCACACCCTATGAAGCAACTGCTCGATTTTCTGCCGATTCTGTTATTTTTCGGTGCCTACAAGGCCTACAACATCTACGTGGCTACCGGCGTCATCATGGTGGCCACCGTGGTGCAAATGGCCATTCTTTACAAAATGGACGGCCGCCTGCAAACCATGCACAAGGTTACCCTGGCTTTGGTGCTGGGTTTTGGTGCGTTGACCTTGGGTTTTCACGACGAGCGGTTCATCAAAATCAAACCCACCGTTTTGTACACCTTTATGGGCCTTACGCTGGGTATTGCTCTGTGGTTTTTCAAGAAAAACTTTCTCAAAATGATGCTGGGCGGCCAGCTGAATCTGCCCGAGGGCGTGTGGCGCAAGCTGACCGCCGCTTGGGTGGTGTACAGCCTGTGCATGGCCGCGCTGAACACCTATGTTGCGTACTTTTACACCACCGAGCAGTGGGTTGACTTTAAAATTTGGGGTTACGCCTTTCCACTGGTATTTTTGGTAGCGCAGGGCATCTACATTGCCAAATATTTGCAACCCACCGACGAAGACGAGGCCCCCCGCCCATGACCGCCCCACATCCCGCCAGCGCCGACACGGTACGTAACCACCTGCGCACCGCGCTAACCACCACCCAGGTGCAGGTGCTGGACGAGTCTGCCGCGCACGCAGGCCACACCGGCAACCCCGACGGAAGTGGCGTTGGCACGCACCTGCGGGTACGGGTAGGCTCGCCCCTTTTTGTAGGCAAAAGCCGGGTGGCCCAGCACCGTCTTGTGTATGATGCATGCCAAGCATTTCTGCTGCAGGGCCTGCACGCGCTGGCGATCGAGGTAGAGCCCTTCACCGGCTCTGCATGAACTTACTTGCGCCGCAGTTGTCTTGGTTTTTGTTACTCTCTTTTTAATAGCTGCTTGTGCTATATTCCATTGGGCTAGAGCCTTATTTAACTTAGGAAAAACATGAATAAACAGGTAATTTCGACCTTGGCCATGGCGGTATTGGCCGTCAGCTCGGCCTGGGCACAAAACGTCGCCATCGTCAATGGCAAGCCGGTACCTACCAGCCGCGTCGAAGCGCTAGCCAAGCAGGTAGCCGCCCAAGGCCAGCCAGTCACACCCGAGATGCAAGCGCAGATCAAAGAAGAAGTGATCAACCGTGAGGTGTTTATGCAAGAAGCGCAAAAGCGCGGCATTGACGCCACCGACGAATACAAAATCCAGTTTGAGCTGGCCCGCCAGGCCATTTTGATTCGCGCGTTGTTTGCCGACTACCAAAAGAACAACCCCGTGACCGACGCCGACATCAAGGCTGAGTACGACAAGTTTGCCGCTACCAACGGCGGCAAAGAGTACCGCGCCAGCCACATCTTGGTAGAGAAAGAAGACGACGCTAAAAAGCTGATCGCCGATATCAAAAAAGGAGGCAAGTTTGCGGACATCGCCAAAAAGAACTCCAAAGACCCTGGCTCAGGCGCCAACGGCGGCGACCTGGACTGGGCCAACGCTGGCAGCTACGTCAAAGAGTTCTCCGACGCCATGACCAAGCTGGACAAAGGCAAAATGACCGACGCGCCGGTGAAGAGCCAGTTTGGCTACCACATCATCCGCCTGGACGACGTGCGCCAAGCCCAGCTACCGCCTATGGACCAGGTCAAGCCGCAAATTACCCAGCAGCTCACGCAGCAAAAGCTGGGTTCGTTCCAAAAAGAAATGCGCGACAAAGCCAAGGTGGAATAAGCCTGCCGCGCCCTGCGGCGCGCACTATGCAAAAAGCGGCTGGTTGGCCGCTTTTTTTATACTCAATCGTCATCCCCCGCACCGTCGGCCAGCTCGGGAAACAACACCTCGGTAAATCCAAAACGCGTAAAGTCATTAACACGCATGGGGTACAAAATGCCCAGTAAATGGTCGCACTCGTGCTGCACTACCCGCGCGTGAAAGCCCTCGGCCACGCGGTCAATCGGGTCGCCGTACTGGTCAAAGCCTTGGTAACGAATGCGCTTAAACCGATGCACCGCGCCGCGAAAACCTGGCACTGAAAGGCAGCCTTCCCAGCCCTCCTCCAGCGCGCCCGGCAAGCCCGTGAGCGGTGCCACTTTCAGTCGGTCGTAGGCCAATATTTCCAGGGCCTTGCCTGTGTCGTCCAGCGGCGTAATGACGGGGTTGACCAGCACTGTGCGCGGCACCAGTGGCGCGTCGGGGTAACGGGGGTTTGGGGCGCCAGTGCCAAAAATAACCACCTGCAAATCTACGGCAATTTGCGGCGCTGCCAGCCCGGCCCCGCTGGCGGCGGCCATGGTGTCCAGCATGTCGGATACCAAGAGGTGCAGCGTGTCGGTGTCAAAGTGGGTAACGCGCTGGGCGACGCGCAGCAGGCGCGGGTCGCCCATTTTGAGAAGTGTTTGAATGGCCATGCCGGTATTGTCACGACAAATGGCCACCCGGTGCCAGGCAGTGCGGGCCGGCCCCGCACTTTATTTACCCGGGACTAGTACCGGTAATAGCGTGGATAGCCATAGCGCGGGCTAGGCTGTACCACCACCGGGGGCGGGGGTGCCACCACAACGGGGGCCTCAACAGCCACCTGGCCGCCGTAGCCATAGCCGTGGTGGCGATAGCCAATAGGCGCTATCACGCAGGCGGACAGGCTGACAACCGCCCCTAGCGCGCCAAGTTTGGCAGCGATTTTGGCGGCTTGGGTCACTGCAGACCTGAATTTGGGATGCACAGTCATAGCGTTCTCCGTTAGTAGGTAGACCTTTAACGCCTGAGGGCCACGCTTGGCAGACCATCCCTTGTTTCCGGCAGGTAAAGCCTGCGCAAAGGATGCTATTTGGGGGCTAATCGGGGGTTAGACGGGGGTTAATTTAACGCGGCGTTACACATACGGAGGCAAGCGGCTTCGTCAATCACCGCTACGCCTAGCTCCCGCGCCTTGTCCAGCTTGCTGCCAGCTTCGGCACCGGCCAGCAGGTAGTCGGTTTTTTTGCTTACACTGCCTGCCACTTTGGCGCCCGCGGCTTCCAGCATGTCTTTGGCCTGGTCGCGGCTGAGGGTGGGCAAGGTGCCAGTAATAACGAAGGTTTTGCCCAGCAGGGGCTTGGGTGTTTGCTCGGCGGGCTCGCCCTCGGCCCAGGTGAGACCGCAGGCGCGCAGTTGCTCTACGACCTCGCGGTTGTGGGGCTGGTCAAAAAAGGTGCGCAGGCTTTGCGCCACGATGGGGCCTACGTCGGCTACTTGCAGCAGTTGCTCGTGGGTGGCGTCCATGATGGCGTCTAGCTTGCCAAAGTGGCGAGCCAGCTCTTTGGCGGTGGCCTCGCCTACGTGGCGGATGCCCAGGCCAAAGACGAAGCGTGGCAAGGTGGTTTGCTTGGATTTTTCCAGCGCTTCGAGCAGATTTTTGGCAGACTTGTCGGCCATGCGGTCCAGGTTGGCCAGCGCGGTAAGGCCCAGCTTGTACAAATCGGGCAAGGTGCGGATAACGTTGGCGTCTACCAACTGCTCCACCAGTTTGTCGCCCAGGCCCTCTACCTCTACCGCGCGGCGGTGGGCAAAGTGCAGGATGGCCTCTTTGCGCTGCGCACCGCAAAATAGGCCTCCGGTGCAGCGGTAGTCGGCTTCGCCCTCTTCCCGCACGGCGGCTGACCCGCAGACGGGGCATTGGTGGGGCATGGTGAACAGCGCGCCGCGCTCGTGCGGGGTTTGGGAGGGCACCACGCTGACGATCTCAGGAATCACGTCGCCCGCTCTGCGCACAATCACCGTGTCGCCTACCCGCACGTCTTTGCGGCGGGCCTCGTCTTCGTTATGCAAGGTGGCGTTGGTGACCGTGACGCCGCCGACAAAAACGGGCGCTAATTTTGCCACCGGCGTGAGCTTGCCGGTGCGGCCCACTTGCACGTCGATGGCCAGCACCTGGGTCACCTGCTCTTGCGCCGGGTATTTGTGTGCCACGGCCCAGCGCGGCTCTCGGGTAACAAAGCCCAGCTGCTGTTGCGAGGCCAGGCTGTTGACCTTGTACACCACGCCGTCAATGTCATAAGGCAGGCTGTCGCGTTCAGCAGCGATGCGTTGGTGGTACGCTACTAATTCGCTAGCAGATTGTGCCGTTTTTACTTGGGCTGCTACCGGAAAACCCCAAGATTTCAGGGTTTGCAGCAAGCCGTAATGGGTATCCCATGGCAAGGCACCATGTTGGGTAGCCACCTCGCCTACGCCGTAGGCAAAAAAGCTTAAGGGGCGCTGGGCGGCTATTTTGCTGTCCAGCTGGCGCACGGCACCGGCAGCGGCGTTGCGCGGGTTGACAAAGGTTTTTTCACCCTTGGCGCCCGCGGCTATTTTGGCGCGCTGGCGATCGTTCAGGGCTTCAAAATCGTCGCGGCGCATGTAAACCTCGCCGCGTACCTCCAGAATGCGCGGGGCGCCACTGGGCAGGCGCAGTGGTATCTGGCCAACGGTGCGGATGTTGTTGGTTACGTCCTCACCCATCTCGCCATCGCCCCGTGTGGCGGCTTGTACCAGTACGCCGTTCTCAAAGCGCAGGTTGATTGCCAAGCCATCAAATTTGAGCTCGGCCACGTACTCCACCGCTGGGTCAGCATCGCTTAGCCCCAGCGCTTTGCGCACGCGGGCGTCAAAGTTTTGCGCTCCGCTGGACTCGGTATCGGTTTCGGTATTGATGCTGAGCATCGGCACTGCATGTTTGACCGAGGTAAAGCCGTCCAGCACGGTGCCTATCACGCGCTGGGTGGGTGAATCGGGCGTGGCCAGCTCGGGGTGCTCGGCCTCCAACTTTTGCAGTTGTTGGAACAGCCGGTCGTATTCAGCATCGGGTATTTGCGGGTCGTCCAGCACGTAGTATTGGTGGGCGTGGTGGTGCAACTGCTGGTGCAAAGCGTCGCGTTGTTGGGCAGATGTGGGCATGGCAGTCGCTATATTTTTAATAGCTGCTTGTGCTATGTTCTGTTGGGCCAATGGCATATTAGCATCTGAAAACAGGTCTCTACTCACCATTTGCCTGCCGTTCTGGCTGACCGCGCGGCCCCGTAAGCTTTCCAAGCCGCCGCATCAGCTGAACAAGCGCCGTGCTTGCAAAGAACCTGCTGATAAATCCCGGGCCTCCAGCGTGTCGTACAGTTGCTCCAGGTCGGCGCCAATCGCGTCCAGTGCCTCGGCGCGGATGATATTGCCTTGGTCGTCGGTGATCAGGCCGTCCATGCTGGCGGCCAAGGCCACGGCCAGGTCGCGCATGCGCAAAAATGGCTGCTCGGTGCGTGCTACTTGCGGCACGTCCAGCGACAAGGTAATGCTGCGCAGGGCCGATTGCTCCGGGTCGTCGGCCAGCGCGGCTTGGGTGTCGAAAGCCAAACCCAGCACGGGGGGCAGGCCTTGCTCAGCGGCGGGTAATACCAGGCGCCCGGGTATCACGCCGGGTACCAGGCCTTGGCGGGCGGCGTGCTGCTGCACGTAGCCGGGGCTCCAGGCCGTGGCGCGGGCGCGGATGGTAAAGCCCAACTGGGCATCATGGCTGCTGGCAAACTGGTCCAGCTCGCGGGCGCGGGCTACCTCGTCCATCATCTCGGGGAACTCGGGCGTACCCCCCACGGCGTCGGCAAAGGCTTGGGCCTTGACGACAAACTCAGAGTATTCAATATCGTTAAGTGCCCCTGTGCGGTTGGCCAGCTGCACCCCTGCGTGGAAGGCGCTGTAGCGCTGGCCGGGTGCTGGCAGCTCCCACTGGTTGGTCAAGCGGTTGTAGCCCTCTACGGCAAACGGTTTGCTGCCAGCGCGGCGCGTGGCGGGCAGCACGGCCAAGGCCAACTCGCCAGCCACTTCACCGTCCACCACAATCGGGGCGATCACGTCGATCAGCGCATCCAGCAGGGGCTTTTTTTCTTGCGGGGCGAGCGGCACGAGATTGGAATCAAAGTCGTGGCGTTTGTCGTCGGGCAGCGCAAAGTCAAGCACGCTGTCTGCGCCGGTCGGGTCTACCGGGCCAGCGCCCCCCCCAAGGTCGCCCATGCCACTCAAACCGCTCATGCGGGGCTCGTAACGTTCGGCGGCTGCAACATCGGGCACCGGCTCGGGCTCGGCGGTGCGAGGGGCGTTGCGCCGGGTGTTCCAGGCGCTGTGCGCCACCACACCGGCCAGCACCAGGCCGCCGATGACTGCGAGGCTGACAGTTAGTGTGCTCATGCGGCCTCCGCCATTCCCAAGGCCGATTCCATGTCCACGGCCACAATGCGCGAGACGCCCTGCTCTTGCATGGTGACGCCGATCAACTGCTCGGCCATTTCCATGGCGATCTTGTTGTGGCTGATGAACAGGAACTGGGTGCCTTTTTTGCTCATGCTTTGTACCAATTTGGCGTAGCGCTCGGTATTGGCGTCGTCCAGCGGCGCGTCCACCTCGTCCAGCAAACAGAAAGGTGCGGGGTTCAAGTTAAAAATAGCAAACACCAAGGCGATGGCGGTCAGGGCTTTTTCACCGCCTGAGAGCAGGGCAATCGACTGGTTCTTTTTGCCCGGTGGTTGCGCAATCACCTGCACACCTGCGTCCAAAATTTCTTCACCCGTCATCACCAGCCTGGCCTGCCCGCCGCCAAACAGCTCGGGGAACATGCGGCCAAAGTGTTCGTTGACGATGTTGAACGTGCCCGACAGCATCTCGCGGGTTTCACCGTCGATTTTGATGATCGCGTCTTGCAGCGTGTTGATGGCCTCGGTGAGATCGGCCATTTGCGCGTCAAGGAAGGTTTTGCGTTCACGCGAGGTGGTTAGCTCGTCCAGCGCGGCCAGGTTGACTGCGCCCAGGGCTGCAATGTCGCGGTTGAACTGGTCAATGGCGCTCTGCAGGCCGCCGAGTTTGACATTGCCTTCGGTGATCGATTTACCTACCGCCTCCAAGTCAGCCTGTGCCTCGGTGAGCAACTGGTTGTACTGCTCAAAGCCCAGGCGTGCGGCTTGTTCCTTCAACTGAAAATCAGTGATGCGCTGGCGCAAAGGGTCGAGTTCGCGCTCCAGTTTGAGGCGGCGCTCGTCACTGGCGCGCAGCTTGTTGGTCAGGTCGTCGTATTCGCTGCGCTTGGCACCTAAGGCGGTCTCGCGCTCAAGCTTCAGGCCCAGGGCGCTTTGCAGGCCAGCTTGGGCGGCGGCATCAGTTAAGCGGCCCAGCTCTTCATGCGCGCGCTGCTCATCTTGGGCTAAGGTGGTGGCCTGCTGCGCTGCGGTTTCAATAGCGCGGTTAAGTTCTGCTTTCCGGGCTTCCAGTGTGCGCAGGGCAAACTTGGCCTCCTGGCTCTGGCGCTCCAGCGTGCGTTGCTGCTCGCGGCTTTCTGCCAGCTTGCGCTCAGTTTCTATCACGCGCTCGTCCAGCTGGGCGTGGCGCTCTTGCGTGTCGGCCAACTGCATGTCCAGCTCTTCAAACTTGGCCTCGGCGGTGACTTTGCGTTCTTGCAGGTCGCCCAGTTGCGCGTCTACCTCGGTTAAATCGCCAGCAATCTGCTGGCTGCGCGCGCGGGTTTGCTCGGCCAGTTGCGTCAGGCGCAGGGTCTCCACCATCAGCTCGTGCGCGCGGCCCACCGCCTCGGCGGCTTCGCGGCGGGCGGTGGCCAGGCTTTGCGATGCTTGGCTGTAGGCGGCCTCGGCGCGCACCAGGGCGTTGCGACTTTCTTCGTTGATCAAAGACTGCGCTTTGAGCTGCTTTTCCAGATTTTCAATCTCTTGCGCGCGGGCCAGCAAACCGGCCTGCTCCGAGTCTTGCGCAAAAAAGCTCACACTGTGCGCGCTGACGCAGTGACCCGCTTTGACGTAAATCACCTCACCGGCTTGCAGCTTGTCGCGCGCCGCCAGGGCGTCTTCCAGGTTGTTGGCGGTGTAGCAGCCTGTGAGCCAGTTGGACAGCAAAGCTTTTTGACCCGCATCGTTCAGGCGCAGTAGCTCGGCCAGCTTGGGCAATGGGCCTGCTTTCTCAGGCAGGCCCGCTTGCGGCGCGGTGTAGAAGGCTAATTTTGCGGGTGGTGCGTCGCTGCCAAAGGCGCGCACCATGTCTAGCTTGGACACCTCCAGGCTGCTCAGGCGCTCGCGCAGGGCAGCTTCCAACGCGTTTTCCCAACCTTGTTCGATGTGGATCTTGCTCCACAGGCCTTGCAGGCCGTCCAGGCCGTGCTTGGCCAGCCAGGGCTTGAGCTTGCCGTCGGTTTTGACTTTTTCTTGCAGGGCCTTGAGGGCTTCCATGCGGGCTGACAAATCGGCCTGCTTGCTGGATTCTGCGTTGACCGCTTGTTGTTTATGGCGGCGGTCTTCGTCCAGCAAAGGTACGCTGTCTTGCAGCTCATGCAGGCGGGCCTCGGCAATGTCTTTCACCTCAGTGGCTTCGCCAGACTGGGCTTGCAAGTTCAGCAAGCGCTGCTCGTCGGGCGAGGCCAATGCATTTTTGTCGGCCGCCAGGCGTTCTCGGCGCAAAGTCAACGCGCGGGTTTGCTCGTCGATATTGCGCTGGTCTGCGGCCAGCACCTGGATCTGCTGCTGCACGCTGCTCACGCTGCTGCGCTGCTCATTGGCCTTGGTTTGCGCGCTGCGTAGCGCGTCTTCCAGCTCGGGCAGGCGCTCGCCCTGCTCTTCGGCCTGGGCATGCAAAAGCTGCGATTTTTCTTCGCTGTCCATAGCCTGCGCGGCCAGGGTTTCTATCTCGGCCGTGGCATCGTCTTTGCGGGTGGCCCACTGGGTCACTTGTTCTTTCAGCTGATTCAAGCGCTGCTCTACGCGCTGGCGGCCTTCGACGACAAAGCGAATCTCGGCTTCCAGGCGGCCCACTTCGGCGCTGGCCTCGTACAGCAGGCCTTGCGACTGGTTGACATGGTCGCCTGCCGCGTAGTGCGCCTGGCGAATGGTCTCCAGCTCGCTTTCAATATGGCGCACATCGGCCACGCGGCTTTCCAGATCGTTGACGGCTTTCTCGGCCTCGGTTTTGATGCGGGTTTGCTCGGTTTCAGACTCGCTGCGTTTGAGAAACCACAACTGCTGCTGCTTGAGCGTCACATCCGCATGCAGCGCATTGTATTTTTGCGCCACCTCGGCCTGCTTTTCCAGCTTTTCCAGGTTGGCGTTGAGCTCGCGCAAGATGTCGTCTACGCGCGTCAGGTTCTCGCGGGTATCGCTCAGCCTATTTTCCGTCTCGCGGCGGCGCTCTTTGTATTTGGACACGCCTGCAGCTTCTTCCAAAAACAAACGCAGCTCTTCGGGCTTGCTTTCAATAATCCGGCTGATGGTGCCCTGGCCAATGATGGCGTAGGCACGGGGGCCGAGGCCCGTGCCTAGGAAAACGTCTTGCACATCACGCCGGCGCACGGGCTGGTTGTTGATGTAGTAGCTGCTGGTGCCGTCGCGGGTGAGCACGCGCTTGACGGCGATCTCCAAAAACTGCGACCACTGGCCACCTGCGCGGTGGTCGGCATTGTCAAACACCAGCTCTACGCTGGAGCGCGAGGCGGCCTTGCGGGTGGTGGTGCCGTTGAAAATCACGTCCTGCATGGACTCGCCACGCAGCTCGCTGGCGCGGCTCTCGCCCAAAACCCAGCGCACCGCGTCCATGATGTTGGACTTGCCGCAGCCGTTAGGGCCCACCACGCCCACCAGTTGGCCGGGCAACATAAAGTTGGTCGGCTCAGCGAATGACTTGAACCCTGCTAATTTGATTGAATTAAGGCGCACTAAAAACCTGCAAATTTCAGTAACAAAGACGCTGGTAATTCAGCGGGAATCCCTTATGTTACCCGAGGCGCCGGGGCCAGCCGCCAGCTACTTTTCCTGCGCCTCTGGCCGCGCCTGCTGCATGGCGTTTTCTAGCTGCTGCTTCACCTGGTTTTGAATTTGCTGGCTTTGCGCTTTGACTGAGGCGTTCGGGTCGACCGTCATGGGCACCTCGGTGGTTTGCGGTACCGTGATATTGCTAACCGCGCCCAACTGCTTTTTGGACAAAATGCCCACTACTGCCAGCACCACCACCAGTCCCATTAAGCCAAACATGATACGCATATGCCATTCTCCAAAGCTTAGTTTTACTACAAAATAAATAGCATTTTGTGCCCTACTCTAATGGGCTTAAGCCATATTTAGCTACCAACTATCAGCTTTGCATGCCCAGCCGGTCCATCCACCTACCCAAAGCACGCTCGTTCTCGTTGCCCTGGGCATAGACCGCGCGCATGGCGGCATGCGCCTCGGGGCGGTGCTGGTTGAGCTTGAGCTTGCATTCCAGTTCGTCTACCTTCAGCTCAAAAGCCACAATACCAGACAGCATTTTGAGCTGGTATTCCTCGCCCAAACCTCGCCATTGCTGGGCGTAGGGCGGTTCGTGGTCACCAATGAGCTTTTTTAGCAACGCATCTTTGGCGGCGGGTTCGTCGATGATCCGCGCCGTTACCACACAATGCACGGCCAGGTAGTTCCAAGTGGGTACACGGGCCAGGTCAGGGTAGACCTTGGGCGACATGTAGGCGTGCGGCCCCATAAAGGTGGCCACGGCCTGGGGCCGGGCTTGTAGGTAGCGCCAGTGGGGGTTAGGCTTGGCACAATGGCCCAAAAGCGTCCAATTTTCTGCGTCAGCGCCATCCTCCACCAAATGCAGGGGCAGGTGCGTGACAAACGGCAGGCCGTCGTCGTCGTTGGAGATCAAGGACGCAAAGGCGTATTCGCGCACCAGTGCGGCGGCATGCTGGCGGTCTTTGGCGTTGAACTGCGGTGGTAAATACATAGTGTCACCTTAAAACAGACGTTACACCCGAGCCCTCGGCCAAGCGGCCCATGACGGTTTCCAGCAAACGCGCTGGGTCAACGCTTGCCTGTTCTGGCTTTAACCGCATGCCCGCACTGGTGATTTCCAGCTTTTGGGTAAATGTGATGCCTGCCATGGGTTGTGAGCCTGGCTCTTGCAAAAAGGTTGAAATTTGCTCACGCAGCAGGCTTTTGTCGCGCGCGGCAAACATGGCGCAGGCGCGGCCACCAGGCATACGGCACAGTACGGCGTTAGCAGGCAGACGCTGGCGAATAAACTGCGCAATCAGCATGGCCTGCACCTCGTGTGCACCCTCGCCTTCACTCAGCTTGAAATCGCTCACGTTATGAATTTGAATACCGCACAGCGCGGCGTGTACCGTGCCAGCCGCCACGTCGCGTAGCGTGCGCTTGATAAGCTCTTCAAAGCCGCGCTCGCTCCAGGTGCCGGTGGCAGGGTCGAGCAGCAGTTTGCGCTGCGCACGGCTGGATTCGGTCATCAGCGCCTTCTGGTTGTCTGCCATGGCGTTGACCCGCAGCTCAGACTCCACCATGTGCGCCAAATCAGCCAAAGACTCCAGGTCTTCCGGGGCATAGGTGCGCGGCATGGTGTCCATCACGCACAGCGTGCCCACCCGCAGGCCGGGTGCCAGCTCGATGGGCCAGCCGCAGTACGAACGAATAAACGGGGGGCCTATCACCAATGGGTTCTTGGCAAAGCGCGGGTCCAGATAAGTGTCTTTCACCTGGAACACCGCATCCATCGTGATGGCGTGCCCGCAAAACGAGATGCTGCGCGCTGTCTCAGCCACGCTGATGCCCTGCGCCGAGCGAAACCACTGCACATCGTCTTCCACCATCGAGATCAAGGCCATCGGCACATGCAGCATGCGCTGCGCCATGCGGGTAATGCGGTCAAACCGCTCCTCGTGCGGCACATAAGTGCACATGGCCGAACGAAGTGCCGTCAGGCGCTCGGCTTCGTTGTCGGGGATGGGGGCGATTTGGTAGTCCATGATCAATCAAATGTACGCGACATGGGGCTCGCCTTGGCCAGCTAGTTCTTGAAAATGCGACTTATGCCCACTCGATGGTCAACGAGCAGAATTTTGGGCCATGTGTGAAGCCCGATATGAAAATCAGGCGAGCGGCCGCTCGCTAGAACATAGAGTTGCTATTGGCAGACTCGTTGGGCATGACTTGCAATACATCCCAATGCTCGACAATTTTGCCGTTGTCATCGAAGCGAAAGATGTCAATGCCTGCCCAATCCTTGTCCTTGTCGGTGGGCCACTCCTGGTGGCAATGAAGCACGACATGGTCCCCTTCTGCAATGGAACGCTTGAAGTGGACGCGCTTGCCTGGGTATTCTTTAGCCATGCGCTCGAAGTATTCGACGAAGGCTTGCTTTCCATCCGCGACGTGCGGATTATGCTGAATGTAAGTGTCACCAACATAGCGTTCCGTCGCCTCCGCTGGCTTACATTGATTGAACATGAGGTCGTAGAACGCCATCGCGTTTTGCCTGTTTCGCTCCAGAGTATCAACCATGTGAAAACCTCCAATCGTTATCAGTGCATGCAATGACCGAATATCACCGCTGACAACGAGCAGATATTACCCCCTGCCGCGTCTGCAAGCGGCATTTTTCCGGTAGGGTGCGATGGAATTTGGGACTCATTGCCCAGCGCCGTCCCGCATGGCTTGCATCATTGCTCGAGAGCCTGCTCCAGCTGCGCCTTGTTCATGCCAGAGCGGCCATTGATTCCACGCTGCTTTGCCTCATTGCGAAGTTGCACCACGGTGCGGCCACCAGCGCCCTGGTGTGACCTGAGTCCACCTCGCCGGCTTGCCGACATGTCGTTGACAGATGACGCGCTTGCGCTCTCCGATTCACCATGCTGCGCGCGCTCTTTGTTGACTGTACGGGCGGCGATTTCTTCAGCCAGCGGCTCGCTATCGCCCCGTGCTAGCACGCTGTCTTTGATGTGTTGGTATTGACGCTTGCGCTTGGCGCTCCATTGGTTAGAGGGCATGGTCGTTCCTTTAATAAGCCCCAGTGCACCACACCACTGCACGTCGCGTCTGTGCGTTGGCGTACAGATGTCCTGTTTGTAGTGCGGTCAGTTGCCAGGCGCCAAGTGCAGCCAAACTTCATTGCGCCGCAAAAACCACGGCGTGAACGGCGCGTTGTACCGCGAGTACACTGCCTCCCCTGTCCATATGAGGTTGGCCGCGCGCATGGCTGCCTGCAGCTTTGCCAGATGGTCGTCGTCGTTGGACCGCGACCAGAAGCCCGAGTAGCGAATCACCGCCACTTGGGCAGAAGGGATCTCGCGTAGTTGAACGCGCGCGTCCAGTGGCTCTGGCGCGTTAGCCACTGTCACGCCTTTGGGCAAAACGAACTGCACCAAAAACCCGCCGGGCGCAGTGGTCTGGGTAACAGGCGCAGTCATCTCCAGTTTTGTGGGCACCACGGCTTGCGTTACCGGCGCTGTCATCTCAAACTTGCGCTCGCCCTTGTTTTTACCAAAGATGTACCCCGACAAAATGGGGAAGGCCTGGCTGCCCGCTTTGTCGGCTGGGCCAGGTACCACCGTTTCAGCCACTGTGTAAGCGGCATACTGGCGACCGTCGAAATCCGCAAGCGATTGAACGACTTGGTACTCAGGCTCTGGGGTTGCATGGCTTGGCATAGCAAAAATTGTAGTTAAAAGCGTGGCGAACAGGATCTTGCCGAACGCAAAGCTTGGTGAGGAAAGCTTGGGCATGGGCGGTTCCTTTGATTCATTTAAAACGCTCGATAAGTGTTTCACGATTGGCGTCCTGCGTCTGTCTGGTACCGCACAGACAGCAGTAAGCGCCTCTGACCGCAAAACCTCCCAGCACCGATATGTCACAACTTGGCAGTATCAATTAAATTCTAGGTTCCTGTCACCCCCACTCGATTGTCAACGAGCGATTTGTTTTTGATGCTGTTGAACGGTGGTGAATCAAATTTGATGATGCCGTTTTCACCGAGATAACCACCTTACCATCACTTTTATCGTCAAAGAAGATCCATATCTTATTCAAACCTAGCTCCTGACTTCCCATCGATTGTCTAGCGGCATGTCTTCGCCCACGAACATCAATTTTTAGTCACGAAGCAGAACCCAGCTTTTCGTGACGAAACCGTGCAGGTGTCGCGCCATTCATCCGGGCGAAGAATCTCACAAAGTTGGTCGATTCGGAAAAGCCCATTTGGTAGCCTATTTCTGCGATGCTCGCATCAGTGTGAATCAACAGGCGAGCAGCTTCAAGCGCCAACCTGCGATCTATCAGCACCTTTGCTGATTGACCCGTGGCCGTCTCGCACGCCCGGTTCAGCGTACTTTCAGAATAGCCGAGGTGCTTGGCATACTGAGCAACGCTCCATTGCTGCCTGAAAGTCTCTTCTAGCTTTTTGCGCAGAAGCTGGAAAACTATTGGGTTGACGTTCTTACTGCCGCTCAAAGCCGACCTTGCGCCATGCCACCGCGCCAAACGAAGCAGAAGGCCAAGAACCGCATTTTGTATGACGGCATTGTCAAGGTTAGATCCATCGTAGTTGTTAAAGTCACGGTGCAGAGTGTCTATCTGGTCATTCATCTCTTTGCTAAATTGGGTATCCAGTTGAACCACTGCGGGCCACTCGTCGATGAATGCAAGCAGCATGTCCAGAATGACGGGGTGGCCTTGCGCTGGCAGCAATGCGGTGGGCTCCACTAACAATACCCAGCCTTCCACGCGCGTCTCCACATGCCATTGCTGAACCTGTGAGGGTTTGGCAAAGACCAAGCTGCCTTCTGACACAGCAAAGTCTACAAAATCGACACTGTGACGGCTGCTCCCACGCGTTGTCAGCCAAAGCATGAAGAACTCGACACGCTCGGGCTTAGCCCGCTGGCTTGCGCTGGTACGCCGTTTGAGTTCGGACAACAGCATGAGCTCGATCCCCAGCCTCGCAAAGCGCTGATTGGCAAATCGCGTATCCCTCAAGCTGTCGAGAGGCACTTGCATTTGTTTTTGTCCTTAGGGTGTGTTAACCATTTTGACTGAATTTGATTATATTTTGCCGATAAACGATGGTGCTATTTCGCGTTGGAATCAACATAATTCTTTACAAGGGGCGAATATTTTCCTCTTAACTGTATTAAAGGATTATCAAGGAATTGATCATGCATCGAAGAACTCTTTTCCAATACTCTCTTGTGTCTGCCGCTGTCTTTGCCACTACGGCAATGCTCGCGGCCTGCGCAACGGGCAAACCCAATCACTCACCGGAGAAAATCATGACCACCACGCACAAGGCACAAGTCGTCGCACTTTTGAAATCTATTGAAACCGGCGACCCAGCGCCCGTATCAAGCATCAATCCCAACAAGTACATTCAGCACAATCTAACGGTCGGCGATGGGCTTGCAGGGTTTGGTACCGTGCTGCAGGCTCTGCCCAAAGGCTCTGCCAGAGCGAATACTGCGCGCGTCTTCCAAGATGGCGACTACGTTTTCGCGCACACTGAGTACAACTTTTTCGGGCCCAAGATTGGTTTTGACGTGTTCCGCTTTGAAAACGACAAGATCGTCGAACACTGGGACAACCTGCAAGAAACTGCCAAACCCAATCCCAGCGGTCGCACCATGTTGGACGGCCCCACTGTAGCGATTGACCTTGATCGGACAGAGTCCAATAAGGCCATCGTACGCAGCTTTGTGGACGACATTCTTGTGAATGGCCGAATGGACAAGCTGGCCGGTTATTTCGACGGTGACAACTACCTGCAGCACAACCCGGCGGTTGCCGATGGTTTGTCCGGCTTGGGCTCCGCCCTAGCGGCGATGGCTAAAGCCGGTGTTTCCATGAAGTACGAGCGAGTCCACAAAACGCTGGGCGAAGGTAACTTTGTTCTGGTCATCAGCGAGGGACAGTTTGCTGGCAAGCACGTTGCTTTTTATGACCTGTTCCGAGTACAGGCCAACAAAATCGCGGAACACTGGGACACCATCGAGCCAATTCCACCACAGTCGGAATGGAAAAACGCCAATGGCAAGTTTGGATTTTAGTCAGTGACTAAAGTCAGTGCTACATCGAGTTTGTAGGGGTAGGATGCTGCGCCAAGATCAGAGCGCAGGACGCCTCACTCCCACTCAATCGTCGCAGGCGGTTTGCTACTTACGTCATAAGTCACGCGGTTAATCCCACGCACTTCATTGATGATTCTGCCGCTGACTTTTTTGAGCAAGGCATAAGGCAACTCGGCCCAGTCAGCAGTCATAAAGTCGCTGGTAACCACGGCGCGTAGGGCTACCACGTAGTCGTATGTGCGGCCATCGCCCATGACACCGACTGACTTGACGGGCAGGAACACAGTGAAGGCTTGGCTGGTGAGGTCGTACCAGTTTTTGCCTGTGGCTTCGTCTTTGAAATTGCGCAGCTCTCCGATGAAGATCGCATCGGCTTTGCGCAGCAAGTCGGCGTATTCTTTTTTGACTTCGCCCAAGATGCGCACGCCCAGGCCGGGGCCGGGGAAGGGGTGGCGGTAGACCATGTCGTGGGGTAGGCCCAGGGCTACGCCCAGTTCGCGTACTTCGTCTTTGAACAGGTCGCGCAAGGGTTCTAGCAGTTTCAGGCCCAGCTGCTCGGGCAGGCCGCCTACGTTGTGGTGGCTTTTGATGGTGACGGCTTTTTTGCTTTTGGCTGCGCCGCTTTCAATCACGTCGGGGTAGATGGT
>JAYUHM010000093.1:0-34374 GCA_043766985.1 Polaromonas sp.
AAATATGCCTCTAGCCGGCGTATTTGTTGCCTAATCAGCTATCTAATTAATAGCAGTTTTGTATTTCATAGAAAGCAAAAACGATATGCCAATAGCCAAAATTGAAGTTCTCCGTAACCGCCCAACCGCTGAGATTCAGGCCATGATGCAAGCACTCTATGATGCGCAGCGTGAGGCCTTGAAAGTGCCTGAGGACGATAGGCAGATCAGGTATATCGAGCACAAACGTGAGCATTTCCCGATTCCGCCGGGTAAAACCGAAAATTACACGATTATCGAAATCAGCATCTTCCCAGGACGCTCGCTTGAAGCTAAGCGAAACTTGTACAAAGGCATCTTCCAGCGCTTTGAGAAGCTAGGGATTCAAGCCACTGACCTCATTGTGATTTTGAACGAACCACCTTTGGAAAACTATGGCATCCGCGGTTTACCGGCTTCGGAGGTGGATATTGGGTTTAAATTAGATGTTTAGGTTTTTTTCTCAAGCCGAAACACTTATGTAAGAAATCAGTCAGAAAACTCAAATCACAGAAGGTATTCTGTACTCCAAACAAGAGGAATATAAAATTTCTCAACTGGAGACAACAATGATTAGATCGGTATTTCCTTACACTTTGTTAGCGATTTTTATTGCGCTGAATATTGGCCATGCGAAAGCACAGCAAACCAATACACTGCCCACTGTGGAGGTGATTGGCAACACCCCATTGCCAGGCATTGGGCAAGCCAGAAACGAAATAGCCTCACCGGTGCAAACTGCAAAGAGCAGTGACATTGACAGCAGTGGCGCGCTAGATTTAAGTGACTTCTTGAACAGGCGATTAGGTAGCGTGCACGTGAACGACATGCAAGGCAATCCGTATCAAATGGATGTGAGCTACCGTGGATACACAGCGTCGCCCTTGTTAGGCACACCACAAGGCCTATCCGTCTATATGGACGGTGTGCGTATGAATCAGCCTTTTGGTGATGTGGTAAGTTGGGATTTGATACCTAAAACTGCTGTTTCAACGATGACTTTGATGCCGGGCTCGAATCCCGTGTTTGGACTCAATACTTTGGGCGGCGCTTTGTCTATACAGACAAAAAATGGCAAAACTGATGCAGGTACATCTGTGCAAACATCATTCGGGAAGTATGCGAGACGATTGTTGGAGCTAGAACATGGCAGCTTCAACAGCACTGGCTTGCATTGGTATATGACAGCAAACGCTTTCAAAGAACAAGGCTGGCGAGATGAATCGCCTTCAGACGTCAAGCAATTGTTTGGAAAAATAGGTTGGGGAAACAGCGTCACTGATCTGAAACTAACGCTAGCACATGCTAAAAATACCTTGAATGGCAATGGTCTGCAGGAACAAAGCTTGTTGGCCCAAGATTGGCGGAGTGTTTACACCAAACCTGATGTGACTCGGAATCAATCTACGCTCTTGAATTTGACGGGCAGTCATACGGTCAATGACGACTTGCTGTTCAGTGCAAACGCTTACTTTCGTCGAATCAAAACATCGACATTCAATGGGGACATCAACTCGGATGCGTTAGCGAATATTGCTGAAGAATCGACTGGCAACGGTTTGATCAACACAACCCAAAGCACACAAAAAAATCATGGCTTTTCTGGACAATTGACTTGGCTAGGCGATGTAGCTGGCAAGCGGAATCAATTAGTCGTTGGTGCCGCCTACGATGCCAGTCGCATTCAATTTGGACAAGCAACGCAATTTGGGCAGATCAACCTTGATCGAAGCATCACTGCTATCGACGCTTTGGACGATGGCCAACTTTCAGATGCACGGGTCGATTTAGCGGGTCGCATTCAAACTTGGAGCATTTTCGCTTCTGATACCTTGTCGATACAAGACAACTTGCACCTGACGCTCTCTGGCCGCTACAACATCAGCACGATCAACAATCGTGACCAACTGCATGCCGACGATGATGCAGCATCGTTGAGCGGGAAACACAGGTTCTCGCGCTTCAACCCAGCGATTGGCTTAACTTATAGCCCAACTGCTACTTTGAATGGTTATGTTGGTTACAGCGAAAGTAGCCGAACCCCCACGGCGATAGAGCTTGGCTGCGCTAATCCAGAGCAACCCTGCAAATTACCCAACGCTATGGCGGGTGATCCACCACTTAACCAAGTCATCACACGCACATTTGATGCTGGGTTTCGCGGCTCGTTAACCAAAGAGCTGCAATGGAGTGCAGGCGTGTTTCGCGCCGAAAATAAAAACGATATTTTGTTTGTGGCAGATGACCAATCCGGCTTTGGTTATTTCAAAAATTTCGGCAAAACCCGTCGTCAAGGTTTTGAGCTAGGTCTCAATGGCAAACAAGGTAATCTCAATTTCGGCGCCAATTACACATGGCTTGATGCCACCTACCAAAGCAAAGAAACTGTTAATGGAGGCGGCAACAGCAGTAACCAAAGTGCGCTCAATGGTGAGCCAGGAGTCGAGGGCAATATTCAAATCACGCCGGGTAACAGAATCCCACTGATACCACGGCACATGCTCAAGCTTTCGGCAGATTTTGCAGCAACACCTGCGATCACAATCAATGCCAGTATGGTCGCAATTTCAGGTGTTTTAGCACGTGGCAATGAAAACAATACACATCAGCCGGATGGCAATATTTATTTGGGTGACGGTAGGAGTAAGGGCTACGCTGTTGTCAATCTAGGTGCCAAGTACCGTGCAACGCCAAAACTGCAATTCATGGCCCAGATCAACAACTTGTTTGATACGCGCTATACAACCGGTGCGCAACTGGGTGCCAATGGGTTTGATGCGAATGGCAACTTTGCAGCACGACCAGCAAGCAACGCTGCCGACGCAAGTTACCCTGTCAAACGCTCCACCTTTTACGCCCCAGGCGCGCCGCGTTTGTATTTGATTGGTTTGAAATACGCGTTTTAAGAGATTTTTGAGGGTTTAAAAGCAAAAAATCCCCGTAGCTCACTGAGTTACGGGGATTTTTCACTTGCCTTGCGGGCAAACTGGCGGAAACGAAGGGATTCGAACCCTTGATGAGGCTCAACACCCCATACTCCCTTAGCAGGGGAGCACCTTCGGCCACTCGGTCACGTTTCCTGTCAGGGCGTATTATGGCATGAAGCGCTTGCCCCACGCCTTTTTTTAGGCCTTTTGGGGCAGGGCGGTTGCTAATTTTTGCGTTTTTCTTGCGGCTAGCTGGCGTAGCAGCATGGGGATGCAGATGGCCAAGCCTACGAGGGTGGGCGTCAAGCCCGGGGCAATCAGCAGCAAAGCCGCCGCAAAGCACAACATTTGCTCCCAGCGTTTCATCTCTACCAGGAAGAATTTTGACAAAGCCGCTGCCAGCACCGTAATGCCCAAAATACAGCCGGTGAAGGTGATGCTGAAGTCATACCAGGTAAAGCCTTTGGCCACCAGCAGCAGGCTGGGCGAGAAGACAAAGACAAAGGGTACCAAGGCCTTGGCTAGCCCCAAGCGAAAGGCCATATTGCCGGTTTTAAACGGGTCGCTGCCCGCCATGCCTGCAGCGGCGTAGGCAGCCAGCGCCACGGGCGGGGTGATGTCGGCCAACACGCCGTAGTAAAAGACAAAAAAGTGCGCCACCAGCGGCTCGACGCCCAGCTGCACCAGCGTGGGCGCGGCCACGGTAACCATGATGATGTAGTTGGCCGTGGTGGGTATGCCGCAGCCCATCAAGATGCACACCACGCCGGTCATCACCAAAGCCGCCAGCAGGGTGAGCGCTTGGGGCGATGCCATGTAGGCCGGGATGATGGTGCCCATACCCGCAGCAATGGCGGTAGCCGCGCTGGTGATGATGTAGCTGATTTTGAAGCCCACGCCCGTGAGGGTGACCACGCCGATGACGATGCCTACTGCGGCGGCGGCAGCGCCCACGGCGAGGGCATATCTAGCCCCAGTTTCAAACGCCTCGACCAGTACGGCATGGCTGATGCGGCCGGTGACCTGGGCAAACTTGTGCAATAGCAGCATGGCGGCCACTGCGCCGGCAAATACGCCCAACTTGGCGTATTCACCCATGTCGGTAAACGCTATCAGCACCAGCAGCACATGCATGGCCAGCATGGCCGCCCAGTTTTTGGCGCTGTTACCCGCGTTCATGGTGGTCAGGCCCACGATGGCGCAGGAGCTGATGCCGATGAACGCCGCCATGTAGGGTGTGCGGCCCGACACCAGCACGCAAATGAGCAGCACCAGCGGGATGAGCGTGGGCCAGCGCATGGCAAAGGATTGGCGCAGCTTGGGCATTTCATCCTCTGTCAAGCCGCGCAGGCCAAAACGCTTGGCCTCAAAATGCACCTGCATGAACACGCCAAAGAAATGCATAAACGCGGGCACGATGGCAGCGGCAATGATAGTTTGGTACGGTAGCTGTAAAAACTCAATCATCAAGAAAGCCGCTGCGCCCAGCACGGGCGGGGTGATCTGCCCGCCGGTAGACGCTGCCGCCTCTACAGCCGCCGCAAACTCGCGCCGGTAGCCCACGCGGATCATGGCGGGAATAGTCAGCGAGCCCACGGTGACGGCATTGGCTACCGACGAGCCGCTGAGCATGCCAAACATGGCTGAGCCAAATACGCTCACTTTTGCTGGCCCGCCCGCGTAGCGGCCCGCCACCGACGAGGCAATGTCTAAAAACAATTGCCCCAAGCCCACCCGCGTGGCCAGCACGCCAAACAGCACAAAGTGGAACACATAGGTGGCCACCACGCCCACCGCCACGCCGTAGATGCCCTGGCTGGTAAGGTACTGGTGGTTGATCATCTGGCCCCAGGTAGCGCCCGCATGCTTGAGCAAACCGGGGAAGTAGGGGCCAAACAGCGCGTAGACGGTAAACGAGAGGGCAATGATGGGTAGCGGCCAGCCCATGCTGCGCCGCGTGGCCTCTAGCAGGGTGCCAAACAAAATGCTGCCCATCACCACGTCCAGCATATTCGGGTTGCCCACGCGAAAGGCGATGCCGTCGAACACGTAGGGAATGTACAGCGCGCTGGCTACGCAGCACAGGGCCAGCAACCAGTCGACCAGCGGCACGCCGCCGGGTTTCAGGAAGGAGGAAACAGGAGGTTGAGAGGCTACTTTTTTGCTACCTGCAAAGACCAAAAATATCAGCCCGAGCACGAAAGCCAAGTGCACGCCCCGGTGCGTGGTCTCGCGCAACAGCCCAAAGCCCGCGGTGTAGTAGTGAAAGCAGCTCAGCCCAATGAGAGCCCATTTGACGAACTGTGAAGCCGGGGAGACCACCGGCCGAAAGCGCATCTCGGGGTCAAACTTTTCTTCCAGCTCGGCCAGGTGTTTGTCGTCGGGCAGTTGGGTGCTCATGGGCGTTATTTGATCGCGCCCACTTCTTTATAAAACTTCTCGGCACCGGGGTGGAACGGAATGCCCGCGCCACGCACGGCGTTTTGCAGGTTGATGAGCTTGCCTTTGGCGTGGCCTGCGGCCAGCGTTTTTTGGGTGCTCTCGCTGAACAGGGCTTTGGTGATCTCATACACCGTTTGCGTGTCGGCCTTGGCAGCGGTAACCCACTGCGCGCCTACGGCCAGTGTGGCCACCTGGCCTACGCCGCGGTAAGTTTCACCGGGGATGGTGTCTACCGCGAAGAAGGGGCTGGCCATGCGCAGGCCCTCGGCTTGGGGGCCGTCTATGGCCAGCAGCTCGATGCCGTTGCCAGCGGTGGCCAGCTCGGCAATGGCACCGGCGGGAGCGCCGCCTACAAAGAAAAAAGCGTCCAGCGCGCCGTCTTTCATCTTGTCGCCGCTTTGGTTGGGTTTGATGTACTCGGGCTTGATGTCGGTCTCTTTCACGCCGTAGGCGGCCAATATCAGGCGCGCGTTGATGAGGGTGCCTGAGCCTGGCTCGTCCAGGCCTACGCGTTTGCCTTTCAGGTCGGCCACGCTTTTGATGCCCGAGCCTTTTTTCACCACAACATGCACGCTCTCGGGGTACAGGTTGGCTATCAGGCGCAGGTCGGGCAGGTTGGGTTTGCCTTCAAAAATACCGGTGCCTTTTTGTGCCCAGGTAGCCACGTCAGACTGGCTGAAACCGCTCTCCAATGCGCCACCAGCAATGCCGTTGACGTTGGCCAGCGAGCCATTGCTGGCCTGCGCGGTAACGATAATTTTGCCGGGCTGGGACACCGCATTGGCGATCATGCCGCCAATGGGGTAGTAGGTGCCCGCGGTGCCGCCGGTACCAATGCGGAAAAATTGTTGCGCCTGGGCGCCGCTGGTGGCACCCAGTGTCAGCGCGCCAGCGGTGCAAAGCGTTGCTAATAAGTGTGTGAGCTTCATACGGTGTCCTCGATAAGTTAACGTGACAGATACAAAACCCAAGTAAAACATAAGATGTATCCATCAACACTCAGTGAAAGCCCGGGCATGAACCGACTTATTTGCGCCTCGCAGACGTTACCAACCAATTTGGTAAACCGCCGTAAGGTGTTGCGCGCCAGCCTTTTGCTTAGCGCTGGCGCGCTGGCCAGCCCGCTGCTGTGCGCCGCAGAAGGTGAACTGCAAGACGAGGTGTGGCGCGATGCGCCCCGCAGCCGAGACGTGCCCGCACTGGTGCGTTGGCCCAGCACGGGCGCCAAGCCGCAAGGCGTGGTGGTTTTCTCGCACGGGCAGGGCGGCAAACGCACCGGCGCTGATGTGTGGGGCGCGGCCTGGGCGCAAGCGGGCTTTGTAGTGCTGCACTTGCAGCACCCGGGTAGCGATGCTGCCGCTGTCAAGAGCCTAAGCGGGTTCAACAAAGCCATGGCCCCTGAGCAGCTGGTAGCGCGCGTGGGCGACGTGAAGTTTGCCATCGACGAGATGCACCGCAGGCAAAGCGCTGCGCAAGGCCGCTGGGCAGACGTACCACTGGCTCGCTTGGGCGTAGCCGGGCATTCGTTTGGCGCGCGCACCGCGCAAGCTTTGGCAGGGCAAGCCTTCCCCAAAACGGGCGGTTGGAGCGGGCAGGACCTGCGCATCAAAGCGTTTATTGCCCTGAGCCCCGCTTTGGGCCAGGGCGTTAGCCAGGCGCAAGCGCGTACCGACGCTCAGGCAATGGTGCGCCCCATGCTCATAGTGTCGGGTAGCCTGGACGGCGAGGTGCTGAGCAACGGCGAAACCGTTGCCACGCGCCGTATGGTGTATGACGTTTTGCCCAGCGGCGCTAAAGCCCTTTTGTGGCTGGACGGCGCAGACCATATGACTTTTGCGGGCGTGGAAAAGCAAATCCCCAGCACCTTTATCATTCGCCGCTCCAGCGCCACTTTGGCGGCAGAGACGGGGCACCACCGCACTGTGGCCGCGGTTACCACTGCGTGGCTGAAAGAGCAACTATTGGCGCAGCCTATGGCCGCGCCAACCGGCTTGGCTGGCGCCGACGTATGGCTGCGGGGGTAGTGGCTACCTGTCGACTTTATCGGCCGTAGCGCGCCATCAAACGCGTCTTGCCCAGCGCATTGCTGTTGACCATAAAACCGGTGAGCGATGCGGTGGCGTTGGGCGGTAAATCCAGCTTGTCAACTTTGAGCGCGTACACCGTAAAGTTGTAGCGGTGTGGCTTGTTGCCCTGCGGTGGGCAAGGGCCGCCGTAGCCCGGCGCGCCAAAGTCGGTGTTGATCTGGCGTGCGCCTTCGGGCAGTGCCTTGCCGTCTGCGGCGCCAGCACCTTGGGGCAGGCCGGTGGCGGTGGCAGGCAGGTTTACCACTATCCAGTGCCAAAAGCCTGCGCCACCCGTGGGCGCATCGGGGTCGTGCACCATCACGGCAAAGCCTTTGGTACCAGCAGGCGCATTCTTCCAGCTGAGGGCTGGGGAGATATTGCCACCAGTGCAGCCAAAGCCGTTAAACACCTGCGGCGCGGCAATGGGTTTGCCAGCAGGCATATCGGCGCTGGTAACGGTGAATTTTTGCGCATTGGCTGCAGCAGCACCCGTCAACGCCGCGGTAGCGATAGCAAAAACGATAAGGGTCTGTTTCATATGCATTCCTTGAGGTAAATAGGCCACTAGCCCAATAGAATATAGCATGAGCAGCTATAAAATGTATAGTCTAGGCAAAGGCGGGCGCTACGTCAGAACCCCTGTCGCGCGTTGAGCGGGGCAGGGGCGACCAGCGTGTGTACGCAGGAAAGCGCTAGCTACACACACACCAAAAAATCCATGGTAAGGCATATTTTCACACCCGATTGAGGCTGTGCGCATACTATATATTTAATAGCTGCTTGTGCTATGTTCTATTGGGCTAACGGCCTAAACACTAGGTTTTCGTAAGCGGCAAGTAGTTCGCGCCACTCACCACAGACTGCTCAGGCCGTTCACCGTTTTGTGCTCTTTCACGCTCACGCCGCTCCACTCCTGGTGAATGATGTTGGTGAGAATGGCAAACTCTTGGCCCGCCTTAATGTCGTGCTCGCTCCAGTAATCGGTCAGTTTGTTGCGGGTTTCTTGCCCCGTCATGCGCTGCTGGATCCACTTGTCGCTGCGGCCATGCTGCTGCCAGGTGGCGCGCGCCCGGTTCAGCGACAGGCCAGGGTCGGCCAGCTCTTGCATGCGCTCGTAGCCCACCTTGGCCAGCCACAGCTTGATCGGCTCGGCCTTGGGGCTGGGCACAGACTGCACCAGGCGCAGCAGGGTTTCGGCGCTGGCTACGTCGGTGAGGTAGTTTTTGCCATCGGCGGCGGGCAATTTCAGTCGGTGACAGTCTGTCACCGACTGACTGCCTTCCTTGCTCAGGCGTTCTTTCAGCTTGTTCCAGTACTTGCGGGCAGTTTGATAGTCCGCCTGCTGCGTCAGCACCTGCACCACATCCACCACCGAAAACCACCACACCTCTGCGGCCTCGTCATACACCCGGCGAATGGACTGGCCGTCAAACTCGGCGGGCAAGATTTTCATGGCAGCTCCTGTGTGCGAAGAAGCTTGAATTCTATCATGAATACTGTATATTAAAACAGTATTTGGCAGGCTGTACAGCATGCCAACTTGAGGTCGCAAATTGCGACCTCAACTATTCATACAGATTTATATATAAAATACCCATGGAAGACGAAAAACCTTTAGAGTGGACCGGCGCAGCCAAGCGCGACTTGATGGACTTTCCAGATGAGGTGCGTCGTGCGGTAGGTTACGCACTGGGCGTAGCGCAGCTAGGCGCAAAGCACCCTGCCGCCAAGCCCTGGAAAGGCGAGGGCGCTGGTGTGCTGGAGGTGGTAGAGGCCAATGATGGCAACGCCTACCGCGCCGTCTACACCGTGCGCTTTGCCAAGGCCGTGTATGTGCTGCACTGCTTTCAGAAAAAGTCTCCCAGCGGCATACGTACTGCTAAAACGGATATCGACTTGGTACACCAGCGGCTCAAAGCCGCCACGCAACATTACGAGGAACACTATGGCTAAACCTACTGCAACCCCCGCCGCCACTGTCCAAGCCATCCCCATCCAGCGCGGCAGCGGCAACGTCTTTGCCGACCTGGGCCTGGCCGAGCCCGAAGAGCTAAAAACCAAGCTCGTGCTGGCCGTGCGCCTGAACGAACGCATCAAAGCCCTGGGCCTCAAACAAGCCGAGCTAGCCAAACGCCTGGGCATCGCCCAGCCCAACGTGTCCGCCCTGCAAAACTATAGGCTAGACAACTTCTCGTCCGAAAAACTGCTGGAGTTCTTCAACGCCCTAGGCTACGACGTAGACCTGCTCATTCGCCCCGCGCCCGGTGCCCGCCGAGGTGCCATGCAGGTGCTGATGGCTGCCTGAGACGCTACGCATTTAGTAGCCTTTTACGCTGTATTCCATTGGGCTACAGGCCTAAAGTCTTCTCAAGATGCCACACCAACCAGTCCACCAGCTTCTCATAAGTCAGACAGCGTCTGACCAATCACCCTCACTGGCGGCACCATGACCCAAGCAGCACAGCCCAACGACGACATGCCCGCAGAGATCGACTTTTCCGGCGGCGTGCGCGGCAAGTTTCACCGCCCCAACATGACGCTGCAAATGCCCTTGTACCTCGACGCTGCCGTGCAGTCGCGCCTGTCCAAGCTGGCCCATGCAAAAGGCATCGACCTGACCGACCTGGTCAACAGCCTGCTTAAGAAAGATATAGAGCTGATCGAGATGACCAGCTGATCTGGCGCGGTTTGGAGGCCTTGGGATGGCTCAGTTTTGTTACTGCATCGCTACATATTCAGTAGCTGCTCCCGCAATATTCCATTGGGCTAGAGGCCTAAAACATCCCTAAACCCTCTGTAAAAGGCAGTTTGCCAGCCACCACGGCCGCCCGCCCGGCCGCCCAATGCACCGTGCCATCTGCCCGCACCGCCACGGTGTAGGGGCTGCCGCCTGGCCCGCCTGGCGCATACAGCACGCGGCCGGGCCGGCTTAGCTCGGCCCCAGGGCCGTGCGCGTTCAGCAGCGGGAAAATCCAGCCCGCCTGGCTGGCCACGTCCGCCACGCACGCCGCAGATAAATGGCTTCAGGAGGGGACGACATAGTGGTTTGGGCGATGGTAGGCACTATACATTTAATAGCTGCTTGCGCAATATTCTACTGGGCTAGTGGCCAATACCATTGCTAAACAGCGCTTCAAGCATCTCAAACAAATCCCGATTTAGCGCTATTCCTCATACTGGCCGCAAACTGCCACTACCTCGACCCAGGCATCTAGCGCCACAACACCAGCCTGAGCCGCGAGGGCCTGTACCGGTCGCTGTCCGCCAATGGCAGCCCCGTGTTCGCTTCCATCCTGAAAGTGGTCAAGGCGATGGGGCTGTCGCTGCAGCTGGGGTCGAACTCGGGTGTGTAAAGTAAAAGTCAAATCTTCGGTGCTAATTGCTTTCCCTTCCAGCCACTTCGTTGCTGTGCATTCACCTGTAAAAAAACTCAAGCAGCCTAGTGAAAACACTACCCTCTAGCGTCAATCTGCGCATAAAATACGCAGATGAGCAAACGGTTAAAAGCAGCAGACGTTTATAGCGTTGCAAACTACACTCGCGACCAGTTTCGCGGGTTGTTGGCCGAGCTTAAATATGAGTTCGAAGATTATGCGCAAACGCAGCGTCGCGTAGCACGTACGTATTCGCCGCACGATTTTTTGGTCATCCTTGTTGCTTGTGAACTGGATAGGTCAGTCGGTTTCAAGCGCAGCACTATTGCTGCTCTGCTACCTCTAATTGCACGTGAGCTGTCAGGACCGCGCCCGGTGGCCAGTCTGCCTAAACTACTCTTAACGACCAACCCACCAACAGCGCGATATGTAGATGGCCTTACTACTGTCGAAGAAGGTACTGTGTTTCCTCTAGTAAGTGTTTTTGCCCGCGCAGATGCCCACTTGGAAAATGCTGGGCGTGGATTACCCACCTCTCAAACTCGATTGAATTTCGGCCCCTCGTTAATCACTCAGACTGATTCCATTAATGAGAGCGTAACTCGTGTCTTACGACGGATGCAGCGATGAACCGTACCGCAAAACATAGTGAAAGTCGGTTAGACCAACTGCTCCAACTGCTGTCTTATACAGATGCTAATGGCTGGGTTAGTGCAGACCAGTTTGACAATGCGCGAGCACATCGCTTTGAACTCGTGCGCGCCCGGGATCTCATTGAAGTGGAGGGCGCTTTCTGTTGGATGTCTGGTCAAGGCGCATCGGCCATTTCAGCTCCCCTCGTTTACATCGCGACTGTGACAGATCGAACCTCAGCGCAAAAAATTCATCGTCAGGTATGGAGTCAAGGGCTCGTCCCATTTTTGATCATATCTACTCCTGACGAAGTGCTGATTTGCAAGGGGTTTAGCTACACCAAAGACCAATGGGATCAAAGCGTAGATACCATCAACTGGCAAAGTATCAGCCTAGCCAACACACCCTCTCTGACAGATGGCGTGACCTCACCACTGTTTGATCTACGTGCTAGTCGCTTACGGTCATCCGTCTTTTGGCGAGAGCACGCTATTGACGTGAGTGGACGTGTTGACCAAATTATCTTGGCCGGTCTAAGTGTTCTCAGTCAAAACCTTATTAAAGGTGTTGGCGTTGACATGGCACTTAACCATAACTGTGCAAATGGTCTTATCGGCAAACTACTGTATCTTTACTTCCTTGTTGACCGAGGTGTAATAAATCAAGCATGGGTTAACAAGCGTGGGCACACAAACATCGACTTATCTGATCCATACGCCAAATGGAACAAGAGTGCGTTCTGGAAATTGCTCGATGACCTAGATTCCATATTTAATGGCAGTATTTTTCCACTATCAACCAAGGAACGTGCACAGATAGATGCGGCGCACATTAATCTAACAAAGCTAGTATTAAAGTTTGGAGCCCAAGCACACCTTAGTGGTGCCGTACAAATGGGTTTTATTGATGTAGACCTCAGTGTAATCCGTGTAGAAACGTTATCTGCTGTCTATGAGCAGTTTCTAGAAAACGTCAAAAGTGGCGAGCGACGAAAAGTAGGGGCTTTTTACACCCCTCCGTTTTTGGTTGACCTTGTACTTGACTGTATTGAAGATGAGCAACCCTTTCAGGATGGCATCACTGTTCTTGACCCGTCTGCCGGTTCTGGTGTTTTTTTGGTAGGTGCCTATAGACGAATTCTTGAGCATGCACAGACTGAAAGTACCAAGTCACTGCCACTTAGCCAAGTTCGCGGGCTATTAGTGCGCAACATATTTGGTGTTGAGCGTAATCCAGATGCCTGCCATGTAACAGCATTTAGTCTGTATTTGACAATGCTGGATTACGTCACCCCACGTGATCTCGATGTTGTTGCGGCTGGCAAAGATCCGAAAAAACTTTTTCCAAGTTTGATCGGTACTAATTTGTTTGCAAATGACTTTTTTGATATTGCAATAAAAACAGTCTTACCTCCTATCCATTGTGTGGTGGGTAACCCGCCGTGGCAGATACTTAGTAAGCTTGGATCACCCATGGCCGAACAATGGGCAAATGAGCACCCCGATTGCCCAATAGGTAAAAATCAAGCAGCAGAAATGTTTGTTTGGAAGGCGCTACGTGAGCACCTCAAGGATGACGGGTTACTTGCGATGCTAATACCCTCTAAAAGCTTCGTGAGTCCAAGTGCTGCGTATTTCCGTCGTCACCTTTTAGATCAAGCCTATGTCACTGGTGCCATTAATTTTTCGCACCTGCGTTATAAGCTCTTCCCGGGCGCAAGACATGCATGTGCCGCATTAATATTACGTAAAAGAAAAGCAACAACGGCCGACTGGACTTGGGTTTACACGCCTCTTTCGATCAGTCAACCAGTTGCATCTAAGAAGCTGCCATGGACATTGGTAATGGATCGAGCAGAAATCCACAGCTTCAAACACGACGATCTAGCCGCTAATTCCGATGCTTGGTTTGAAGCCTTTGTGTTACGACCAATCGACAGGCAGATAAAACAGTACGTGGCAGACTCCGTTGAGAATGGGCTTATTACGGTGTTGGATGCTTTGTGTCGAAAGATTGGTGCCAGTCATCGACGGGGAGGTGACTCGGAGGTTACTACTGGTGTACCCTTGAAATACTTGATCAATGCTTCGTCAAATGACCCCGTGGATATTGGAGTTTCCAGTCGTACGACAGGGGATTTGTTTGACGCCAGCCACCACTCCTCCAACGTCGATAAGTCAACGCCACTACCTTCTGCGCTACTTGCGAAAACGCTTCCAAGTTTCATGCATCAGTACAGTGGCAACGTTCTGCTGGTTCCGAGAAACTTTCAAAACGTTCGCTTCGTAAACTACCCTCAAGCATATAACTCTAGTATTCATGCCGTCTTTTTCAACAAAGTAGGGAGTAAGGTCAGTGCGAAAGAAAAGCAGTTCCTTCATGCACTTGAGAGGTATCTACAGAGTAACACTGCTCTTTACTTCCTAGCGACTACCAGTACCAGATGGTTGATGGATCGTCGGAACTTTGAAAAAGGTGACATTGGCAATCTACCTTTGCCATTTAACTCACTTGATGACGAACGTATCAACCAAATACTCGCAATAGAGGATAGCCAATTGGAGAGTTTCATTTTGAACGCCTTCAAATTGGATCGGGATCAGCGAAGCGCTATCAACGAATTTTTGCGCTTCCGCATGGGATTTCAAGATGGAAATGTGCCTGTCGAGGCACTGTCTCAAGCCAAGGCAACAATGCTTGGTAGTTACGCCAAAGTATTTCGGCGTAATCTGGACGGCTTAATTGGTCAAAAGGGTTTATTTAGCGTGGATCACCAAATTGATCCATCCAGTGGATTCGGCGTGGTTGTTGCACACTATTCAGATGACGATGAGCCAATTACCAAATCAATAAATCTGCGGGCGGCATGTCAGAGCGCCATTGATGTTAATGGTAAATTGGGTAGAAATCCTTTTGCCGACAGTTTGATCATTTCAATCGATCCTGCCGCATCAACACTTTCGATTGTCAAGCCGTTAGAGTATTTCAGATGGACTATTGATTGGGCATACGCTGACAGTCGTCGCGCCTTAGACGAGTTCATGCGAGGTGCGGCTTGAGTGGTCACGGTTCCTTGACTGATTTCAAGGCATTACTAAGACTGCGCGGATTTTCACGCCCCAAGGCTAGAGTCTGGGCCGAGTTTGTGCAACAAGTACTCCAGCTATATTGGCAGGCAACTGATCAACTGATAGAGCCCAGTCGCTGGGCGCGCTTTATAGAAAAAACAGGTGCTATGGGGAAGCCAAAACCTGATGGATCTACTGGGACTGTCCGTGTACCTATGGAGGATGCCATCACAGCGGAGATTGGTCAACTCGCCGATCAACTTCGGGTCGCACTGCCGCCTGGTCATTTCTTACGAAGACATGATGTTAAATTTGCATATGAAAAACTCGTACCAAGTGAAAATCGTACGGGCAGGTTCTCAAAAATCGTTGATTTTCATGCGACCTCACAGCATATCGATGCACCAGAAATCGCTATAGAGGCCAAACCTATCAAAAGTCATGCCGACATCAAGGGCCAATACCTTGGCGATTCCGGTATGGGCTGTTTTTTTACGGACGACTCCCCCTACACCAAAGGTCCTTTGGCCGCTATGCTGGCATACACAATCACTTCAGACGGTAGCCGTATGCAGGCTAAAATTCTTTCCGCGCTGCAAGGTCATCAACCTGCCCCTACACAAATTCATCGGACTCATTTCGAATGCACCGGGTCAGTGTATTGCTCAAGCCATGATCGAGCGCAATGGAATCTGATGCCTATCGATATTTTGCACCTTGAAAGAGTTTTCCCACCCGACGTGCAGTAATTCGAATAAATTCACCAGGCTGTACTTTTGTCAAAACTCTCGCTGTGTACAGTTTGAAGTAAAGGCTCTTGGATTACAACTTTTTCATTGAAAGAGTATGATTTTTGCGGCACTTGTAGCTATGTTTTCGTCTATATCCTTCGCTTCAACAGTCCCATAGCAATTCATCACTTCTTATCCTGTTCCCCTTCGCCCACCGGGCCCCCACGGAGAAACCCATGTTCAGTCACGTAATGTTTGGTGTAAATGATCTTGAGGCGTCAAAGAAGTTTTACGACGCGCTGCTGGGCACGCTGGGCGTTGCCCCAGGCGTGGCTAACAAAAACCGCTATTTCTACCGCAGCCCCACCGGCACGTTTGGCATTACCACGCCTATCGATGGCGCGCCGGCTACGCATGGCAATGGCAGCACCCTGGGCTTTGCGGTGCAGTCGCCCGAGCAGGGCGACGCGTTCCATGCGGCGGGTGTGGCCAACGGCGGCACCACGTGTGAAGACCCACCAGGCTTTCGCGAAGGCCCCACGGGCAAGATCTATCTGGCGTATCTGCGTGACCCAGACGGCAACAAGATCTGCGCGCTGCACCGGCCTGCTAAAGCAAGCTAAGGCTTAAAAACCTGCACCTTCAGCCCGGGTATAGCTGAGAAGTGTTTGCCATTACCCGTCAGTAAGGGCAGTGCGTGGCCGATGGCGGTGGCGGCTATCAATGCATCGGCCATGTGAAGGCTGTGCGACAGAGCGTATTTTTCCACCAGCGTGCAGGCTAGGTCGCTGATGGCGGGGGTAAGTTGCAATATGTCGTTGTCGCCAGATTTGAAGGCTTTTTGCATGGCCTTGAGCTCGGTTTTATTGCGGCAGCCTTGGGCTAGCTCCATGTACGACACGGCAGATATGTACCAGTCGGCTTTGCCTTGCAGCGCGGCCACGGCGCGTGCGTTGCCGCGCAGCGCCCAGATGAGCACGTCAGAGTCCACCAGCACGCCGGTGGCTGACACTATGACGGTAGCCATTTAAAAGCGGGGTGCGCGCAGGGTGCGCACATAAGCTGTGGGGTCGGCCATGTCAGTCCGGTCGGCCCACAGGCCTGCTATGCCTTGCACGCGTGCTACTTTTTCGCTGCGGGGTGCGGTGGTTTGTTGGTCTAAAAACTGGTCTACGGCCTGGCGAATCAGCTCGCTTTTGGTCACGGCGGTGCGCTTGCACGCCACAGCCAAGCGCTTTTGCTGCGTTTGCGTGAGGTAGATTTGGGTACGGGCTAGGGTGGCGGTTTGCATGATGTATAGATAATACATCATTATAGAGACCCGCCCGCTAGGCCGGGCAATGGCAATACGCTGGGCTTTGCGTTGCAGTCGCCCGAGCAGGGTGATGCGTTACATGCGGCTGGCCTGGCCCACGGCGGCGCTACGCGTGAAGACCCACCAGGCTTTCGCGAACGCCCGTCAGGCCAGCTGTACGTGGCCTACCTGCGTGACCTAGACGGCAACAAGATATGCGCGCTGCGCCGGCCTGCAAAGTAGGCTAAAACTTCTGCGGCCGAATGACCGCTACGTCGGCAAAAAACAAGCTCACGCCGTAGTTGGCGGCGTACTGTGCCATCACATGCTCGGCTATGGCGGTGGCTACGGCTTCGTCGCAGATGATTTTCAGCTCAATGCTGCGGTCGGCCTCCCACTGGCCTTCGCGGGTGGCGTGCTGCGAGCCGCCGCGCACGTCGTACACCGTGTAGCCCTGCGCGCCCAGGCGTTTGGCGTCCTGGATGAGGCGTTTTTCCAGCGCGGCTTCGGTGATGATGACGAGGAGTTTTTTGGGGTGTGTGTCCATGGTGCACCTTGGGTGTTTAGGCTGTGGCCAGCCACTGCGCCAGTTGCAGATACAGCGGAATGCCCACAATCACGTTGAACGGGAATGTAATGCCCAGCGCAGCGGTGATAGACAAGGCGGCGTTGGCCTGCGGCACCGCAATGCGCATGGCGGTGGGCGCGGCAATGTAGCTGGCGCTGGCCGCCAGGGTGGCCATGATGGCTACGCCGCCGGTGCTTAAGGCCAGCAGCTTGCCGCCTAACGCGCCCAGCAGGGCCAGCAGCAGGGGCGCGATGATGGCAAATGCAATCAAAGGCAAGCCGTAGCGCTTAAGCTCGCCCAGCCGCGCGCCCGCCACCAAGCCCAGCTCTAGCAAAAACAGCGCCAGCACGCCTTTGAATAGCACGGTAAACAGCGGGGCGATGGGCGCGGTGCCTGCCTCGCCCATGGTGGTGCCTATCACCAGGCCGCCCACCAGCAGCAGGACAGATTTGCCCAAGAACACGTCGTGGGCGAGGGCGCTCCATGCGCTGGGCGAGGGGGCTCCTACCGCCTGCGCTTGCCTGCCTTGGGGCTGATGTGTGGAAATGGCCTGCGCAGAAGTTGGGGTAGCCAACTGCTTGGACGCAGACCAGCGCGCCAGCGCAATGCCCGCCACAATGCCCGGCGCCTCCAGCAGCGCCACCCACAGGGCAGCATGCGCCTCAAACGGCACTTGCTGCTGCACCAAATAGGCGCTGGCTACGGCAAAAGTCACCACGCTGACAGAGCCGTAGTGCGCGGCTACCGATGCGGCGTCGTAGCCGCCGAGGCCCACCAGCTTGCGCAGCGCGGGGTACAGCAGGCAGGGTATCGCCAAGCCCATGGCCAGGCACCATAGCACCTGGGGCAGCACCGCCTGCAGGCTTTGCTTGGACAGCTCTACGCCACCCTTCAGGCCAATGGCCAGCAGCAGGTAGATTGACAGCGTTTCATACAACGCCCCCGGCAGCGCCAAGTCGCTTTTGACCAAGCGGGCCAGCAGGCCCAGTACAAAGAAAAGAACTACGATGTCCAGCATGTGGCCCATCATGCCCGACAGCAAGTCGATGTCAAAGCAATGGGCTTATTGTGCTTGGGTTATTTGCTTGCCGAAAACCCCATAGAATGGTGCGGGAGCAGCTATAAAAAATATAGTTCGCAATACGCACACTGGTGCAGTGCAAGCCTACCTACCCATAAATAACAACTGCTAACAGCGCTGTGCTTTCACCCGGCCATGCCCCGTGAGCATTGAAAATAGAATGGTGAAGGCCCTACTGCCCGGCTAGATTTGCCAATGCCTTGTATAAATCTGAGTGTGTGACTGCCCATCTTTTTCCTAAAATGACATCCTATGCCAACCGCACCGCTTCACCCCACATTGCATTCCACACCGTTTAAAAACAGCCGGGTGGCAAGCACGCTGCTATGCGCTGCGGCTCTTGCCTTGGTGGCGTGCGGCCCGTCGGCCCCCGCAGGGCCGGGTGGGCCAGGTGGCCCGGGCGCTGCCATGCCGCCGCCTGAGGTGTCTGTCATTACCGTGCAGGCCACTGCGCAGCCGATTGAGCTGGAATACGCCGGGCAAACCGCAGGATCGCGTGAGACCGAGGTGCGGGCGCGGGTGCCGGGCATATTGCAAAAGCGCCTGTATGTAGAGGGTGCTGCGGTAAAGGCCGGTGCGCCTTTGTTCCAGATCGACCCGGCTACTTTTCAGGCCCAGCTGGCTTCGGCCGAAGCGGCGGTAGCGCTGGCCACTGCCAGAGTCAACCAGGCGCGGCGCGACCAAACGCGATTGGTGCCGCTGATTGCAGAAAAAGCCATCAGCCAAAAAGAGTTTGACGACAGCAAGTCGGTGCTGGAGATTGCCGAGGCCAGCCTCAAGCAGTCGCAGGCGCAAGCCAACGAGTCGCGCCTGAACCTGGGCTACACCAAAGTGCTGGCACCGATTGCCGGTGTGACCACAGCGGCTACCAAATCAGACGGCAGCCTGGTGACGGCCGCCGACAGCTTGCTGACCACGATTGCGCAGACTAACCCTATATTTGTCAACTTCAGCGTGTCAGAGAGCGACTATTTGAGCTTTAACAAGCGTGTGAACTCTGGGCAACTGAACGTGCCGGGCCAGCGGGCGGCCAATGGCAGCTTGGGCTTTACGGTGCAGGTGAAACTGGCCGATGGCAGCATGCACCCGCAAAAGGGCAATCTCAACTTTTCCAGTGAAAAGGTGAACCCGCAAACCGGCAGCGTCGACGTGCGCGCCGAGATACCGAATGCCGACGGCAGCCTGCGGCCCGGCCAGTTTGTGCGTGTGCTGCTCGGCGGTGCCACGCGGCCTAATACCCTTAGCGTGCCCCAGCGTGCGGTGATTGACAGCCCGTTTGGCAAAATCGTCTTCACCGTGTCGCCAGACAACAAGCTCGCCCCGCAGCCGGTGGAGCTGGACGGTTGGACCCAAGGGCAGTGGATCGTTACCAAAGGCTTGAAGGACGGCGACAGGGTGCTGGTGGAAGGCTTTATCAAAGCCAATAAGCCGGGCATGACTGTGAAGCCAGTGCCCTATGTGGCCAGCGCCAACGGTGCGCCAGCAGCTGCGAAATAAGGAGTCCTCGCATGTTCTCCAAATTTTTCATTGAGCGGCCCATCTTTGCCACCGTGCTGTCGCTCTTTCTGGTGCTGGCCGGGCTGGCCGCCATGCGGGTGCTGCCCATCTCGCGTTACCCCGACATATCGCCACCCGTGGTCAACGTGCGCGCCATCTACCCCGGTGCATCGGCCGAGGTGCTGGAGACCACCGTAGCCGCGCCCATCGAGCAGTCCATCAACGGCGTAGAAAAGATGCTGTACATGGACTCCACCTCGTCCGGCGACGGCGTGGTCAGCATCAACGTGACTTTTGACGTGGGCACCAATCTGGACATTGCGGCGGTGAACGTGAACAACCGCGTCAACCAGGTGCTGAGTAAGCTGCCGCAAGAGGTGCAGCGCCAGGGCCTGACGGTGGCCAAAAGCTCCGCCAACTTCATGGTGGTGGTGGCGGTGTATTCACCCGACGACCGCTACGACGCGCTGTTTATATCCAACTACGTGTCGCAAAACATGCTGGACGCCGTCAAGCGCGTGCCGGGCACCACCAATGTGCAAATATTCGGTGCCAAAGACTACGCCATGCGCATCTGGCTGCGGCCTGACCGCATGGCGCAAATGGGCATTACCGTGGCCGACATTACCGCCGCTGTGACTGAGCAAAACGCGCAATACGCAGCCGGCAAAATTGGCTCGCCCCCAGGCAACACCGAAGAGCTGACGCTCACCGTCACCGCCAAAGGGCGCTTGCTAGAGCCCGAGCAGTTTGCCAACATCGTGGTGCGCAGTGGCGACAGGGGATCGGTAGTGCGCCTGCGCGACGTGGCGCGGGTAGAGCTGGGCAGCAAAGACTACAACTTTTATGGCCGCATTAATGGTCATGCCTCGGTGCCCATTGGCGTGTTTTTGCAAACCGGTGCCAACGCTCTGGACACCCGCGCGGCGGTAGAGAAAACCTTGCAGGAACTGAAAAGTAAATTCCCCGAAGGCCTGACCTACGCCACGCCGTATGACACTACGCCCTTTGTGTCCGAGTCAATTAAAGAAGTCGTCAAAACCCTGGCCGAGGCCATGGTGCTGGTGTTCTTGGTGGTGTATTTGTTTTTGCAAAGCTGGCGCGCCACCATCATCCCGGTGTTGGCGGTGCCCGTGTCTCTCATCGGCACCATGGCGGGCCTGCACCTGCTGGGCTACAGCATCAACACGCTCACCTTGTTTGGCATGGTGCTGTCCATCGGCATTGTGGTGGACGATGCCATTGTGGTGCTGGAAAACGTCGAGCGCCTGATGCACGAAGAGGGCCTGAGCCCGCACGATGCCGCTGTCAAAGCCATGCAGGAAGTCACCGGCCCGGTAGTGGCCATTGTGCTGGTGCTGTGCGCGGCGTTTATCCCCGTGGCGTTTTTGGGTGGGCTGGCGGGTGAGCTGTACCGGCAATTCTCGGTCACCATCACCATCGCCGTGGTGCTCTCAGGCGTGGTGGCGCTCACGCTCACCCCCGCCTTGTGCGCGGTGCTGCTTAAGCCAGGGGCTGAGCGCAAAAACGCATTTTTCAATGGGTTTAACCGTGGCTTTGACCGCTTCACCCGTGGCTACACGCGCGGCGTGGCGTTCTTTTTAAAGCGCGGTGTGCTGGGCTTGCTGCTGTTCGTTGGCATGGGCTTGCTCACCGGCCTGCTGTATACCAAAGTGCCCGGCGGCCTGGTGCCCGATGAAGACCAAGGCTACTACATTGGCGCGGTGATTCTGCCCGAGGGCTCGTCGCTGGAGCGCACCAACGCGGTGGTTAAAAAAGTAGAGGCGGCGATGTCGCCCAACAAAAATATCGAGGCCGTCTTCAGCCTGGTAGGCCTGAACTTTTTAGGCGGTGGCGGTTTGAAGTCGTCTGCGGCTACCATGTTCTTCCCGCTCAAGCCGTGGGGCGAGCGCACCCAGACCGCCAAAGAGCTGGTGGGCGAGACGTATATGAAAACTGGCAATATCAAAGAAGGCCTGCCATTGGCTTTTGCACCCCCGGCCATTCAGGGCCTGGGCCAAACCGGTGGCTTTGAGTTCTATCTGCAAAACAAGGGCGACGGTGGCGTGCGCCGCTTGGCCCAGCTGCTGCCCGCGCTGCTGGACGAGGCCAACAAGCAGCCCGAGCTGCAGGGCGTTAAATCGCTGTGGCAGGCCAACTCGCCGCAGATATTTGTGAGTGTAGACACCGAGAAAGCCCGCTCCATGGGTATTGCGGTGGGCGACATTTACAACACCCTGGCTGCCACCTTGGGCAGCTACTATGTGAACGACTTTAACAAGAGCGGGCGCATCTACCAGGTACTGATGCAGGCCGAGGGCCAGTACCGCGCCAAGCCCGACGACATTGGCGCGCTGTATGTGCGCACCAAGTCCGGGCAGATGGTGCAGATCCGCTCGGTGGCCGACATCCAGTTTGCCGCGGGCCCCGACTCGGTGCAGCACTTTAACGCGCTGCCCTCGATCCAGATTTTGGGTGAACCCAAACCCGGCTTCAGCTCGGGCCAAGCCATTGCCGCCATGGAGCGGGCTGCGGCCAATGTGCTGCCAGCCGATACGGGCTACGACTGGGGCGGCACCGCCTTTCAGCAAAAGCGCAGCAGTGGCGCGGCGGGCCTGGCGCTGGCGGCGGGCTTTGTGATGATCTTTTTGATCTTGGCCGCGCAGTACGAAAAGTGGACGCTGCCCATGTCGGTACTGCTGGCCTTGCCGTTCGGCATTTTTGGCGCGCTGCTGGCGGTGTATTTGCGCCACTTCACCAACGACGTGTATTTCCAGATCGGCTTGGTCACGCTGCTGGGCCTGTCGGCCAAAAACGCTATTTTGATTGTGGAGTTTGCCACCGTGAAGGTGCATGAGGGCATGACCCCCGTGGCCGCCGCGCTGGAGGCCGCGCGCCTGCGCTTCAGGCCGATTTTGATGACCTCGTTGGCGTTTATTCTGGGTGTGATGCCACTGGCTTTCTCCACCGGTGCAGGGGCAGCTGCTCGCCAGTCGATTGGCACGGGGGTGCTGGGCGGCATGCTGGCGGCTACCTTTTTAGCGATCTTTTTGGTGCCCATGTTTTTCAAGCTGGTCAACGACTGGCACTTTCGCAGTAAGCCTGAAGACTTCGCAGGTTTGAACGCGCCACCGCGCTTGGCCGGTGTGTATGCGGGAGACAAGCATGACTAAATTTCACAGTATTGCTCTTACTTTGGTAGCGGCTTGTGCTATATCTGCTTGCAGTAGCACATCATTGGCACCTAAAAACCAACGTCCTGACTTTGAACAACCCGCCATCACGCCGCCCGTAGCAGGTACCGCAGTCAACTGGCTGACTTGGTGGAAGGCGTTTCAAGATCCGGTGCTGGACGCATTGCTGCAAGAGGCCGCCAGTCAAAACCAAGACTTGGCGCTGGCCAGCGGTCGCATTGCAGAAGCCCGGGCTACGCTGAACCAAAACACAGCCAATCTTTACCCCACGCTGGACTTTACGGGCAGCGCCGCCAGGCGCAGGGCAAGTGAAAACAGCGCCAGCTTTGCGCCTACTGCAAAACCCAATTCGACAGACTTTCAACTGGGTTTGACGGCCAGTTATGAGATTGACTTTTGGGGCAAGTACGCCCGTGCCGACGAAGCCAGCCGCGCGCGCCTGGCCAGCCAAACGGCTAACCGCGCCGCGGTGCTTACCACGCTGTATGCCAATGTGGCGCAAAGCTACTTTGCCCTGCGTGCGCTGGACGCCCAAGTGGTGCTAACTGAGCAAACCCTGCAAACCCGCGTGGAAAACCTGCGCCTACAGCAGCGCCGTTTTGAGGGCGGTGTGATCGGCGAGCTAGACCTGCGCCAGGCGCAGGCAGAAGCCGCCAGCATAGAAGCTACCATGCAGCTTACCCAGCAAAGCCGCAATAACGCGGAATCTGCACTGGCGTTGCTGTTAGGGCGCAAGCCCGCCGACATACTGCAGCCAAAAATAGCGCGCGGCTCCAATGTGGCAATGCTGTATGCGGCGCCCAGCATACCTAATAATCTGCCCTCAGACGTGTTGGCCCGTCGCCCGGATTTGGTCAGCGCAGAGCAGAGCCTGATGGCTGCCAACGCAGACATTGCGCAGGCCCGCACCGCTTACTTTCCGCGTCTGGCGCTTACCGCCGGTCTGGGCCAGCAGTCCAAGGATTTGTCCAGCTTGTTTGACCCCGCATCGATGTTTTGGAACTTGCTGGGCAACCTGACGCAGCCCATCTTTCGCGCAGGGGCCATCGACGCCGTGGTAGCCGCTGCCAACGCGCGCCAACAGCAAGCCGTAGCGCAATATACGCAAGCGGTACAAAATGCCTTCCGTGACGTGCACGACGCGCTGACCAATGTGGAGGCGGGCCGTGACATCACCAAAACGTCCACCAAGCGGATTGATGCACTGCGCGCCACCCTGCGCTTGGCAGACTTACGCTACAAAAGCGGCTACTCCAACTACTTGGAGGTGCTGAGCGCCCAACGCGACCTGGCGCAAGCTGAGTCAGCGCTGATCGACACCCAGCGCCTGCACCTGAACGCGGTGGTTAGCTTGTACAAAGCGCTGGGCGGCGGCTGGGATGGTGAAACCAGTTCGCTATCTAAAAAATAGCAGTTTGTGCCCTGTAGTATTGGGCTTAAGGCCTATTTGACCAATAAACTGTTGACTTGGGCAATATCTTCGGGTTTGAGCGTGCCGTTGGCTTGGCGCAGCTTCAGGCCGCCCACCAACACGTCGTAGCGGGCTTTGGCCAGGTCGCGTTTGGTTTGGAATAGCTGGCTTTGGCTGTTGAGCACGTCGATGTTGATGCGCACGCCCACTTGGTAGCCCAGCTTGTTGGCGTCCAGCGCGCTTTGGCTGGACGCCTCAGCGGCCTCCAGGGCTTTGACCTGGCCTTGGCCCGATACGACGCCAAAGTAGGCTGTGCGTGTGGCTTGGGCAATGCTGCGCTTGGCGCCTTCCAGGTCGTTCAGAGCTTTGTCTTCGAGCTGCAAGGTTTCTTTGATGCGGTTTTGAATGGCGAAGCCTGCAAACAGTGGCCAGTTAAAGGCCAACCCAATGCTGGCGGTGTTGGAGCGGTTGTTGGCCGTGTCCAGGTTGGTGTTGCGGGATATGCCGTAGCTGGCATTCGCGTCCAGCGTGGGTTTGCCGCCGGCCTCGGCTTTTTGGGTTTCTAGTTTGGCAACATCTACCGCCAGCTGCGCGGCCTTGATGCTGGGGTGCTCTTGCTCTGACTGCGTTACCCACGCGTTCACGTCGCTGGGTACGGGGGCGGGCAGGGTGAGGGGTAGGGCCACTGGTTTGGGTTCCGAGTCGTTTTTGCCGACCAAAATATCCAGCGCAATTTTCTTCACACGCAGGTCGTTCTCCGCGGCTATCTCTTGGGCAATAACCAGGTCATAGCGGGCCTGCGCTTCGCGGGTGTCGGTGATGGTAGAGGTGCCTACTTCAAAGTTGCGTTTGGCCGAGGCCAATTGCTCTGCTACCGCGGCTTTTTGGGCCTTGACAAAGGCCAGGCTATCTTGGCTGGCCAGCACGTCAAAGTAAGCTTGGCTGACGCGCACAATCAGGTCTTGTTCTGCGCTATCCAGGGTGGTTTTGGCCAGCCCGATTTGCTTGTCGCCTTGCTCTGCAGTGGCGCGGTTAGCGGGGCGGTACAAGGGCTGCGACGCGCTGATGGCTGCGTTTTGGGTGGTGGGGTTGCTTGCGGCGCTGCGCGTGAGGCCAGGGTTGCTGTTTTCAATGTTGGAGCGTGAGATACCGGCGCTCAAACCGGCAGTGGGGTACAAGCCGGCTTTGGTTTGCGCTGCCTTGTACAGGTTGGCCTCGTACTGCGATTTGGCCGACTGGTAGGTGGCGTCGTAGGCGCGGGCGGCCTCATACAGCTGCGACAGGTTCTGCGCTGACGCAGACGAGGCGTAGGCCGTGCCCACCAGTGCGCTGATCAAGATGAGACGGGGCGTTTTCATAACGTTCCTTTTGGTAGATTAGTAGCGTGGCACCGAGGGGTCAGCCTCGTCGCTCCAGGCGGCAATGCCGCCTGCAATGTTGACAACCTGCTCAAAGCCGTTTTGCGCCAAATAGCGCGCCACGTTTTGGCTGCGCATGCCGTGGTGGCACAGGCAGGCTATGGGCCGGTCCTTGGGCAGCTCGGCCAGGCGGGCCGGAATCTCTTGCATGGGGATGCTCAGCACGTCAAAGGCAGGCGCGCCGTCCAAGGGGCGGATGGCGGCGGTGTGAAACTCCCAGGGCTCGCGCACGTCCAGCACCAGGGGCGTGCTGCCGGGTTGCGCAGTGGTCCACTGGGCGAAGGCGGCGGGGCGGATTTGCGCGATCATGCTAGAAATTGAATTTAGAGTCTTCGGCAAAGCCCATCAGGCGGGGCGCCACGGTGTCCCACGGCTGGGTGGTTACCGTGCCATCGGTGGCGCTGGCTGGTACTGGTTTGGTGACAAAAGTGGCGCGCATCACGGGCTCCTCACCCACAATAGCGGCTAAACGGCCACCGGGTTTGAGCTGCGTCAACAAAGCTGCTGGAATGTGCGCCACCGAGCCCGACAGCACAATCACGTCAAACAGGCCTTCGGCGCTGAGGTCTTTGGAGCCATCGGCCACGCGCACTTCGCAGTTGTGAATGCCAGCCTTTTGCAGATTGTCACGTGCCATTTGTGCCAGCTCGGGCACGATCTCCAGGCTGATGACGCGCTGGGCGCGGTGCGCCAGCAGGGCAGCCATGTAGCCGCTGCCCGTACCAATTTCCAACACTTTTTCATGTTTGTGCACAGCCAGGTCTTGCAGCAAACGGGCTTCCACCTTGGGCGACAGCATGCATTGGCCGTTTTTGCCACCGGCGCGTAGCGGAATCTCCATGTCCACAAAGGCCAAGGCCTTGTGCGCCAGCGGTACAAAATCTTCGCGCTTCACAGTGGCTAGCAGTTGCAGTATCTGGTTGTCCAGCACGTCCCACGGGCGGATTTGCTGCTCGATCATGTTAAAGCGGGCTTGTTCGATGTTCATACGGGTCTCTAATGCAAAAAGTGGGCGGCGCTCATTCGGCAGAGCGAGGCAAAGCGTCGATTTTAGGCGGGGTTTGGCTGGGGTTGGCACCAAGGCGCGCTTTACCGACGAAAAGTCCCTTCAACCACTGGGCCAAATCATCCATATAGCAATACACCACGGGCACGACTACCAAGGTTAGCAAGGACGACGTGATGACGCCGCCGATGACGGCTTGGCCCATGGGCGCGCGCTGCTCTGCGCCTTCGCTTAATGCAAACGCCAGCGGCACCATGCCAAAAATCATGGCCAGCGTGGTCATCAAAATAGGGCGCAGGCGCACTTTGGCGGCCAGTAGCAGGGCGTCGGCGCGCTCTAGGCCAGGCGCCACAACGTTGCCTTGCGCGTCCACCTCGGGCTCCCGCGCGCGGATGGCAAAGTCCACCAGCAAAATGGCGTTTTTGGTCACCAAGCCCATCAGCATCACCACGCCAATCACCGAGAACATGGACAGCGTAGAGCGAAACAGCAGCAGCGCCAGCACCACGCCAATCAAAGTGAGGGGCAGCGAGGTCATCAACGCCAGGGGCTGAAAAAAGCTTTTGAACTGGCTGGCCAGAATCATGTAGATAAAGATGACGGCCAGTGCCAGGGCTGACACCGCATACCCAAACGATTCGGCCATGTTTTTGGTGTTGCCGCCAAACTGGTAGCTGTAGCCCGGCGGCATGGTGATGCTGTCCATCACCTGGCGCACATCGGCAGATACCTCGCCAGCCGAGCGGCCATACACGTTGGCGTTGATGGCCACTTCACGCGACAGGTCGCGGCGGTTGATTTGGTTCGGCCCGGTGGACTCGCGCACCGTGGCTACCTGGTTCAGTCGCACCACTTTGGTGGTGCCGTCCGCTGCGGAGGTGACGGTAAACGGCAAACGCTCCAGGTCTTGCACGGTGTTGCGGGCCTCGGGTGAGAGGCGCACATTCACGTCATAGGTTTGGTCGTCACTGGCGCGCCAGTTGCCCACCGTTTGGCCAGCCACCAAGGTGCGCAGGCTATTGCCAATTTGGGTCACGTTCAGGCCCAAGTCAGAGGCCGCCTCACGCCGAACGTCTACCTCGATGGTGGGTTTGCTGGGCTTGACGCTCGAATCCAGATCGACCAGGCCGGGGACGTCTTTCAGCTTGGCCATGGCTTGCACCGTCAGGCGCTCCAGCTCGCGCAGGTCGCCGCCTTTCAGGGAGAACTCCACCTGCTTGCCGCCGCCAACCGCGTCGCCGCCGACTGCGCTGGTAATGGTCATACCCGCTACACGGTTTAAGCGGTCGCGGATTTGCGCAGACACTTGGTCCACGGTCTGGCTGCGCAGCTTGCGGTCCACCAAGCGAATGTAGATGGAGGCGTAAATTTTGCCCTGCGAGTTGCCGGTGTTGATGGTCGACAAGGTGTAACGCACCTCGGGAAACTCGCGGATGATGGCTTCGGCCTGGCGGGTTTTGGTCTCAGTGGCTTCGAGCGACGAACCTACCGGGGTGTACAGCGTGACGTTGGTTTCGCCAAAGTCTGCTTTGGGTACAAATTCGGTGCCCAGCAAAGGCACCATGAAAACACTGCCTACAAAGATGGCCAGTGCAATCAGCAGCGTGGTCTTTTTGAACTTCAGGCTCCAGCGCAAGATGCCTTGGTAGGCATCGATCAAGCGGTCGGTGGCTTTCTCAAACCAATGCGTCACGCGGCCAATGGTTTTGTCGTACCAGGTGACGGGTGCATAGGGCTTGCCATGCTGGTCGATTGACGGGTCATGCCAGATGCTGGACATCATGGGGTCGAGCGTGAAGCTAACGAACATGGAGATGAGCACGGCGGCCACGATGGTGATACCAAACTCGTGGAAAAACTTGCCAATGATGCCGCCCATAAAACCAATGGGCAAAAACACTGCCACGATGGACATGGTGGTGGCCAATACCGCCAGGCCAATCTCTTGCGTGCCGTCCAGCGAGGCCTGGTAAGGCGTTTTGCCCATCTGCACATGGCGCACAATGTTCTCGCGCACCACGATGGCATCGTCAATCAGCAGGCCCACGCACAGGCTGAGCGCCATCATGGTGATGATGTTGATGGTGAAACCAAACATGTTCATGAACAAGAAGGTGCCGATCAAGGCAATAGGCAGGGTAAGGCCAGTGATAACGGTGGAGCGCCAGGAGTTGAGGAACAGAAACACAATCAAAATGGTGAGCAGCGCGCCTTCTATCAAGGTGCGGCGCACGTTCTCTACCGACACGCGGATGGGACGTGAGTTGTCCACAATGGGTTCAAGCTTCACGCCCGGCGGCAGCAGCGGGGTAATATCTACGATGGCTTTTTTCAGGCCGTCCACCACGTCAATGGTGTTGTCGTCTTGTGCCTTTTGCACGGCCAGCAGCAAGGTGCGCTGGCCGTTATACAGGGCCAGGCTTTCTACCTCTTGCGCGCCGTCTTTCACGCGGGCCAGCATGCCCACGGTAATGGCCGTGCCTGCCTTGCGGGTGACGATGATGTTGGCAAAGTCTTCCGAGCGTTGCATGCGCGCTTGCACCTGCACCACGCGCTCTTGCGTGAGGGAGCGTACGGCGCCCACAGGCAAGTCTTGGTTCTCGTTGCGCACGGCGGTGGCTACTTGGTCGGCGCTCACGCCGTAAGACTCCAGCGCCTGCGGGTTGAGGTAAATATTGATCTCACGCCGCGTGCCGCCGACCAGGGTTACCGAGCCTACGCCACGTACGTTTTCAAGGCGTTTTTTGAGGGTTTGGTCAGCCCAGTTGGTCAGCTCCACGGCGCTCTGGGCTTTGCCTTTGGAGGGGTCGGGCAAAACCGCAATGGACCATACCGAGCGGCTGGACGGGTCAAAGCGCAATACGCGCGGCTCTTTCACCTCGGTGCGCAGGTTAGGGCGCACGGCGGCTACTTTTTCGCGCACATCGTCGGCGGCTTTGCGGCCGTTCATGTCTAGCGCAAACTCTATAACCACGACCGACTGGCCTTCGTAGCTGCGGGAGGTGAGGGCGTTGATACCGGCAATGGAGTTGACGGCCTCTTCGATCTTTTTGGACACCTCGGTCTCCACAATCTCGGGCGAGGCACCGGGGTAGTCGGCTATCACTACCACTACCGGAAAGTCGATGCTGGGGAACTGGTCAATCTTCAAGCGCTGGTAGCTGAAGATGCCCAGTACTACCAAGGCCAGCATGACCATGGTGGCGAAAACGGGGTTTTTAAGGCTGACGCGGGTGAACCACATAGGACGGGTGCTTTGTGGTTTAGTTGTTGGCGGAGGCTGACGCTGGCGCGGCAGGGGTCTTGACCGCAAGGCTGGCAGGCACAATTATTTTGACCTTGGTGCCATCGCGGATAAAACCTGCGCTGGCTAACGTAACTTTGGTGCCGGCACTGATGTTTTTTACCGCTACCATCGTGGTGCCCAGCGCATCGCCGCGTGCACCCAGCTCTACGCTCTGGTGGTTGATGGCGTCGTTTTGCAACACTTGCACATAGGGTGAAGGCTTGTCGTTGCGCACAGCGGACAGTGGCACGCTGAGGGTTTGAACCCTGGCCGTTCCCAAGGTGCCTTGGGCAAACAAGCCTTGGCGCAAGCCGGCCGTGCTGGCCACGCTTAAGTACACCAGCACGCTACGGCTACCGGCCACAGCGCTGGGGTTAATGCGGGACACCGTAGCGGCCACCGATTCATTGCGGCCTTCAAACTGCAATTTAGCTTGCTGGCCAATGCGCACGTCCACGGATTCTGCGGCGCCCAAATTGGCCTCCAGCTCCAGGCGGCTGATGTCGATAATCTCCACCACCCGCGCCTCTATGCCCACCCGCTCGCCAGGCTGGGCAGCGCGCTGCGAGATGATGCCGCTGATGGGCGCTTTGAGCACCGTGTCTTCCAGCGACTTGCGGGCTACGTCTACCCCGGCCAGTGCGGATGCATGCGTTGATTTAGTCCCAGCCAAGCTGGCCGCAGTCGTTTCCAGCGCTGTGGCGGAGATAAAGCCTTGGTTGACCAGAGCCTTGTTGTTGTCATACGCGCGTTGGGCAATGTCAACCTGCGCTTTGGCTGCGTCGGCACTTTGCTGGGCTTGGCGCACGCGGGCTTGGTATTCAGACGCATCCACCCGGGCAATGATTTGCCCGGCCTTCACCACGTCACCCTCGCGCACGGTCAGGCCTTGCAGCTCGCCGCTGACGCGTGCTTTGACCACGGCGCTGTTGGCGGCTTTGAGCGAGCCAGAGATGGGCAGGCCTTCGGACAGCTCCAGCACTTGGGCTGTGGCGATGTCGGTAGAGGCTAGTTCAATGATGGCTTCGGGTTTTGGCGCATTGGCCTTGGCCTGCTCGGCCTTGCGTGCAGCCACTACGCGCATGGCTGCGGTACCTACTGCAGCCAGGACGAGTACAACGACGAGCCATTTCCAATATTTTTTCATGTGAGCGTAAATACGTAAAGTTGTTTTCAATCGCGCCGCAGCAAAGCATGCACCACCATGTCTGCTTGAACGGCCAGGTAACGGACAGGGTCGATCTGCTGGTTGCTGGCTACGCAGCAACCCATAGAGTGCTTCCAGGTAACTAAATAGATCATGGGGGTGAGCAATGCGTAAACCGCATAGTCCATATCTACCTCGCGAAACTCGCCTCGGTCAATGCCGCGTTGCACCACGCTGCGAATCAGGCGATGGTTGGGTTCTATGACCTCTGCATGGTAGAAGCTGGCCAGCTCGGGGAAGTTGGTAGCCTCGCTCATCATCAGCTTGGTCAGGCCAGAGGCTTTGGTCGATCCAAAACGCTGCCACCACATGTTCATCAGGTAGGGAATGAGCTCTGCCGTTGGGCCAGGGTACTTTTCCACTTCGTCAAAACCCTCGTTCACCTTGTTGGAGATGTTCTCGCGCACGACAGCTTTAAACAGGTCTTCTTTACTGGGGAAGTATAAAAACAAGGTGCCTTTGGACACGCCAGCGCGCTTGGCCACCTCTTCGGCCCGGGTGGCGGCAAAGCCTTTTTCTACAAACAAATCCAGTGCGGCGGCCAGCAGCTCGCCCGGGCGCGCTTCTTTGCGCCGCTCGCGTCGGATGGATATGTCTAATGGCAAAGGGATGTTCACGCAAGTATGAGCAGTTAATGACCGATTGGTTAGTAATGTAGCGTAAGCAAGGGTTTGGGTCAAGGGCGGGGCGGTAATGTCAGCAGACTTTACCTAACTTAACCCATCAGATTAACCCTTGAAATTAACGCACCAAGGCGATGGCCAGCAGCTCACGCAAAATCTGCCTGGAGTGGCGCAGTCCTTCGTCACTGGGGAGCCACTCCAGGCCTGTGGCAAAAACTGCCTCGGTGTAGCCCATTGGCGCGGGCAGTACCGTCAGCCCGGCCACCTCAAAAGCGCGTTGCGCACGCGGCATGTGCCATGCATGGGTTACCAAAGCGATGCGTTCAACCCCGTCCTTGCGCAGCAGGGCGGCGGTATGCAGGGCGTTCTCCTGGGTGTCCCGCGAGGTGCTTTCTGCCCAGCGCAAAGCCGGCAAACCTAGCTGGGCCAGCCAGCGTTGCACGGCCTGTGCTTCGCTGTCAGAGCGGGCGTCGGCTGCCCAGCCCAGGCCGCCACTGAAGCCAAGGGGCAAGCCAGCGCTGCGCGCCAAAACGACACCGTAGTGCACCCTGGCAACGGTAGCGCCGCTGGGCTGGGCGGCGCCGTACTCGCGGCTGCGTGTTTCTGCGCCGCCACCCAGCACAATGATGGCTTGCACTTGCTGCGTGCGCAGTGTTTGGCTGGCGCTGGACGGCGCCAGGGCAGGTACCTGTGGCAACCAGGTTCGCCCCATCCACACCGCAAAGCCATTGCACGACACGAGCCACAGCGAACCCAAGCCCAGCAGCGCTACGGTGATACCCAAACGGCTGCGGTAGCGCAGCATGAACGCCAATCCCAAGCCAATGATCAGCATGCTGGACGCGGGCGGTACGGCTAACGCGGTGAACCATGGTTTGAGAAATGCAAATTCCAAAAGCTAAACCCCGTCAATACGTCTATGGCTGTGACAACTACCAAAATAATAGCTGCTCGTGCTATATTCTACTGGGCTAGCGGCTGTTTTTATATGTTTTCTATCAGTCTATCAATCAACGCGGGGGAAGTGGCCGCGCGTGGCTGTGCAAGAACTCGATCAAGTCGGTCAATTCATCGGGCACATCGCTGGCAGGGTATTGCAGCAGCCAGTGCCTGCTGGTTTGCTGCGTGGGCGTGTCGTCGGCTTGCGCGCCTTCGGCAAACGCGCTCTGTGGCTGGCTTACCAGCTCCAAGGTGTAGACCAGCATGTCGGGCATAGTCAGCGTACCCGGCGCAGTGGCGGCGGCGCTGGCATTCGGTTGCCGTAGCAGGCTTTGCAACTGCCCTCGGGGCGCCTCGGGCAGAGCCTCAGGCTGCACCGTGCAACCGCGTTGCAGGCCCGCAAAGCCGCCACTCTCTCGGTAAATTAACAGCGTAATGACCGGGTCCATAAAGACTGCTTTCTAAAAACCCACCGCTTTCCAAGCCGCCGTCAAGGCTTGGTGCACGGTGCTGCCACGGCCATATTGGGCTACCACCAGCCTGTCGGTCGCCTGCACCATGTCAGCAAACTGCGCGCTTGACTTGAGCGACAACAAGGTTTTGTACCAAACGCTGCCTGCAGTGTCCCACGCGTTGCCCTTAAGCGCCACCGCAAAACGGTAAAAAACGTGGTTGGGAATACCCGAGTTAATGTGCACGCCGCCATTGTCGTCGGTGCCTTTGTATTGGTCACGCAGGTGCTTGGGCTGCGGGTCGGTGCCAAAGTAGGGGTCGTTGTCATAGGCTTTGTCGGCCGTAAAGGTACGCAGCCCACGGGCCTTGGCCGCCGGGCCCATGATGTCTTTGCCCACCAGCCAGTCGGCACGGGCGGCGTCTGTTTTGGTGTACCACTGGCGCGTGAGCATGCCCAGCACATCCGCAAAATGCTCGTTGAGCGCACCGCTTTCGTTTTGGTACAACAAGTCTGCGGTGTAGCTAATGACGCCGTGCGACAGCTCATGCCCCACCACGTCGAGCGATTTGGTAAAGCGGGTAAACAGCTTGCCGTCACCGTCGCCATAGGCCATTTGCTCACCGGTCCAAAAAGCGTTGTTCAGGCTTTTGCCTACATGCACGCTGGACACCAGCGTCATGCCCCTGCCATCCAACGAATTGCGGTCAAATACCCTGTCGTAAAAATCATAGGTAATGCCGCTGTGGTCGTAGGCTTCGTCTACAGCCGGGTCTGTGGGCTGGGCAGAAGGCTGGCCTTCACTGCGCAACAGCTTGCCGGGCAGGCGCGCAGCACCCAAGTTTTGCGCATCGTAGATTTTGCGGGTTTTGCCTTGCGACGCGGTGGCTGCAATGGCGGGCATGTGTGGACCAGGATGAAAGCCCATGCGCTCCAGGCGAAGCGTGTTTGACAGGCGGCGCGTTTTGGCAAGCCACGCGCTCACATCTACGTCAGCCGTCACGTCAGTGCAATGGCTTAGGCAGTCCAGCAAGTAGGGCGGAATAATCCTAAATCCGGCAGTTACCCAGCGCCCATAAGTTGCGCAGGCGGTATCCATGGCGGCAAAGGGCGTGTGATTTTGGCCACCACATAGTTCAG
>JAYUHM010000094.1:0-2032 GCA_043766985.1 Polaromonas sp.
CACGAAGAACCAGACCGCGCTCAGCGACGAATTGATGACGGTGCGCTTTACCGCCAAGACGATTGAAAAGCTGTGCGACCTGCTGCGCGGCCAGGTGCTGGACGTGCGCAAAAAAGAGCGCGAACTGCGCCGCATCATCGTCGACAAATGCGGCATGCCGCAAGAAACCTTCATCAAGGACTTCCCGCCCAATCTGCTGAATTTGCAGTGGGTTGAAAAGCAGGTAGCCAGCGCCAAGCCGTGGTCGGTCATCATGGCGCGCAACATCCCGCCCATTCAGGAATTGCAAACCAAACTCGGCGAATTACAAGCCCGCGTGGTGGTGCCGCTGGGCCACCTCAAAGACATCAACAAGCGCATGAACGAAGGCGAGACCAACTCGCGCGATGCCAAGAAAGAAATGATCGAGGCCAATTTGCGCCTGGTGATTTCAATCGCCAAAAAATACACCAATCGCGGCCTGCAGTTTCTTGATTTGATTCAAGAAGGCAACATTGGCTTGATGAAAGCGGTCGACAAGTTTGAATACCGCCGCGGCTACAAATTTTCAACTTATGCCACGTGGTGGATTCGCCAGGCGATCACCCGCAGCATTGCCGACCAGGCGCGCACCATCCGCATTCCGGTGCACATGATTGAAACCATCAACAAGATGAACCGCCTGTCGCGCCAACATTTGCAGGAGTTTGGCTTTGAGCCAGACGCCAGCGTACTGGCCGAGAAAATGGAGATCCCGGAAGACAAAATTCGCAAGATCATGAAGATTGCGAAAGAGCCGATTTCGATGGAAACGCCGATTGGTGATGATGACGATTCACACCTCGGCGACTTCATTGAAGACGGCGCCAACACCGCCCCGCTGGAAGCCGCCATGCAAGCCGGCCTGCGCGATGTGGTCAAAGACATCCTCGACAGCCTGACCCCACGCGAAGCCAAAGTGCTGCGCATGCGCTTTGGTATTGAAATGTCTACCGACCACACGCTGGAAGAAGTCGGCAAACAATTCGACGTGACGCGTGAGCGTATTCGCCAGATAGAAGCCAAGGCGCTGCGCAAGCTCAAGCACCCATCACGCTCAGACAAACTGCGCAGCTTTATCGATACGCTGTAGTTTTCAGTATCCGTTAAAAAAGCGCCTGTGGAGCTCTCCACAGGCGCTTTTTTTATGTAAAACTGGCTTTTAGCCCAATAAATACGGGCGCGAGCAGCTCATGTATTTATAGCAATTTTCGCCTTGCCCAAGGGGCCATCAGAACGTGCCGATGTAGTCACCCTTGGACAAAGGCACGCCGTTGTGCCGCAAGATGTTGTACGCCGTGGTCACGTGAAAGTAGAAATGCGGCAGTCCGTAGTTTTGCAAATACGACTGGCCGGTAAAGCGCTTTTCCTTTGGCGAGCCGGCCTGCGTAATGATTTCTCGTTTGGCGGCTTCATTGAATGCTGCAACGTCTAAACCCTTGATAAACGCCAGCACTGTGTCAATGCGCGCTTCAAGGTGCGCGAAGGTTTCCTCGTCGTCTGCCATCTTGGGTACTTCAACGCCGGCCAGCCGGGCGGACACGCTTTTGGCGAAGTCGCTCGCCACCTGCACTTGGCGCAGCAGGGTGAACATGTCTGGAAACAGCCGCGCTTGCAGCAGGGCGTTCGGGTCGATTTTTTTGTCAAGTGCGTGCGCTTCAGCTTTTTTGAGGACTGCCTTCAGGCCGCCCAGCAATTGGGTAAACACGGGCACCGAATAAGAATAAACAGCGGGGGTCATGAGGGCTTTCTGATGAAGGTCATCGTTTCTAGGTTGTGAAGCAAGGCAGCTCACCAGTGTCGCACGGCTGGATTTTTACTAGCCGCCGTCGATTATAAAATTACGTTATAGTAAATTAATTACGCATTGGTAAACGCTAACAACCCAAGAGACAGAACATGCCCGCCTACATTTCAGACGGTTCAGTTGCCCAACTCGCCAGTTTGCCGCCGCCCGCGCCCATTCAGCAGCTGCACCACTACGCCTACCGCGCCAAAGACGCCGAAGAAACCC
>JAYUHM010000095.1:0-2030 GCA_043766985.1 Polaromonas sp.
TTCATTTATTGGGCTCATGGCCTATAAGGGATATTTTGTTACCCCGCGACTACGCCCATCGTCTCGAACTCCATGCCGAGATACACGCCCGGCCGCATGCGCGCATCCGCATTCCGGCCTTGGTTACCAATGTGTCGGTGCTCAGCGAAGGGGTAACGGTAGAAGACGAGTTTGAGGTGCTGCGGCAACTGCCTGGCCAGCAGCACTTGACGCTGCAAGACCTGGCGCACAATTTCTTGCGCCTGCGCATCGCCGATTGCATGGTCAAGTGGGAGCGGCATGGTGAATTTACCCGCTACTCCATCACGCAGCCTCTGCCAGATGAAGCAGGCTGGGGCGCAGACGACCCGCATTTAAGCGCCTTGCTCAAGCTGCCCGATGGGTGGCTGGCCTGCCTACCGGGCAATACCATTTCTGCCACCCAGTTGGCCCTGATTAAGACCGACGCAGTCTCGGACGAGAACATGCTGGTGGGTGCCAAAAAGTGGTTAGGCTCAGACATGATCGTAGCCGCACGCATAGGTGCGGGCTACGCCACTGCGTTTACCGACTATCGGCTCAGAAGCGATGGTTTTTGCCGCTATGTAGCCGTGGCCGAATCATTAACCGAAACGCGGGCTGGGCGTGTCTCTGCACGTTTGTTGGAGCTGGAAATTTACCGCATGATGGCGCTCATGGGCTGGCCCGCAGCGCGCGCACTGGGGCCACTTTTGAAAGAGGCCGAAGTGCAATTGGCCGACATCACTACCGCGATGGAAAGCACCCAGCAGTCTGACAGCGAACTGCTGCACCTGCTCATTGCACTGGCTGCGCGGGTAGAAGGTGCAACGGCGGCCCATAGCTTTAGATTTGCCGCTACGACAGCCTATAAAAACCTGGTGCTCACACGCATCACCGAGCTGCGCGAAGTGCGTTTGCCGGGCGTTCTCACCTTCAGCGAGTTTTTAAACCGCCGCTTTTTACCCGCCATGGCCACGGTAGAGGCTACCCACAAGCGCTTGACCAACCTGTCTGAGCGCATCGAGCGCTCCAGCGCCCTCATACGCACCCGTGCCGACATCGTGCGCGAAGAGCAAAACCAAAGGCTGCTGGAAAAATTAACCGACGGCCAGCGCCTGCAATTGCGCATGCAGCAAACCGTGGAAGGCCTGTCGATCGCCGCCATCTCGTACTACGCGTTGAGCCTGCTGGCGTATGCATTCAAGGCAGCCAAGGCGGGAGGCATGCAGATCAACACCGACATCGCCACGGGCTTGTCCATTCCCCTGGTTATCGCCGTGGTGGCGTACTTTACTGCCAAGGTGCGCCGTAAGTTGCATCAATAAGAATAGCTTCTTACGCTATATTTTTATAGTCTGGCGGGCGATTTTATGCTGAGAAGCGGAGTTTTCAAGCCTTCACCATCGGCCAGCCGAGCGCCGCCCACTGTCTCATACCGCCTTGCACATAGCGGGCATGGGCAAAGCCTGCGGCATGCAACTGCTCGACTATTTTGAAAGAGCGGTTTTGCGTGTTGCAAATGATCAGCAAGGGCTGCGTGTCCGGCTTGGGTAGCTCGCCTAAACGCTTGCCCAGTAGCCCCATGGGGATCAAGCGTGCGCCATTGGCTACGCCGGTGGCGTGCTCACCGGGTTCGCGGATGTCGATCACCACCGCAGAAGAGGCTTCCAGCGCAGCGCGGGCCTCTTCAAAAGTGACCGAGGGGGCGGCTGCGTTGGCGGTGCAGCCCAACACTAGCAGGCTGGCACTGGCCAGTACCGACAGGAATGAACGGGTTTTCATGGGGTAATCGGTGTGGTGTTGAATGGAACTTAGAGTGAGGCATTCGCCTCGAACAAAGTTCATAAGTAAAAGGTGATATTAGGTGATTCTGCGTCGAACAGCTTGTATGCTGGCTTTGGGAACGGCTGTAGCCGCGCTCAGTCCGTGGCGCAGGGCGCAGGCCGCGCTCCATGGCCTGCACATTGCCAGCGCGCTGGACGAAGACCTGGCGCGCGCGGTGCAGCAGAAAAAACCCTTGATTGTGATGG
>JAYUHM010000096.1:0-5499 GCA_043766985.1 Polaromonas sp.
ACGACACCGGCCAGCCCACCGTGCAAAAGGGGGGAGCCTGATCGCATTTGGGTATTAGTTGCCAATAATATTTGCCAGAACGAGTTGTTTGCACACCAACAGAGCGCGCCGTCCGCCCAAATCCCGGCATGATGTCTGTACCAAATTGTTAGTAGGCAAGCAGTTCCCGGATGGCCACCCATACTTCATCACCCCGCACATGCGTTGCGCGCAAGAAACGCTTGCCCATGAAGGTCGGCGAAGACGAGCAAGAAGCCGCGCGGGTGTTTTATGTGGCGGCTACGCGGGCTACGCAGAGGCTGCTGCAACCTACACTCACCATGGCAAAGAAAGTACAGGGGGACACGCATTGAGCCAAGAAGGACAGCTACTGGACAAAAAGTCATTGCGGGCAGTGTTGGGGAAAAGCGCCAACTGGACCGAATTGGCAAAGGACTGCATCGCGTTCGCCAACGCGCTTGGCGGCACCTTGTTGATCGGCATTGAAGATGGGCAAGACAACCCACCAGCCAACCAAACCATACCGCCAGACCTGCCCGACACCATTCGGCGCAAGCTGGCGGAATGCACGGTCAACGTCACCGTGTTTCCCGCCACCCGTACCGCCGCCAATGGGGGCCAATTTATGGCGCTGGACATTCCACGCGCCATGTCGGTCGCCTCCAGCACCGACGGCCGGTACTTCCTGCGCATCGCAGACCAGAGCAAGCCCGTTACCGGCGATGACATCCTCAGGCTCGCCACTGAGCGTGCAGCATTGCCGTGGGAGACGCTCACCACGCTGCACGTCAAAGCGTCCGAAAGTGACCTACAGAAGTTGGGTGCCGTGGTTAATGCGTTACGGGCATCCGACCGCGTCAAAGCCTCGGTCAAAGAGAAATCAGACGCTGAATTACTCAGCCACTACCAACTGGCGCATGACGGCTTGCTCACGCACCTGGGCATTCTCTGCCTGGGCCAGCAGCGCCACCGCGCACTCATCGTCACCGCGCCGGTCATACAGTTCATCAAATACGACACACATGGCGACAAGGTCAACAAGCTGGTATGGGACGACCACACCCTGAACCCTATGGAGATGATAGAAGCCGTGTGGCGTGAAGTGCCTGATTTTCGGGAGCGCTACGAGCTGCCTGATGGGCTATACCGCCAGTATGTTCCAGCGTTTGATGAAATCGTTATTCGGGAATTGTTGGTCAATGCACTGGTACATCGGCCCTACACCCAGCGCGGCGACATTTTCTTGAATTTGCATCCCGACCGGCTGGAAGTGGTCAACCCCGGCCCACTGCCACTGGGCGTCACCCCGCAAAACGTGCTGCACACCACTGTGCGCCGCAATGAACACCTGGCCCGCCTGTTCCATGACCTGAAGCTGATGGAGCGTGAAGGCAGCGGCTTTGACAAGATCTATGAAATATTGCTCTCCCAAGGCCGGCCCGCACCCGAGATCATCGAAACCCATGACCGCGTGCAAGTCACCATCCGCAGGCGCATCCTCAAGCCCGAGGTGATTGACTTCATCGCCAAGGCAGACCAAACCTACCAACTCACCCAACGCGAACGCATCGCACTGGGCCTGCTCGCCCAGCACGACGCACTCACCGCCCGTGAACTGGCCACGGCCCTTGAGTTGGCAACTACCGAGGCACTGCCAGCGTGGCTTAAACGCCTGCTGGAATGGGGCCTGGTCAAAAGCGCGGGGCGCACGCAGGCCACCCGCTATTTTGTAGACCCCGCTTTGCTGCGCAATTTGCAGTTTGCCAGTGAGACCACGCTCAAACGAATCGAGCCCCACCGCCTGGCCGCCTTGGTGCTGGAGGACCTGGCGCGCTACCCCCAGTCCGCCATCAGCGACATCCACCAACGCATTGGCGGCGAAATTCACCCCAAACAAGTCAAGCGCGCCCTGGAAGAGCTGCGCGCCAAAGGCAGCGTGCGTTTTGAAGGCGACAAACGCTGGCGCCGCTACTGGGCGGTGCCGCAATGAGATCTATCGGACAAAACACGCCGCTATCGCACCACGTTGGGCGATATGGCTTGGGCGATAGGGATAAATTCCTTTATGAATCAACGACTTCTATCATCCGCTGGAGGATGATAGAGGTGATAGCCATGAAGGTTAGCAAAGGCCTGGGGTTCCCCGTGGTGGCATTGCCCGGCGTGGGGGATCAGCTGGCGCAAGAGTTCGGCCGTGGGTTTGGAGCCAAAAACCTGCGCCGTATGGTGCAGTTTGCCCAGACCTTTGCCCAGCCCGAGATTGTCGCGACACTGTCACGACAATTGAGCTGGAGCCATTTTGTAAACCTGCTACCGCTCAAAACCCAGCCAGCCCGCCAGTTTTACGCCAGCCGGACGAAGAGGCACCCATCGGCCTCATCCTGTGCGCCGAATCCAGCCGCGAACAGGTGGAGCTGCTGCAAATGCACAAAGACGGCATCACCGTGGCCGAATACTGGACCGAACTGCCACCCAAAGCGGAGCTGGAGCAAAAACTGCATGCAGCTTTGCTTGAAGCGCGTGAGCGGCTGGCGCGGCGCGGGGTGTTGTTGGGGGACTTGGATGACGAGTGAGGCCTCGATCAGCCAATATGACCTGCTCATCCGCCCCGCGCCCAGCACCCGCAGAGGCGCAATGCAGGTGCTGATGGCCGTTTGATACGCTACACATTTAATAGCTAATTCCGCAATATTCTATTGGGCTAGCGATTCAAAGTATCATTCAGATATTGCGTAGGCTAGACTTTGGGCTATTCACAGGCATATTGAAACCAAAGAATGATGTCAGTCTAATTGAGTAACAGCGTCCATAAAATTGAGAAAAATTAGATGACTTTTGTTAAAAATTCCGAAGCAGTCGCACGAGCTGCAATGAGCTCAATCGACCCCAGCTTGGTTGAAAAATACGCATCCCTTATCAAGTTTCTGGCTAGCTTTCCACAAGCGGCTTCCGCCCTGCGTGGCGGCGCATCAGCGCCAGCCATCGGCTCCACGCTTTACATCGAACGTCAGGCAACTGCCTTTGCTTCTTCGCGCGAGCCACGGTCACCCCAAGCGCCCGCTACTGTGCCCGATGAAATGGTTTCCGTGATTCTTCACGAATATTTTGGAATCAAGGCCGATGACTTAGACCGTGCAAAACGTGAACACTTGCTGTCCATGGGCGCAGAAAACCTGGTGGGTGATTTACTTGAAAGGTATCTCGCATCCATTTTGGAACCACGCGGCTGGCTGTGGTGCTCTGGCTCAACAGTAAAAGCCGTTGACTTTGTCAAAGCACCTGCCAAAAAAGGCGGCGCATGGCGCATGCTGCAAGTCAAAAATCGGGACAACTCTGAGAACTCCTCCAGCAGCGCCATCCGGCTTGGAACCGACATTGAAAAATGGCATCGCACGTTCTCCAAAAAGGAAGGCGCTAACTGGGCTGCCTTCCCCGATCCGGCATTACGGCAGCACCTGTCAGAAGCTGCGTTCAAGGCCTACGTGACTAAGTATTTACACAATCTTAAGGCCTAAGGCAAGGTCGCGGCACGTCGGTTAACGGTCAGCCTTTCAGGCTGTCTCTGAAGCAAATAGCGCAATTTGGTTGTCGTCTCGCGGCACCCTGGGCGTTCGCGCAGAGGGCGACTTAGTTGGACTTTTAGCGGGCTTCTTATCCAGCCCCAACACCACCCGCGCATTAGCCTCCCAAGCCACCTCATCAGTCCCCTTGTAGCGACTAAACGCAAACGCAGCGGGCGCTTGCTCCGTTTTGTTCGCCATATGCGCCAATATGGCCCGGCCCACCGCCTCCCCCAAACCCACCGGCACCGCATTGCCAATTTGCTTGTACTGATCCGTCACGGACCCGCACACCATCCACTCGTCCGGAAACTGCTGCACCCGTTTGTACTCTTGCACCGACAGTGGGCGGTCTTCCACAGGGTGCCCAATATCTGTAGCAGGCATGGTGGGTGATGTGACTAGCGTACAAGACGGTTTGTCCCAGTCCAGCCTTCGCAAAAACCCCGTTTTGCCCCCACCCGAATCCAGCGACCCACCCAGCGCAGCACGGTGCAAGTGCGCTGGCAAATGCTTCCAGTACTGCCCTGCGCCCAGCAAACGGTAAAACCGCAGCCTATCCTCCGGAAACTCCGCATGGTCGCACGCCTTCGGATCCAGGCCCGCCAGCGCGTCACGCAGCGTACGCCACTTAGGCAAGTCAAACGATCCATCGGGTGAATGCGTAGGCATCAGGTGCGGCACTTTGCCACCGTCCCGCGAGCAAATCAATATGACTCGCTCGCGCGATTGCGGTACACCAAAATTCGCCGCGTTATACAGGTTAAACGACACGCCGTAGCCTCCCGCCCGCAGCAGGCCCAGTACATGGTGCAGCGCGCCGCCCGCGCGCGCCTCGGTCTGCGGCTGCCAGTCGTCCCCACGCTGCGCATGCGGCGTGTGTGCCATGGGCGCAGACAACAGGCCCCGCACGTTCTCAATCACCGCATATTTTGGCTGCAGCTCCAATATCAGCTCAACATAGCGCAAAAATGCATTGCCCCTCGCGTCCTCAAAGCCCCTGCGCGCACCCGCCGTAGAAAACGCCTGGCACGGCGGGCCACCCACGATGATGTCAATCTCGTCTTTGCCCTTGAGCCCCGCCGCCTTGCGAATATCCGCCGCAGAATACTTCCAAATATCGCCCAGCAGCCCTATCTCAGGCCGGTTCGCCGTAATGGTGCGGCGGCACACTTTATCAATCTCGCAGGCCAGCAGCACATGGATGCCCACCTTCTCCAGCCCCTGATCCAGCCCCATCGCCCCTGAGAAAAATGACAAGGCCTTCAGCTTTGGCGCCGGTCCCGGCGCACGCGCACGGTCTTCAGGCGGTGGCAGCGCACCCGAGTTTTTAAACGTACTCACAGCCGCAGCGGTGGTGATCCATTGCTTGCCCACCTGCCTACCCTCAATCGCCCCCGAGCGCAGCAAGGTACGCACCCGCTGCTCCGACAGACCGAGTAAAGTAGCAGCAGACTTGGCGGGGATGGCTTCTTGAATGGGTATAGCGTTCATTTCGACCTCGAAACAGTTTTAATACCCGAGGAATATAACCCATCTTGAGACCTGCAAAACGAATTTCGCGCTCTATATTTCAGGCGCTAGCTTGGCCAGTGCCGTAGCATCGCAGACTACCGATGCAGAGCGAATGAATACTGTATTTTAAACCAGCTTTCCATTCAATTTAGAACTAAAAATACTACACATTTAATAGCTGCTCTCGCAATATTCTATTGAGCTATCGGCCAATACCATTACCAAGCAGCACTTGAAACATCTCAAACATCTCCCGATCTGGCGCTCCTCCTCATACTGGTCGCAAACTGTGACCACCTCGCCACATCTAGGCATCCAGGCATCCAGCGCCACGACACCGGCCAGCCCACCGTGCAAAAGGGGGGAGCCTGATCGCATTTGGGTATTAGTTGCCAATAATATTTGCCAGAACGAGTTGTTTGCA
>JAYUHM010000097.1:0-14505 GCA_043766985.1 Polaromonas sp.
CGTGGTTTTTCGCACACCCCTGCGCGCCACTCGTTGGCGCACGCCGGAGAGTAACCCGCCTTGGTTGTAGTCTTACTCTCCCAGCGAATCGGGTAAACAGCGGTACGCCCGCGAAACAAGCGACGAAACAGAGCCACCTTTTCGTTTGTGGAGAGACGCGAAGCTTCCGGCTCAACGGCAGAGTGTGCTGCCTGCGCTACGGCACGCCATTCAAGGCCGTTCGCTTTTAGCAAAGCGACAAGACGCGCATTTTCTGCCTTTAACTGGGTCAATGGATCGCGTTCACCCGTAAATTCGATCATTTTGATATCGCCACATTTGCATCGGGATTATCTAGTACTATTTTGCACTCAATTTCCATGTCAAAAAAGCAGACGTTTGCAAGCGAATGATCCCTATAGTGCTCTTAACAAACTATCAACTATTTGTGGGAAAAGGTACTCCGAGACATGCCCAAGTCATATGCAAAAACAGACATAGAAACTGGGTTTTTGCATATGGAACGGACAGCCAATTACTAGCGAAGTGGGTTGCTTATTAAGCCCAAATATGGACCGGAGCAAAAACCGTACTCACGGTACCCCATTGTGGAAGTTAGAAATAACTTTGGGACGCTGTGGAATCAAACGAGTCCGCTTGAGCAGCTTTTACAGCCTAAATCCTTGGAGCAAAAAGGACTTGCTGGGCTGTCATGGGATCGTCCGAGACAAAAAATGGTGGCCTGGGGCGGAATCGAACCACCGACACAAGGATTTTCAATCCTCTGCTCTACCGACTGAGCTACCGGGCCAAATGTTCTCTGAGAGCTTCAGGGAAGCCCTCAATTATAGCTGATGTATGTGCGCTGTTTGATCGTTGGCGCACACCGTTTAGGGCGCATTGCGTTTACTGCGGCTCAGGTCTACGCCAAGTTGCTTGAGCTTGCGGTACAGATGTGTTCGCTCGAGGCCGGTTTTCTCTGCTACACGGGTCATCGAGCCACCTTCCTTGGAGAGGTGAAACTCAAAGTAGGCCTTCTCAAATTCGTCGCGGGCTTCGCGCAGGGGCTTGTCCAGCGCAAAATTTTGGTTGGACATGGGGCCAATGTCCATGGCTACGGGCAAGGTCTGCCCGCCCATCATCGCCGACTCTACCGTGAGCTCTACCTGCTTGGGCGCGTTGGCTTGCACGGTGGTTTTTACCCGGCCACCCTTGGCCAAGCCTTCGGCGACGGCTTTGAGCAATTTTTGCAGCGTGATGGGCTTTTCCAAAAACGAATGCGCTCCGATTTTGGTAGCCTCTACCGCTGTATCGATGGTGGCATGGCCGCTCATCATGATCACGGGCATGCTGAGCAGGCCCGAGGCGGACCACTCTTTGAGCAAACTCACGCCATCAGTGTCGGGCATCCAAATATCGAGCAACACCAGATCGGGCGAGTAACGCAGGCGGGCTTGCCTTGCCTGCCCGGCGTTTTCGGCCGCTTCCACGTTGTGGCCTTCGTCGTTGAGAATTTCCGTGAGCAGGTCGCGTATGCCCAGCTCGTCGTCTACCACCAAAATGTTTGCCATATCGCCTTGGGCTTACGCCTATTTATATTGGATGCCTTCAAGCCGCTAATGTTGCATATTAGCGACTGTGTGTATTAAACCACAGCAAACGACAATATTACCTGTGCGCCCAGCACCATTTTTGTATCGTTTTCCCCTGCTTGGCTTTCTTTGGCTATGGAGGCGGGGTCTGCAGGCGCGTAGCGGTTGGACAAGTCGATTCTGGCGCCGTGTTCGTCGGCTATTTTTTTAACCACGGCCAAACCCAGGCCCGTGCCTTTGGCTTTGGTGGTGACATAGGGCTCGAAGGCGCGCTGCAATATGTGCGGCGCAAAACCCATGCCGCTGTCGCGCACTGTCATGCGCACGCGGCGGCTGTCGGGGCTGAATTGGGTGCTGATACTGACCGATGGCTTTACCTGCGTTGTCAGGTCGTCATCGATGGTGCCCTGCACGCGCGCCGCCGTAGCGTCTTGGGCATTTTGCAGCAGGTTATGGATAACCTGGCGCAGTTGCTGCGCATCGCCCAGAATGGGCGGGCAGTCAGCCGCCAGCTGGCAGCTGACGGGCACTTCGCTGGCTTCTGGCGCGTACAGCTGCAGTACGTCGGTGATGAGGGCGTTCAAATCCAGCGGCTTGAGGTCGGCACTGGGCAAGCGTGCGTAGTCGCGAAACTCATTGACCAATCGCTTCATGGCATCGACCTGGTCGACAATGGTTTTGACTGACTTGGTGAGTATGGCGTTGTCGGGCTCGGTCAGTTTGCCTTGCAGCTTCATCTCCAGGCGCTCGGCCGACAATTGAATTGGCGTGAGCGGGTTTTTGATCTCATGGGCCAAACGCCGGGCTACTTCGCCCCAAGCCTGCGCGCGCTGGGCCGACACCACCTCCGAAATATCGTCAAACACCAGCAGGCGTTGCCCTTGGGGCAGCTGTGCGCCGCGGGCGATGATGCTGATGGTGTTGGCCGTTCCGGGCGCCCAATGCACAGCCGCTATGGGGGCGCTGTTATGGTAGTTAAGCTCAAACGAATGCTGCCAATGGTCCAGGCCATGCGAGGAGCGGTCACCCAAGAAGGCATCAAACTGCGCCGTCACCCCTTGGGCAAATGCCTCCAGGCCGGGCACTTGCTGCAAGACCTGGCCCTCAAAGGCCGCCACGGGCGCACGCAGTACCCGCGTAGCGCCAGGGTTGGACGAGACGATGGTGCCCCGCGCGTCCAGCACCATCACACCGGCGGTGAGGTTGTCCAAAATAGTCTGCAAGTTAGCGCGCGATGCGTCCACCTGGGCCATGCTGCGCTGCACTTGGCTGCGCGCGTCCAGCAGCTGCTGCGTCATGTCGGCAAAAGAGCGGGTCAGGCCGCCCAGTTCGTCGCGCGTTTGCAGCGCTGCCTTGGGGCGCAGGTCCCCGGCGGCCACTTGGGCCACACCGTCTGCCAACACCAGCAAGGGGCGCACAATCTGGTTGCCCAGCAGCACCGCCAGCAACACGGCACCAAAGAGCGCTAAAAACAAGCTCAGGGTCAGCGTACCGATGTACATTTTGCGCAGGCCCCCGCGCGCCAACGCGCGCTCCTGGTATTCTTTGTACGCCTCTTGCACGGCCAACGCGTTGGCCACCAGGGTGGGCGGCAAAATTTGCACCACCTGCAAAAAGCGCGCCTCGGTCAGCAGCCCAATGCTGTTGGCCCCCACCACGGCCAGCGCCCGCATTCTGGCCACCCCCGCCGCGCCCACTTCTTCCAGGCCGTCGATCTGGCCCACCACGCGCTGGCTGCGCGCTTGCCTAAACTGTGTGGGGGTGGGCCGCTCGGGTTGCAGGCGAAAGCGCGAGTCGCCCGCGCTGGCAATCACCTGGCCTCCGCTGGTCCACAGCACCACGTCGCTGGCGGCCAGCTGCTCGCGCAGCCGCTCTAGCGCTACGGCCGCGCTGGCATCGCTGATTTGGCTGAGCTGCTCCGCCGCGACCCGCGTTTTGGCGTTGAGCTCGTTGGACAACGTGTCCAGGGTGGTGCGGCCCAAGTTCAGGCCGGCGTCCAGCGCACCCTCGACCTTTACGTCGAACCAGCTTTCAATCGAGCGCGAGACGAACTGGTAGGACACCACATAAATCAGCGCGCCGGGCGCAAACCCCACCAGCGCAAAAATGGCCGCGAGTTTTATCAGCAACCGGCTGCCAAACTTGCCACGCCGCAGGCGCCATACCAAGCGCCACGCCACCCAGCAGATGGCCAGCAGCAGCAAGCCGGCCACCACCATGTTGATGACCACCAGCCGGGCGTAGTTTTGTTCGTACAACTCCCGGTTGTTGGTGGCTTGGGTCAGCAAGAACATCAACACCAGCGCTACCGCAGCCATGGCGGCTGCGCCGATACCCATGGCCCAGGACAAACTGCGCGTGTTGCGTGGCGCGGGGGGCGCTGGCGCCTGCAGCTTCATCGCGGCTCCGTGCGCAACTCGGGGCGCACATTGCGCGCGGCGTAAATGCTCCACTCGCTTTGGCCCGCAACGCCGATTTGCAAGGGACGCGGCAGTTGCGATAAATCCAGCTTGAAGCTGTAATCAATATTGTGCCGCGCGTCGATGTCTACGTCTGCGTTGTCGGCAATTTTCCAGCGTGCAATGCGCCTGACGGTCGCCAAGGCGTCGGGCAAGTTGTCAAAATGCTGCGTCAAGGCAATGCCTGTGGCGGGGCGGGTCACGGTGCCACTGGCAACGTTGACGCGCCAGCGGCGGGTGAGGGGCTGGTAGGCAATGCGTATGCTGCGGCTGGCCACGGAAACCCGCTTGTCATACCAGTACCAGCGGTCGCGGTACACATCGGCCTCGCTCACAAAGGTCATGGGTACGCCTTTGAGCAAAGCCTCTTCTACCACGGAGGGCAGCTCAAAGTTGATGGTGGCGCTGAGGTACAGGCCGTCCTCAGCGCGCTCCACGCGCAGCGCGGCGATTTCGGCGGCGATAGACTCTGCCGCGTAGGCGTTGGTGCCTGCCAGGCCGCACACGCCCAGCAGGCAATAGCTTACAACCAAAACCGTGGCACGTAGCGCGGCCAGAGCCGTTAGCGCGGCGCGTGCGGCGGTTTGGCGCACTGCTACAAACCCGCTACTTTGGCAGCGCGGGGGTCTTTTGCAGCAAAGCGTAGAAAAAGCCGTCATGTCCACCTAAATGATTGTCCGGCATGGCTTCTGCCCGTAGCGTGCTTTGGGGCAATAAATGGCCGGGAGACGGCAGTAAAACGGCGTCGGTGTTGTGTGCAACAAACGTTTGTATCTGCGCCTGGCCCTCCGCCTTGAAAACCGAGCAAGTGCAGTACAGCAGCGGCGCGCCCGGCTTGAGCAGGGGCCACAGCGCTGCCAGCAAGGCCTGCTGCTGCTGCGCCAGCTGGGCAATGTCTGCCTCGCGGCGCAGCCAACGGATGTCGGGATGGCGGCGCACAATGCCCGATGCCGTGCACGGTGCGTCCAGCAAAATGGCGTCAAACGGCTGGCCATCCCACCAGGTGGCTGGCTTGCAGGCGTCGGCCGCCACCACTTGCGCGGACAGTTGCAAACGCTGCAAATTGTCATGAATGCGTTGGCAACGCGCGGCATCCACGTCTAAGGCAATGACCTCGATAGCCATGCCTTGGGCGGCGGCGTATTCCAGCAGGTGGGCGGTTTTGCCGCCGGGTGCGGCACAAGCGTCCAGCACACGCAGGGGTTTGCCGCTGGCGTGTACCGCGCCCAGCAGCAGCGGTGCGGCCAACTGCGCGGCGGCGTCTTGCACCGAAAACCAGCCCTCGGCGTAGCCGGGCAGGCCCGGTACGTACGCGCTGCGGGCCAGCTCCAGCCCGCTGTCCGCCACTGCGACAGCGTCTATCCCGGCGGCCGTCAGCGCCGCCTGGTATTGGCTGCGCGTGGTTTGGCGCGTGTTGATGCGCAGCGTGAGCGGCGCGGCAAAGGCGTTGGCTTGCAAGATGGCTTGCCACTGCCCGGGATGGTCGCGCTGCACGCGCTGCACCCACCACGCAGGATGGTTCCACTGCGCTTGGGGCTGGCGCAACACCTGCTCCAGCAGTGCACCTTGTTCACGTAAAAATCGCCGCAGGCAGGCGTTGATAAAGCTGGCCTGGGCTTGGGTAGCCGGGTTGCGCTTGGCCGCCTCTACCGCCTGGCTGACCAAGGTGTGCGCTGCGTAGCTGGCACTGCTGGCAGCGCCGCCTGGCGAGGTCGATGCATCGTCGCTGCCGGGCTGCAATGCCAGTGCCAGCACGCTGCACAGCAAGGCATCTGCCGGTACGCTGGGCGTGCGCGTGGCCAGCAGCGCCCGCAGCGCCAGCGCGGTACCGTAGTGGCGCATGACCGCGAACGACAAGGCCTGCACACCCGGCCTGAGCGCGCTTTCAATATCTAATTGCGCTGTGGTCCATGATTTACCGGCACGAACCGCTATTAAAACCGCAGCTACGGAATTGAGTTGGCGCCATAGCGGTACGGCATTGGCGTTCTGGGCTGCATGGGTGGAGAGGGGTGAAGTAGTCAAATCAAAGGTCTAGCCGAGCGTATCTGCCCAAATATTTTTTGCCCAGTTCATGGCGTACACGCCTTCGAGCTGGGTGACCTCGGGTTTGAGGTCAATGGCCGACACACCACCAGAGGTGGCCACCACTTTAAAGGTTTTTTCCGCGGCCACATACTCATGCACGCTGGCCACGTGAACCACACTTTTATCGTCCACAAAGCTGTAGCAGGTGTTGGTCAGCATGGGCGCGGGGTTGATCTCCCAACCCGACAGCTGGGCCACGATGGCCGCCGCCGCCACCTTGGCGTGGCTGTTGGCCATATGGCCGCTCTTGGGCATCAGCGCTGCCACTTGGATGGCGTCGCCCAGCACATGCACGTCTTTGGCGGCGGTGGACTCAAAGCTCTGGTAGTTGACGCCGCACCAGCGGCCATTGGCCATGTTGGTAAGCCCCGCTTGTTGGGCAATGGTGCCGGCGCGCATGCTGGGCAGCACGTTGAGTACGTTGGCTTTCACGTCGTCCTGCACTTCAAACTTGATGCTGCCGGTTTTGGCGTCTACGCCGGTCACCTTATGGTCACCACGGTATTCGACCATGCCTTTGTACTGTTCGGCCCAGATTTTTTTGAACAGCGGGCCTTTGGACGTGACGTCGGGGTTGCCATCCAGGATGAGCACCTTGCTTTTTGGCTTGGCTTGCTTGAAGTACCACGCCACCTGGCAGGCGCGCTCGTACGGGCCGGGCGGGCAGCGGTACGGGGCTACCGGGATAGTGATGGCGTAGACACCGCCATCGGGCATGTCTTGCAGTTGCTTGCGCAGGGCCACGGTCTCAGCGCCCGCCTTCCAGGCCTGCAGGATCTGACCGCTGGCCTGGGCCGCAGCCAAGCCTTCAATGCTGCCCAGCATCAGCTCAACACCGGGGGAGACGACCAACTTGTCATAGGCTATGGTTGCACCGCGGCCCAAGGTGACGGTTTTTTTGCCTGCGTCAATGGCGGTGGCCATGTCTTTGACCACCGTGACGCCGTGCTTGCCAGACAGCGCTGCGTAGGAGCTGGTCACGTCGCCCAATTGCTTGCTGCCGCCCACCACCAAGTTGGACAAGGGGCAGGAGATGAAGCTGTCGTTGGGCTCGATCAGCACCACATCGATTTGGTAGTCAGACAGCAGGCGCACATATTTGGCGGCGGTAGCGCCGCCATAGCCGCCGCCGATGACGACGACTTTGGCCTTGGCGGGAATGCTGGTGGTGGCGCAGGCGGACAGCCCGAGCAGGCTGAGCGCGGCGCTGGACTGGAGAAAGCTTCTGCGTTGGATAGACATACGGTTCCCCTTATTTCTTTTGCGCAGCAAAGTAGGCGGCAATTTGCTCTACCTGGGCGTCGCTGTAGCCCTTGCTGAGCTGGTGCATGATGGTGGCCGAACGCGCACCAGATTTGAAGGCTTGCATCTGCGCCACGATGTAGCCCTGCTGCAAACCGGCCAGCGACACGGCGCTGGAGCCTTCAGCAGCTTTGCCATCGGTGCCGTGGCAGTTGGCGCAGGTGGCGGCGAGGGATTTGACGTACAACGCGTCGCGCTGGGCATTGGACTGGGCCGCGGCTGAAACGCTGACCAGCAGCCCCAGCGCCGCGCCAATGGCTAAAAAACCAATCTTCATGGATGTCTCCTTCTTGCGACTGGCAACGTTACCACGACTACAAAGCCTGCGCCAGCTTGAACGCAAAAATCCATGACAACACGATCGCGGGAAACTGCCGCACCGCTTGGTTGTAGGCCTGCACGTTGGCGTTGTAGTCGCGCAGCTTTTCTTCGGCCAGCACACCCTGGTGTTGCCACAGCAGCTCCAGGCTTTGCGGCACCGCAGGGCCAGCCAAATCTTCATGGGTGTTTTGCAGGCGCTGCCATGCGCCTTGCATCACCTCGTGCGCGGCCCCCACTGAGGCAATGTCGTCGACCGGCGGCACGCGGTGCGGTTTGGCCAGCACCCCGGCCAGGCAGACTTGAAACTGCTTGGCGGCTTGCGCCAGCGGCCGCCAGTTCGCCGCCTCGTCGCCCAAACTGGCCCAGGCCGAATCGGTCTCTGGCGTATGCGACAGCGCCGCCAGCTCTTGGCGCACCGTCAGCGCATTGGTCTGCCACTGCCGCGCCAAGCCTTGCAGCGCCAGCAGCAGGTCGGCGCGCATGCGCACCAGCCGGTTGTAGGCGCCGAGCGACCAAAACAGCGTCACGGCAATGACGGCCCAAAATACGATAGACGTGGTTATCACAAACATGCCAGTGGTTCATCAGTAGGGTCGATGATAGTTTTTCTGCCTGCGTGCGCCCAATACGCCCATGGCGCAAGGTGCCGCACCAGGTTGTTTTTGCGTATTTTTATGCCAAATAGGCCATAAGCCCAATAGTGCAGTGCATAAGTTGATATTATTTATGGAGCATTCATGAAGCCGACATTTTTAGGATAACTGATGGTGCCCGCCGTGCCACCAAAGTTTTTCAAGTTGGGCAAGATGCCTGGGTTTTGCGCTGTGCCCTCCAGCTCAGTCGGCGCCACGCCAAACCAGGTGGCTAAGGTGGCGGCATACTGATCGACCGAGGTGGTGGGCAGCAAGCGGCCTTGGCCAACATGCCATTGGTCTACCGTGGCGGTGCTGTTGTTGTCGCCGGCGCCTACGGGCGGCACATAACCGTAGAACGACTGGCCTTTGACCGCACCGCCGACGATGAGGTGGTGGCTACCCCAGCCGTGGTCCGAACCGTCGCCGTTGTTTTTCATGGTGCGGCCAAAGTCGGAGGCGGTGAAGGCGGTGACCTTGTCGGCTACACCCAGGGTAACGGTAGCCTCGTAGAACGCGGTCATGGCGTCGCTGACGCGCTGCATCAAGGCAGGCTGGTTCTTCATCAAATTGTCATGCAGGTCAAAACCGCCCAGAGACACCAGAAACACTTGGCGCTTGAGCCCGCCTGGGCCGCCGCCTAAGCCATCGCGTGCGGCGATGAGGCGGGCCACCATGCGCATTTGGTCGGCTAACGGGTTGCCGGCGCCAAACTTGTCATACGGTGCGGGGTACACGTCTGCATTAGCAACGCGGGTGGGTTTGGTGGCGTCGATGGCCGCGGTGATGGTGGCTTCCGACTCTACGGCCCGCTTGGTGACGGTGTTGTAGGCGTTTTCCAGCAGGTTACTGCGGCCCAGGCGGGTGGTGAGGCTCACCATGGCTGGCCCGACATCTTTGAAACCGTAGGGGTAGGCGTTGGCCCCCACGGTGTAAATCCGCACCGGGCCGCCGGAGCCCACTTGGTACGACAAAGCCTGGTCACCCGACAGAAACACGGCATTGCCTGTGATGGACATGCAGGTGAACAAGGCGTTGCTGTTGGAAGACAAGGCCAGATCGCCGATATTGCCACCCCAGCCGACGGTGGAGCCTTCGGGGGACGACGACTGCCACAGCGACTGCTGGTCGTTGTGCGAGAAAAGTTTGGGTGGCAAGGGGTAGGCGGTACGGTTGGTGCTGCGGTACTGGTCTTTGCTCATGGGTACCACCAGGGGGCCGACGTTCATCTGCACGGCGGCCTTGCCACTGCTGAACAGGCCCGCAATCCCCGCCATGGCGGGGTGCAAGGCGAACTGGCGGCCGTCTGCCAGCGCCGTAGCAGGCGTGAGCAAGGTGGGGGTCATATCCGCTTTGGCGATGGCGATACTGCCCGGCGTGCCACTGACGCCGCGAATCGTGCTGTACAGCGCGTAGCTGGGGTCGTCGTAGGTCACCACGGTGTTGGCATAGTCGTTGCCGCCGTAGAGAAAGACGCACACCAGGGCTTTGTAGTCGGTGGCATTGAATGCAGCGGCTTCGCCCATGGCCACCAAATTCAGTGCTGTGGGCAGCGCCACACCGGTGGCAGCCAGTTGCGCAGAGCGGCGCAAAAACGCGCGGCGGGTATGCAGTTCGGGTCGAATAAAGTACATGGCGTAGGGATCGTTAGGTTAACGTTAGTGGGGGTTGGCTTTATTTTTGTACCAAATAATCGGCACTGGCCACAGTCATCAATATGCCTGCGGCTACCCAATCGAGCTTGTCTTTCTCCACGCTGGTGGCGACGATCTTCTTTTGAATGAGGGCGCCTTTGAGTGCGTTTTGAATGTCAGCCGCCGACGCCGTACTGAGCTGGCCTGCACACAGCAATTTGTTCAGCCGCTGGGTATAGCTTTGCGCCACACGGGTGGCTTCTGCATCGGTAAAGGTGGTGTTGTTGATCAACGCCAGCTCGGCGCTGTAGTTCGCCACAATGTCTAGCAAGTAGTTGGCATACAGCGGCTCGGGCTTGGTGGGCTCTGGGGTTTTGATGCCATTGCGAATGACATCGGTCATGTAGTTGATATAGCCGCCCACGGTGGTTTCGTTGACCAGTTGCAGCTCGGGGGCGGGTGCGCCCCGATCGGCCAACGCCGTGCCTGGCGGTATGTAGCCTGGGCGGAAAAAATTAAACACCGAGGGGGAGTGCAAGGGGCTTTGCCCCAAACCGTAGGAGGCACTGGACAGGTCAGACATCTTCCAGCTGCCCGCTAGCGAGCGCACACCAAAGCTGCGGCCCCACTGCACAAAACGTACCATCGGCTCGCGCACTTTGCCAAAGCTGGCGTCCGTCAGCCCTTGCGGGCCGCGCGCGTCATCGTCCAGCAGGATCGCTGTCCACACCGCCTTCAAGTCGCCGCGCACCCCAGCGCCATTATTATTAAAGGCACTCGCGACGCGCGCCACATAGGCCGGGCTGGGGTTGCTGGTGACCAAACGCTGGATCATCTGCTTGGCAAAAAACGGCCCTGCGTTGGGGTGGTTGAACAAGCCATCCAGAGCGATCCTCAGCGCTTGCAGACCCGGCGTGCCGGCGGGGATAGTGACGTTCAGAAAACTCTTGGCCAACTTGGAATGCTTGGTCTCGTCAAAAGCCATGCGCTGGCGCGCATAGTCGCGGTTATAAATCTTGTAGGTAAATTCGACGGGTTGTTGGTTACGGTACTTTTCGTCATAGTCATACCCCGTAAACACGCGTGCCAATTGGCTGACATCATCCGCATCGTAGGTGTCAATTTTTTTACCTTGACCGTCGAGCCGGTCCGTGCCGTCCAAGTTAAGCTTGGACAAGCCAATGGTGAACAACTGCATCACCTCGCGGGCGTAGTTCTCGTCAGGCTGGCGGCCTTTGGCCAGATCTTCCCGGTTACCCTTGGTATTGAGGTAATACCCCATGGCTGCGTTCAGCGTGATGTCCTCCAGCAGGTCGCGGTAGTTGCCAAAGGCGTGTTTGTTCAGCACGTCCCAATACGCGGTGATGGTGTAGGCGCGCCAATCAATTTCCATCGACTGCAAGGACACCACAAAAAACTCGCTCAACGCCAAGGCCACCCGCTTGCGCATGGCGTCTGGGGCGGTAAATAACTGGTTCCAGACCATAAAGTCTGCCAGCGCTGTGTTGTACACATACTTGGACGCCATCACCGGGTCGCCGTAGCCACGAAACTCTAGCCAGTCCCAGCCGGTTTGCTCTACAGGCTTGGCATACTGCTGCTGCAAATAGCCCGAAAAACTCCCACCGCGCACACTGCTGATCTCGGCATCGGTGGCGGCAAACTGGCTGTGCTGCAAAAAGCGCGCGGCCTCGTCGTCGGTTTGCGGTTTGGGAAAGTTGTTGAACCCTGGGGCGCTGGCGTTTGGATCGGCGCTGGCGCCACCCCCAGCCGCCCCGCTCCCACCGCCGCCCCCGCCGCCACACGCCGCCAACAGCGCAGCGCCCAGCAGCGACAAGGTGGCTGGCGCCAAGCCTGCCGCTGGGGCATCACTGCGGTTGGAGGGCGTGTCGGCTAATGAGGCGGGAGGGGCAGCAGGCGCCAGGGTCGGCGCGGCAAGGTCTAAGGCTTGAGAGTGTGAGGCAATGGGCATGGGTGCTTGGCGTGTGGTCAAGCGCTCGAGAATAGCGGAACTAAGTCCCAATACCTCCTATACCCCCCGAGGTAAATCGCAACAGCTGTTACTGTTTGTCTACTGGTCTGCCGCTTATCTGCTTAGGGTGCGCGCTCATCGCTCTAAAGGCCATCTGCAGCGCGCCGAGGTGTTGCCCAGCAGCACATCAGGCAGGCAGGGCCCGCTGCAAAGTGTCGCGCGTAGCCAACGCTACGCGGCGGGCGGCCGCTGCAAAATCATCGCCTGATGACGCGTACAACACCGCGCGGGACGAGTTGACGATGATGGGCCCGTTGCTGCGCCAACCGGCACGTACCGTGGCCACCGCATCGCCGCCCTGGGCGCCCACGCCAGGGATGAGCAGGGGCAGCGTGGGCGCAATGGCGCGCACCCGCTCAATCTCGGCCGGGTAGGTAGCGCCCACCACCAAGCCCAGTTGGCCGTTCAGGTTCCACGGGCCTTGCGCCAGCTGGGCAACATGCTCATACAACAGCGGCTCACCAGTTACCGATGCCAAACGCTGGTTTTGCAAATCGTCGCCCCCCGGGTTGGAGGTGCGGCACAGCAAAAAAGCCCCCTTGTCGTGGTACTTCAAATACGGTTGCACCGAGTCAAAACCCATAAAGGGCGACAGCGTGACGGCGTCGGCGCCGTAGCGCTCAAACGCCTCGATGGCGTATTGCTCGGCAGTGCTGCCGATGTCGCCGCGCTTGGCGTCCAGAATAATCGGCACCCAGGGCGCGACGCGGCGCATATGCGCCATCAGGCGCTCTAGCTGGCCTTCCGCGCGGTGGGCGGCAAAGTAGGCAATTTGCGGTTTGAAGGCAATCACCGTGTCCGCCGTGGCGTCGACGATTGCGGCGCAAAAGTCGTAGATTTTGTTGGCATTGCCTTGGAGCGCACCGGGGAATTTGCTGGGCTCGGGGTCAAGGCCCACACACAGCATGGAGTTGTTTTGCGCGGCGGCGGCGCGAAGCTGGGCTAGAAAAGTCATGCGCCTATTTTACGAGCTGGGTTTTGCGCGGTGGGTGCAGCGCGGCCCCAAGTCTGCTTTTCATGCTTTTTCCAAGCAATATTTGCCTCTAGCCCAATAGAGCACAGCACAAGCTGCTATCAAATTAATATCAGCGACAATCAAGGCATGCAGCGCCTAACCCCCACCCAGCTTTGGCTTCTCGTCGGATTAACCATCACCTGGGGCCTGAATTGGCCGGTATTGAAACTGGGCGTGCAGGGCTACCCACCTTTGACATTTCGGGCGCTGTGCATCTGGCTGGGCGTGCCGGTGCTGGCGCTGGCGCTGAAAGTGATGAAGGTGCCGTTTGCCATCCCCCGTGCGCATTGGCGCGAGCTGCTGGTGCTAGCGACCTTCAATATGTTTATCTGGCATGCCACCATCATCATTGCCGTCACTATGCTCAGCTCGGGGCGCGCGGCTATTTTGGGCTACACCATGCCGATCTTCAGCGCCATGATTGGCGCCTGGTTTTACAAGGACAAGCTGATGCCGCGCGCCTGGCTGGGTGTGGGCGCCGCGGCGCTGGGTGTGGCGCTGCTGCTGATGCACGAGCTGGGCGCCCTGTCGGGCAAGCCGCTGGGCGTGGCGCTGGCCTTGCTGGCGGCATCTACCTGGGCGCTGGGCACACAGATGCTGCGCCGCACCACCATGCCGGTGCCCACCTTGGCCATTTCGTTTTGGATGACGGTGATGGCGGCCGTGGTGATGAGCGTGCTGAGCGTCAGCTTTGAGTCGGCCCGGTGGCGCATGCCGGGTGCGACGACGTGGTTTTCGATTGGCTTTAACGCCATTTTGGTATTTGGCTTTGCCCACGCCACCTGGTTCTACCTGGCCCGCAGCTTGCCGCCGATAGCCTCTACCCTGAGTGTGATGATGATCCCGGTGTTGGGTGTGTTCAGCGGCGCATTGGTACTGGGCGAGGTGCTGCACTGGCAGGACTATGCGGCGATGGGGCTGATGGTGGTGGCGATAGGCTCTGTTTTGTGGCCGTCTCGGTCTGCGTCTTGACTTCTCCTCTGTCTGGTTTCTTGACTGCCGTTATCTTCTCTTGAGTTTGCGTCTTGACTGCCGTTATCTTCGATTGAGCTGGACTCAGGATGGGACATCCCGCTGCAAAAATACTCCGAAATCACGCGCGAAATTGGGTAGTAGCAGGACTAGCGTATGCACCGCGCGCCTTTCTGCGTGTTTTTCATCGGGACGCTCCCACCCTGTCACATTTGCCTGGCGCCGTTAACAGCCCGCTCGCCGGGTGGATGGAATTTAACCTTACCCGCCCTGTTTATCAACAAAATTGGCCGCTAGCCCAATAGGCAATAGCACAAGCAGCTCCGTCTTTGATAGTGCTCTTCAGCCGCAAAGGCGCAGAAACCAGCGCCAACCTCCACAGCCGCTGCGCACAAAGGCACGCTACACAAGCCAGCAAGCGGTGGTTGAACGTGTTTGTGATGAAAAATCGCAAGAAGGCGCGCGGTGCATACGCCAGC
>JAYUHM010000098.1:0-5478 GCA_043766985.1 Polaromonas sp.
CCAGTTCACTGTTGAGTAACTCGCTGCGTTTTGCAGCAGATACCAATGCCTCTTTCAGGGCTGTAATTTCTTCGCTGGCAAGTGTCAAATTCATTAACGCTTTTGACCAAATTGCCTCTCAAGAAGTTCCCTCAAAGCCACCATAAAGCAAGGCCTGTTTGACCCACTTTTGGTATGACTTTTATGCCGCCTTTTGATAGACCACAGCAGTGTGCCCGCGCATGGCTTGAAGGTCGATCCCGTCCAACAGCCAGTGCAGCTGCTGCACGCTCAGTTCGATGACGCTGCTGTCTTTGCGTGGCCAGACGAAGCGGGCATCCTCCAATCGCTTTTGTAGTAACCAAAATCCGTTGCGATCCCAGCCCAGTATCTTGATCCGGTCACGCCTGCGGTTACCAAAGACAAACACCGCGTTGGCAAAGGCGTTCATACCCAGAGCGTGTTCGACCAGGCTGGCCAGGCCGTTGATGTTTTTTCTGAAATCGATGGCATCTCGGTGCAGATATACGGCTCTTGCAGGATTCAGCGTGAACATGGCAGGCTACACAGCGTTTGCATGACTGCCAATAGATCCTGCATCTCGGTTGCACCAAGATCGACCGCAACGCCATTGGGTAGTTGAACCCGCAGGTGCATTGGCTGCGCGACTGCATGGCTGGGTGCTACCGGAACTTTTGGCAGCACAGCTTTCCCTGCATTGGGCGCACCTGAGAGCTGCACTGCCAGGAACGCCGATGAATCTTGTGGCACCACAGTTTGCACGGCGATGGCGTTGCGGCTTTGCCGCTGGGTGATCCACTTGCGAAGAAGATTGGCGTTGACTCCGTGCTGCATGGCCATCCTCGCCACCGACACACCGGGCTGAAGACAACGGCGCACCAACTCTTGCTTGACCTGCGGGTCATAACGGCAGCGTCCATCGCGCAGGTGTCCAAGCACCAAGCCACTCAATACTTCTGAATCCTTCTCCATCACATGTGTCCACCTTGTTTGCGTGGACACCAGCATTCCAGATTTCCCGTCTCACTGATAGGGTGTAGTTTATGGAGCGCTTACGAACCAAAAGCAGGAATGCAGCATCCGTCTTGTTTTTAAGCATGTACTCCTGGACTGTCAGCTTTATTCTTCCGTCCAAGAATTGCGCCTCGCATGCGTCCTTATTGTCCTCATACATGCAAATCTCAAACGTAGAGCGCTTGTTATTCGAGTCGGCAAACACTTTGATCGTGGGCAAGTCGTAGTCGGCGTAGTTATCCACACACTTCTCCTGATATGCCCCATCGTTGTCTCGGATCGCTGCCACCTTGATCCTTAGAACTTTGGCTAGGTCGAAGTAACGCTTGAAGCTCGTGCCATCGACTGAAATGACGTGGACACCGTCCTTGTCCAAAGAACCGCCTGCAGCGTGCTTCTTGTACAGGGCCTCCATCAGAATGAACTCAGCATCACCCTCCACCAGAATTGCCTTTTTACAGAGCGCGAGTTCCAGAACATTGTTGTCTGGGGCCTTCATGAAGAACTTTGCCGTGTCAGCTGGCAGATCTTTCAAAGAGAGGGGAATTGACGGGTCTGTCTCGCTGAGGATGATTGCTTTCTGTAGATTGAGACGCGTGCAAATCAGACTGCTATGCGTGGCAACAAAGATTTGCTTTTTACTCGCATTGCTGATTCTGTCAATGAGCTTTCGCGTATGAAGGTGACTCAGATGGTTCTCTGGCTCCTCCAATAGTAAAACGTCCAAGATGTGCTCGCGGTCACGCAAGGCGAACTCCATCTTAATGAAGCATTGGCGACCTTTACCTTTGTTGTCGATAGGAATGTCGCCTTCGGTGATCATGATGTCCGTTTCGATGTTTGCCTTTGGGCTGCTACTGACCCCAAACTTATAGTCCGGCAGCTTATCGTTGATATCCTTCAGTACGCTATCTCGGAACTTGGTTTTTGCGTTCCGATATTCCAGTCCATGGCGATTTCGTTCCAATACAGAAGCATTTGCGGCGTACATTGAACGCGTGTACTCCGGCGTCGCGTAGTCGTTGTTTATCTCAGCGCTGTCAATCAAAATGTGCTTCAACGGTTTCTTATAGGGATGTACCGGGTACCCTCCGAAGGTTGAGAACTTGATCTCGTAGTACTCAAAGGGGAAGCTGGAGTTTCGATCCAGCAAAATTTCGCCGATGTGTTTGGTATATTCATCTACCGGCTCGCAAACGAGCTGTATGCCGTCGATCTCAACCCCACCCTTGCTATGGTTTTTGCCATTGAGTTCATGATCCGAAAACCCTTCCAAGTAGACCTCAACATACATCCTCGGCAGATCGACGACTTTCCGGGGGCCTGCCATGAATTCTTCAATGCATGCCGAATTAAACAACGATTCAAGGCCAACACTCTCCACCCTGCTGCGGCTTGCCCTCATCACTAGGTCAAGCGCTTGGAGTACGGAACTCTTTCCCGCTTCGTTGCCACCAATAATGATGTTTAGTTCATTGTCGAAGTCCAGCTCAAGAGTCTGGAAACGCTTGAAATTCTTCAGTATCAGCTTCTTGATAGTTTTCATTCATTGAGTTCCTGGTTAATTCGAATGCTGTATCAACGTCTGTTTTCAGTGCATTTTCATATCGTCGGGAGTGCCAGCATTTCTGTGTGAAGCAGCATAGGGGCTAATTCTACGAGCTACTCCTTGGCAAAGTTCGCCTTGTAGAGAATGGTAAACCCAAGCGCCAGACAGACGGATTCACTGCGCATAACCAAGCCAGTTCAGAAGTAGGTGAATGTGGTTGTGATGAAAATTTTGTAGCAAGGCGCGGTGTTAGGGGATGATGGCTACAAAAACTGGACGCGTGTTTGCGGAGCAATTTTGCAGCGCAACTTCTTCACCTGCTGCCTGCCAACCAACTTAGAGCGAACTCTTCAAAGCTTCTCAACGACACAAAAGCTAGCCGCGTAATCCGTCTCATCCGTCACCGTGATATGCGCCGTCAGCCCTTGCGCAGCAAACCACGTCTTCAACTCGCCATGCAAGACAATGCTAGGTTTGCCGCTAGGGAGATTCAGCACTTCGCAGTGCCGCCAGGTCATCGGCATGCGCATCCCTAAACCAATCGCTTTGCTGAACGCCTCTTTGGCAGAAAAGCGGGTAGCCAGGTAGCGCATGCCGCGCTCCGGCCAGCGGGCACTGCGCATCTTCCACGTGGCCAACTCACCTTCGCTTAAGATTTTTTGCGCAAAACGCTCGCCGTGGCGCTCCACGCTGGCGCGGATGCGGCGGATGTCGCAGACGTCGGTGCCTATGCCGTAGATCACTGGGCAAACGCCTTGTCTATGCAGGCTTGGTAGGCCTGCACGGTGGCTGCGTAGCCGATCTCCAGCGCATCGGCAACAAAGGCGTGGCCGACGGAGACTTCTTGTACCCCCGGCACCGCTTGCAAAAACGCGCCGAGGTTGTCGCGGTTTAAATCGTGCCCTGCGTTCAGCCCCAAGCCTGCCGCCTTTGCTGCAATAGCCGTAGCATTAAAGCCTGCCAGCACCTGGGCTTGGCGCGGTGTGCCCCAGGCGCTGGCCCAGGTTTCGGTATACAGCTCTACGCGGTCGGCGCCTACCGCTTTGGCTGCCGCCATTTGCTCAGGGGCAGGGTCCATGAACAGGCTGACCCGCACGCCGAGCGCGTGGCATTCGTCGATTAGGGGCTTAAGGCGGGCGGCGTCTTGCGGGAAGGCCCAGCCGTGGTCGCTGGTGGCTTGGGTCTCGCTGTCGGGTACGAAGGTGGCTTGGTGGGGCTTCATGCCCTGGTGGCAGAGCTGGCGGATAAAGTCCAACAGGTTTTGAAACGGGTTGCCTTCAATGTTGTACTCACGCGCGGGCCACAGGCGCATCAGCTCGGCAATGTCAAACACGTCTTGCCTGCGGATGTGGCGCTCGTCTGGCCGTGGATGCACGGTAATACCTGCGGCGCCCGCTTTGAGGCACAGCTCGGCAGCGCGGGTAACGCTGGGGATGGCCAGGTGGCGCGTGTTGCGCACCAAGGCGACTTTGTTCACATTGACTGACAGTGCCGTTTTAACCATGATTTATATGCCAAATAGGGCTCAAGCCCAATAGAATATAGCACAAAATGCTATTGAATATGTAGCGTTTACTTGCGTGTTTACTTGCGCGCGTATTTGCGCACTTGCCTGCGCGCTTAGAGCGCCTGCACGTCCATCATCATCTGGCGCGTGCGCAGCGTTTTGCCGCCGGAATGGTAGTGTAGCAAGCTGCGCAGTTGGGCCTTCAGCGAGTTTTTATCGGCCGCTGTAAAAGCCGCGCAGACGGCGCGCAGGGCATGCACCGGGGCGGCGTTGTCCAGCGCGGTTTGCAGCGCCAGCCAATGGCGGGCGGCCAGGCTGGGGCGGTCCAGGCGGGCGTCGCGCTCATGGTCGTCCCCATCGTGCGCGGCGCGCAGGCCCGCCTCAGGCAGCAGGGTGTACTGGCCATCGCTGCTCAGCGCTTGCAGCGTTAGGCTGGCCGCATCTAGCGAGGGCAGCAGGCCAATCTCGCGCAGCACCAGCAGTTCAAAAGCGCGCAGGGCGCTGTCTACCAGGGCGGGGTCGCGCAGTAGCTGGGTGACTTGGGCGTAGGCGTCAAACAGTTGCTCGTGCGGGTCGTCGCGCGCCAGCAGCTTTAATATCAGCTCGTTGACGTAGTAGCCTGACAGCAGGGCGTCGCCGCTGGGCATGGTCAGGCCGCCCATCCACTCGGCGCCTTTGAGGGTGCCTACCTCGGCGTCGCCACTGAAGGCAATGTGCAGAGGCTGCAGGGGCAGCAAAATGGGGCGAAACTGCGAGCTGGGGCGCTTGGCGCCTTTAGCCACCAAGGCGATGCGCCCGTGGTGGCGGGTGAACACTTCAAGGATCAAACTGGACTCGCTCCAGTCGTACCGGTGCAGGACGAAGGCGGGTTCATGCGCTACTTTTTTCATAGCTTCTTGTGCCATATTCTATTGGGCTAGTGGCCTAAAAGCCTGTTTTATTCGTACCCATACGACTTCACGTGCGCCGCGTTGTCAGCCCAGCCACTTTTTACCTTGACCCATAGCTGTAAAAACACCTTGGCGTCCATCAGCCGCTCCAGCTCAATGCGTGCTTCCATGCCGATGCGCTTGAGGCGCTCGCCGCCCTCGCCAATCACCATGGCTTTGTGGCCATCACGCTCCACCACGATGGTTGCGGCGATTTTGACCAAGCGCTTGGCGGTTTTGCCAGGCTCTTCGGTAAACTGGTCAATCACCACCGTGCTGGTGTAGGGCAGCTCGTCACCCGTCAGGCGAAAGAGTTTTTCGCGCACCATCTCGGCGGCTAAAAACTTCTCGCTGCGGTCGGTCAGCTCGTCGGCGCCGTACATCCAGGGCTGCTCGGGCAGGTATTTTTCGCACACCGCCAGCAGGCGCTCAATGTCGCGCGCGTTTTTGGCCGACATGGGGATGATCTCGGCGTAGTT